>CAZGYD010000206.1:0-16522 GCA_964530115.1 uncultured Rhodocyclaceae bacterium | reverse complement strand
ACCAGGACGCCAGCCAGAACCGCCTGATGCTGTCCGTACCCCGCCGAAAACGCGCCTGGTTCGCCGGACTCTGGGCCAACGCTTCGGCTCCGCCTGTCATTCATGCGCTGCAGAATCGCTAATGGACAATCTGGGTTGAATTGAAGTTTGCAGTCTTCATCCAGATAAGCTACGGCCATCGTGGTATTAACCAGACCGAGGGTGCTGCATACATCCACAGCAACGAACCACGGGGCACCGTTGATCTCCACCACGCGAATCTGGTGGGACTTGAAATCGAAAAGTTGTACGTCACTCATGGTCACCTCACTTTCCCAGGTGTGCGAACTTGCGGCGATCCGCGTTGGACATCGCATAGAAGGCGTAACGCTGGCCGGTGGCGATGTTTTCGTGTTGTCACAAAATGACACCTTGCAAATATGCCTGTCGGTTCCTTGCTGCGCCGTGCTTTCAATATCTCTACATTGGCAATTGTCGCGGAATGTCATTTAATACGTTGTTTTAATTGAGATATTTTCAGCATAACCCCCTGTTCACAGTAACCAAAACAGGGTAGCATCCGCCCCTTCTTCAACAAGACCAAGGAGGTAATGCCTATGTTTTTCATCCGTCGTCCTGTGTTTTTCCGTCTGGGCCGCCTTGAGGTGTTCGCTGAGGGCTGGGGGCATCAGAGCGGGGAGCGGTGGATTCAAACCGAGAACAGAACAACGGCAGTGGCAAAGGAGTTTCAACTCTGGATGCCGGGGCTTCATCTTGTAGTGTGCCTGTTGGGGCGTCCTCAGGCCACCGGGGGAGATGCCGCGCATGTTTGATCGGGTGAAGGCGCTGATGATTGCCAAGGGTGAAACCGTGCAGGGTGATGACCCGGTGCGTCCTAGCACGGACTCCAGCCTAATCGACCACTATGCCCAGCTTGTGAATGAGCAACTATCGGCCATGAATAACGCTTGGTACGATGCTCAGGAGGCGGCAGAGAATGGCGAGAATGAGCAGGAAAGGCTTGATGCCCTGTCCAAGGAAATCGCCAAGGTTCTCTGTGCAGTTACTGCTTTCGGGTACTCGTTTGGGTTTCCAGTGGGGGCGATTGTTGAACAGGTGATACGCGAGGGGGAAGCCCTGAAGTCGCCGATGTTTGATAGTCCTGCTCCGTCCGACAGGCGGACCACAGGGGCGATACAGGGCTGAAAAAAGAACAGATAGGCACAGGTGCAGAGCAAATACCATGCCAGCTTTGCGAAAAAAGCCCAAGACCACCTTTCGAGGGGTAGCCTTGGGCTTCTTTGCTTTCTTGGGCTAAGTCTGACTTAGGCTATTGCAGAACTAGGCTTTCGCACAACTGCCACCTCAGGGACTCTATCCCCAGATTCGCCAGTGCATCGGCGCGTTCGTTGCCGGGGTTTCCGTTGTGGCCTCGCACCCAATGCCACTGAACGTCATGGACGGAGGTCGCTTCATCAAGTGCCTTCCACAGGTCAGCATTCTCGACCGGCTTTCCGTCAGCCTTGCGCCACCCCTTGGCTTTCCACTTGGGGAGCCATTGGGTCATCCCCTGAACAAGGTACTTCGAGTCCGTGTAGAGGGTGACCGGAAGGGGGCGCTTGAGGGCTTGCAGTGCCTTGATGGCCGCTGTCAGTTCCATTCGGTTGTTTGTGGTCTCAGGTTCGCCCCCGTACAGTTCCTTGTACTGCTTACCTCGGCTCAGGATGACACCCCAGCCACCGGGGCCGGGATTGCCGCGACATGCCCCATCCGTGTAGATCGAAACGGGTTGATCAGTCATGTCGCCTCCTGTCTCAGGCTGACAGCGCAGAGACGCCCTGATCGGTGAGCTTTGCCATCAGCGATACAGGGAGATCAAACTTCAGCGCGGCCTCTTGGATTGCCCATTCGCTACTCGCTTGGCGTCTCGCTGGCGATTTCCAGTGATCATGCTCCGTCAGCTTGTCGTAGTAGCGAAGAGCAGGGAGAGCGTTTTCGCGGATTGTCTTGTGAAGAGCGGCCACCAATGTTGGTGACAAGCTCTCCTGACCTGCCAAGTAACCGCCATGCTGACGGATCGAGGGAAGCACCGTGGAGGTGATCCATTTCTTGAAACGCTTGGCTTCCTTTCGGCGACTCCTGAGGATGGCTGAGTAGAGACCCGATTCGTTGATGATCAGGACTGCTTGATCGCCGCCAAGGGTCGGCACAATGTGCGCCCCCTTTTCGTCATCATCGAGATTACGGGCCATGTCCTTGGCTTCTCGATACCCAAGAATTTCAGCGATGTCTCCAGCAACAAACCAAGACTCGCCGTCTTGGGAGATCACCCTGACAGAGGATTCAGATTTTTCCGAATTCTCGGCAGAAGGAAATGCAAAGCTGATAATGTTCATGCGTGTAGTCTTCCTATCGGTAAAACCCGCGTGAAGCCCCTCCATGTCAGCCACCAGCCCCCACTACACGGGGAACTGACATGGCAACACACGGGCTTTACGGATCGGGCTGGTTAAGGGAATGGCCTTGGGGAGGCCGGAGTGAGATTCACAGGAACACCGAAGCGGTCACGCTCGGTTCATCACCGGGTGGCGTTCGGTTTCACCTGTGCTGAGTCTTCATCTTGGTTATTCATGGATGAAGAACATGGAGGCGGTGTCACCTCGGAAAGATGCTGGTCTCTCCGATGTGAAACCTCAGGGGAGTCTCCGGTGACACCATCGGTATCACCAGCGTTGAAACTGAAGAGGTAATCTTCAGGTATCACCAGAGCATGGTCTCGGTTGTACCCCCCTTACCCCCCATCACCGCATCCCTGAACGACATTCAGCAAGGTTGTTGGTGGCCTTGGTCGTCGTCGCTCAGGTAGTCACCCTGGCTGCTGCCTTGCTGGGTGACACGTCGCCTGTCTCAATGGCCGTGCCCTTCTGCACGACCACCAACTGTGCCAAGTTCAACCCCATGCCCTGTGTCATGGCTGCCGCTTGGAGGCGTAAAGAGGTGGGTAAGGGAGTTGCGAAACCTGCTCACAGGATGCTCGAATTGGCATCACCGTCGCACGGCCTTCGGAGTCCCCCCGGAGGTGTGATTCCTCCTATGGTGTGTGTTAATTGAAAAACACAGAAAAATCAGAGGCTTGCAAAAGTCATAAAATGACGATTGAATGGCCGTGCTTCGTGGTCTTATTCGGTCAGCAAGGAAGCCCGTAAAACGCGCTACAAGCCGTTTTCTTGGTTTGGCAATGGGTTGGTATTGCCCGACCTCAAAAAACGGCTTCTTTGTGCCCTTGAGGGTGTTTGTTTGGTGTTCAGTATTGGGGGTGGGAGTCAGAAAACCCATGATCCGCGTCTCCAGTCCGGACAATCAATGGCCGATGACAGACCTCATAGGCCGCTTTTGCTGAGAATGCCCTCTAGCTGGTTTGTAAGCTCGCCTGAGGGATCGCTCTCCATTTCCTTGATTAGGTCACGGTGTATGGATACGGCAGTGGATAGTAGTTTGTTGTCGATGTTATTGAACGGAAAAAAATCCGCATTTCTCTCAATCTCAATCATCAACTTACTGAATGGGTAGAACAACGTGCTTCGCAAGACGCCGGGTTTTGGAGCGTTAGCTATGGCGTATGCAAACGAGAAGGCCGCAACAGCCACCTTGTGTGGGCGTACTCCATAGCTACCGTCGAATACATCTGGCCGCGAAGACCAAGCAGCTTCAATCATCTTGTTGGCAACCTTTGCGGGGTCTGAATCAAAGACGCCGATTCTCTTGGCGTCTTCAAGCACGTTTTGCACAACAACAGCAGCTTCACTTTTCTTGTAAGTATTCTTGATGCCACTGAACAGCCCCATCCTCAACTCCTCGTCATGTCCTTTGGGTAGAAAACCAGAATCCTAAGGCAATGCACTGAGGCTGTGAATACTCGATTTCTGCGGGGGATGCTTCACCGTTCAAGAGCGGGCTTCGTCCGGCCACGCAAAGGGAATCGTCATGTCTTCGCCCCCATGCTTCCACTCAAGTTCGAGGTTGCCGGTCTTCCAATTCACTGTGACGCCGTTGAACACTTGGCGAAGCAGTGCGTTCGCACGGGGGCGGTCAATCACATCAACCAAGAGAGCGTCACTCATCTCTTGTAGGCGCTTTTCTACTAGCGGACTTGAGGCTGCCGCGTACTGATTCGCCAGTTCCTTTTGCTGCTGCTGAAGTTCGTCCCGTTGGTCTTCAAGCTCCCGTAGCTTGGTCGTGAGGGCTGCTGATGGCCTGATGGCGATTGCCTCTAGGACGTTCTCAATCATCTCGTCTAAGGCGTCGATTTGTAGTTCGACTTCGGCCATTCTGGCGTCTAGGTCGTGAGCGCCGGAAGGGGCATTCGCAACGATGTAGCCCACGTTCTCAATCAAGGCTTTCTCAACGGCTTCCTGATGAACTGCTCGATAGGTGCAACCTGCACCCAGCTTCGCACGGGAGCAGACAAGGTATGGTTTTCCAGCCTTCACCCTCGAACCCTTGCACACACGGATCAAGGACGAAGCACAGCATGGGCACTTGCCGAGGCCCGCAATCAGATTCGTAATGGTCGCTCTGCCCTTGGTTCTCGGGTGGCCGTTGCCGCTTCGCATAGCCTGAACGCGCTGAAAGGTTTCCTCCTCAACGACTGCCGGATAGTAGCCAGGGATGGGGTCAAGAGGCTTCCTGATGGTTTTGCCTTCCTGATGCTCCACAACATGGGGAACGAGAACACCGGTAACGCTTGGATTCTCAAGAATCTTCTTGACGTAGCTCCTGTGCCAGACATCGGCACGACCAAACGGCGGAATACCCTCCGTATTGAAGGTTACGGCGATTCGCTCGTATCCAACCCCCGCAAGGGTCATGTCGAAGATGCGTTGGACTACTTCGCCCCGGCCTTCAATTACTCGAAAGGAGCCTGTCGCTTTGTCCAGCGTGAGCCATGCAGGGGTAACGGACGTTAAAGGCTTCTCGTTGATCTTGGCTCGCTTGCCTTCCCATGCGGCCCTTAGGCGACGTGCCTTAGTTGCACTTTCCTCATTGGCTCGCATGAACAGCAGAATTGCCATCATCAAGTCCATTGGGTCATCGTCGAGGGATTTTTCCGTGTAGCTCTTGCCATCGTTGAGAGTCACGACAGTGATTCCCTCCTCGATGATGCTCTCAAGCACACGCAATGCCTTCCTTGGCGTCAGTCGGCTGAGTCTATCGAGGGCTTCGACCAGAAGGAATGAACCTGGTGCGACGACTCCTGCACGGACTGCTTCGAGGAATTCGGCGAGTCTTCCCGCCTCGGCGTTCCGGCCACGATAGGCCGATACTCCGAGATCATGGAAGGTCAGTTGATCGTCAAGCTCAAGACCGTGGCGCATGGCGTATTCCTCGGCCATGCTTGTCTGACGGCGGAAACTGTCTCCGCGCATCTGCTCTGGAGTGGAAAACCTGAGGTAGCTATAAGCCTTGATGGGCTTGGTAGTGTTGTTCATGGTGTCCCCTTTGTGTTGCAAGAACGGGGTCTATTGTACACACCATGAGGAGGCTGTGGCCACCGGCGGCGGCGAGCTCCAGGGCGCGCTTGGCCGGGGCCTGGCCCTTGACCTCGGCGAGGTCGGGGGCGTTTACAAAACTCAGCCGTGGTAACACGCCAGCCGCAGCGAAGGGCGCGATCGGCGCGGCGCCCGAAAGGTGCGCGCAGACCTCGATGAGCGACCTCGCCGGCAGGATGGTGGCAGAACGGACCAGCGCGGCCTCGGCGGCGTTCTCGGCCGGCAGCACGAAGGCGCGCGCCGAACCGGCCGCCTGCGCGCACATGGCCAGCGCGCCGCGGATCGGCCGCAGCCCGCCCGAGAGCGAAAGCTCGCCGGCGAACTCGTGCGCATCGAGCGCCTGCGCCGGCACCTGGCCCGAGGCGACGAGGATGCCGAGCGCGATGGCAAGGTCGAAGCGGCCGGACTCCTTGGGCAGGTCGGCCGGCGCGAGGTTGACCGTGATCCGCCGCGCCGGGAATTCGAAGCGGCAGTTCTGGATCGCCGCGCGCACGCGGTCGCGCGCCTCCTTGACTTCGGTTTCCGGCAGGCCGACGAGGGTGAAGGAGGGCAGGCCGGCGGCGAGATGGACTTCGACGGTCACGTCCGGCGCCGACATGCCGGCGAGCGCCCGGCTCCTCAGCACCGCGAGCGACATCTCAGCGGCGGCCCTGCTCCAGTTCGGCGATCTTCGCCTCCAGCGCCGCGAGCCGCTCGCGCGCACGGGAGAGCGCCTCGCGCTGGATGTCGAATTCCTCGCGCGTGACGAGGTCGAGACGGGCGAGCGCGCTCGTCAGCAGGGCACGCAGGTTCTTCTCCACGTCCCTCGCCGGCGTCGCGGCGATGAGGGCGGAGATGCGCTGGGCAAGCTCGTCGAGCGGCCTGGGGTCGGACATGGCGGCACCGTCGAAAGTCAGCCGAGGGGATACGCCAATGCTAGCACGCGGTCATCGGCCGCCGGGCGCACCGAATGTGTGCTCTCGCGGACAGCGCCTGTCCGCCTTGGTGCATGCGCTTGCCGCACCGCAATGAACGAAATCACACGACATTGAATTCCCGAGATTTTTCCTGCTGGCACGACATGTGCAGAGGGTCTGGCGCCAGCATCTCATCGAAAAGGAGTCTCATCATGCACAAATCCCTCATCGCCACCGCCGTCATCGGCGCCCTCTCGATCCCCGCCGCCGTCTTCGCCGCCGAGGAGGCCGCCCCGGCAGCCGCGCCCTCGCCCTTCACCGGCAACTTCACGATCGCCTCCGAATACCTCTACCGCGGCATCAGTCAGACCCGCGGCAAGCCGGCCTTCCAGGGCGGTTTCGACTACGCGCACCCGAGCGGCGCCTACGTCGGCATCTGGGGCTCGAACATCAGCTGGATCTCCGATGCCGTGGCCGGCGCCAGCGCCAGCCTCGAGGTGGACGTCTACGGCGGCTACAAGGGTACGGCCGGTCCGCTCGGCTACGACGTCGGCGTGCTGACCTACAACTACCCGGGCACGGGCAAGCCTTCGGGCGCCGCCAAGCCGGACACCACCGAAGTCTATGGCGCGCTGACCTGGGAATGGCTGACGGTCAAGTATTCGCACACGACCACGAGCCTCTTCGGCTGGACGAAACCGGACGGCACGAAGACCAAGGGTTCCGGCTATCTCGAGGTCAATGCGGCCTTCGACCTCGGCGACGGCTGGGGCGTGACCGGCCACATCGGCCACCAGAAGGTCAAGGGCTTCGCCGACGCTTCCTATACCGACTACAAGGTCGGCGTGACCAAGGATGTCGGCATCGGCACGCTGGGCGCCGCGATCGTCGGCACCAACGCCAAGGACGCCTGCGCCGGCGGCGCCCCGGCTTCGTCTTCCGATGTCTACTGCTTCGTCAAGCACGACGGCAGCAGCGCCTATGAGGCCGGCAAGACGCGGCTCGTGCTCACCTTCGGCAAGACTTTCTGATTGCACGGACGAAAGGAACGATCATGAAAATGGTCACCGCCATCATCAAGCCCTCAAGCTCGACGAGGTGCGCGAAGCGCTCGCCGCCGTCGGCGTGCAGGGCATCACGGTCACCGAGGTCAAGGGCTTCGGCCGGCAGAAGGGCCACACCGAGCTCTACCGCGGCGCCGAGTACGTCGTCGATTTCCTGCCCAAGGTGAAGGTCGAGGCCGCGATCAAGTCCGAGATGCTCGACCAGGTCATCGAGGCGATCGAGAAGGCCGCCAGCACCGGCAAGATCGGCGACGGCAAGATCTTCGTCTTCGACCTCGAACAGGTCATCCGCATCCGCACCGGCGAAACCGGCACGGACGCACTCTAGGAGAAACGCCATGAACGCAATGCTCAAACTGGCGGCAGGTCTCGCTGCCGCCGGCATCGGCGGCCTCGCCTGGGCCGATGCCGAACCCGCCGCCGCCGCGGCCGCCGAGGCGGCGGCCGCCGTCACCGCGGCCGCGGCCCCGGTGGCGAACAAGGGCGACACGGCCTGGCTGATCGTCGCCACCGCCTTCGTCATGCTGATGTCGATTCCCGGCCTCGCGCTCTTCTACGGCGGCCTCGTGCGCGCCAAGAACATGCTCTCGGTGCTCATGCAGGTGTTCACCATCTTCGCGCTGATCAGCGTGCTCTGGGCCGTCTACGGCTACAGCGTCGCCTTCACCGAGGGCAACGCCTTCTTCGGCTCGCTCGACAAGCTGTTCCTCTCGGGCGTGACGCCCGATTCGATGGCCGGTACGTTCAGCAAGGGCGTGGTGATTCCCGAGTTCGTCTATGTCGCCTTCCAGGGCGCCTTCGCGGCGATCACGGTCGGCCTCATCGTCGGCGCCTTCGCCGAGCGGGTGAAGTTCTCTGCGGTGCTCGTCTTCGCCGTGCTCTGGTTCACCTTCAGCTACCTGCCGATGGCGCACATGGTCTGGTACTGGGCGGGCCCCGACGGCTACGTCTCGGCCGAGGCGGCAGACAAACTCAACGCCACCGCGGGCTTTCTGTTCCAGAAGGGCGCGCTCGACTTCGCCGGCGGCACCGTGGTGCACATCAACGCCGCCGTCGCGGGCCTGGTCGGCGCCTGGATGGTCGGCCGGCGCGTCGGCCTGGGCAACGTCGCCATGGCGCCACACAGTCTGACGATGACCATGATCGGCGCCTCGCTGCTGTGGTTCGGCTGGTTCGGCTTCAACGCCGGTTCCGCGCTCGAAGCCAACGGCACGGCGGCGCTTGCCTTCGTCAATACCTGGCTCGCCACGGCCTGCGCGGCGCTGTCCTGGACCTCCGTCGAATGGATGATCAAAGGCAAGCCCTCGCTCCTCGGTGCGGCCTCGGGCGCGGTCGCCGGGCTCGTGGCGATCACCCCGGCGGCCGGCTTCGTCGGCGTGGTCGGCGCGCTGGTCATCGGGCTCGCGGCCGGGGTGGCCTGCCTCTGGGGCGTCAATGGCCTGAAGAAGCTGCTCAAGGCCGACGACTCGCTCGACGTCTTCGGCGTCCATGGCGTCGGCGGCATCCTCGGCGCGATCCTGACCGGCGTCTTCGCCGCACCGAGCCTCGGCGGTGCCGGCATCTGGGACTACGTCGCCAACGCCGCCTCGCCCGAGTACGACATCATGGGCCAGGTCGTCGCCCAGGCGACGGCGGTGGGCGTCACCCTCATCTGGTCCGGAATAGTGGCTACAGTTTCCTACAAGATTGCCGATATCGCTGTTGGACTGCGAGTCAGCGAGGACGAGGAAAGGGAAGGTCTGGACATCGCCAGCCACGGCGAATCCGCCTACCACTACTGAGTCTTCGCTGGGATGTGGTGAATCTCCTCCCTCCGAGCTTCTGTCTCGGTTCAGGGCGCCCCCGGGCGCCCTTTTTGTTTGGGCGACGTGCTCCCCGGCCTGCCGGACTGCCGCCCCGAAACTGTGGGGCTTCGCCCCATCCCTCGCTTCGCTTGGGACCGCCGCTACGCGGCGTCCTGCGCCCTCCGGGCTGGTCAGCCGCCGTAACACGCCGGCGCTCAACGCCAGATCGCCGGCCCCAGCGCGAAGGGGGGGATCACCTCGACGTTTTCCGCCACGGGATAGGGCTCGCGCACCGGCGCGACGACATAGGCCTGCGCCAATCCCAGGTCTTCACAGGCGTTCCAAAAGCCGCGCGTCAGCGTCGGGGCCGTCGACAGCTTGATCTCGAAACCGATGCGCCGCCCGCCATGCTCGACGATGAGATCGAGCTCCGCTCCTGCCGCAGTGCGGTAGAAGCCGACGACCGCCAGTGGCGGGAGTACCGCGAGGATCTGTTCGAGAATGAATCCCTCCCAGGACATGCCGGCGATCGGGTGCCCCTGCAGATCGTCGAGCGTACGAATGCCGAGCAGAGCATGCAGGATGCCGCTGTCGCGCAGATAGACCTTGGGCGACTTGACGAGGCGTTTGCCGACATTGGCGAAATAAGGCGGCAGGCGCCGCAGCATCAGTGCATCGACGAGCAGATCGACATAGCGCCCGACCGTGGTGTGGGCCACGCCGCCGAGCGCCGCGCCCAGTTGCGAGGCATTGAGCAGTTGGCCGTGCAGATGCGCGCACATGCGCCAGAAACGGCGCAGCGTTTCCGCCGGAATGGTGATGCCGAGCTGGGGCAGGTCACGGGCGAGGAAGGTGGCGACGAAGTCGTCGCGCCAGGCGGCCGAAGCCATGTCGTCTTCGGCCAGAAAGCTGCGCGGGAAACCGCCACGCAGCCACAGGGTGCCGGCCCGCTCCTCGGCATCGGTGTCGCTGGCCGCGACCACCTCATGGAGCAGGAGGGGCGTGAGCTCGAGGTAGGCGATGCGCCCCGCCAGCGACTCGGCGCTCTGGTGCAGCAACCTGCCGCTGGCCGAGCCGAGCAGCAGAAAGCGCCCGGGGCGGCGATCGGCATCGATCTCCGGCCGCAGACCGGCGAACAGGTCGGGCATGGCTTGTACCTCGTCGAGGATCACGAGGCGGTCGCGGTGCCGTTCGAAGAACAGGTCGGCCCGCTCGAGCTGCCGGCGGTCGGATTCCCGCTCGAGATCGAGATAGCGGCTGCCGGGGACGCTGGCAGCCACCGCGCGCGCCAGCGTGGTCTTGCCGGCCTGTCGCGGCCCGAGCAGGGCGACCGCCGGCTGCTGGCGCAGGCGCACATCGACGAGCGCACGCAAGTCACGTTCAATCATCCATGCATTTTGTGCAGTCATTGCACAAAATGCAAGGTCAGAGAGGCCCGGTGCCGATTCAGCGGAAGACCACGGTCTTGTTGCCGTGGACCAGCACGCGGTCCTCGAGATGGTAGGCGAGCCCGCGGGCGAGCACGGTCTTTTCGATGTCCTTGCCGTAGCGGACCATGTCGTCGGGCGAATCGGAATGGTCGATGCGGATCACGTCCTGCTCGATGATCGGCCCCTGGTCGAGGTCGGCCGTCACGTAGTGGCAGGTGGCGCCGATGAGTTTCACGCCGCGCTGGTACGCCTGGTGGTAGGGCTTGGCACCGACGAAGCTGGGCAGGAAGCTGTGGTGGATGTTGAGGATGCGGGCCGGATAGGCGGCGCAGAGCTCCGCCGGCAGGATCTGCATGTAGCGCGCGAGCACGATGGTGTCGGCGCGGACTTCGTCGATGAGACGGCGGATCTCGGCGAAGGCGGCCGGTTTGTTGTCGGACGTCACCGGCACGTGGTGGAAGGGAATGCCGTGCCATTCGACGAAGCCACGGAAGGTGTCGTGGTTCGAGATCACGCAGGGGATCTCGACGTCGAGCTCCTTCGCCTGCCAGCGGGCGAGCAGGTCGTAGAGGCAGTGCTCCTGCCGGCTGACGAGGATGACCACGCGCTTCTTGACCGCGCTGTCGGTGATCCGCCAGTCCATGCCGAGCTCCTCGGCGATCGGCCGGAAGCGTTCGCGGAACTCGGCGAGCATGAAGGGCAGCGAGTCGGCCTTCACCTCGATCCTCATGAAGTAACGCGCCGGCAGCGTCTCGTTGCCTTCGTCCGAATGGAAGCTCGATTCGAGGATCCAGCCGCCGTGTTCGGCAATGAAGCCGGTGACGCGGGCGATGATGCCGCTCCGGTCCGGGCAGGAGGCCGCGAGGGTGTAGAAGCGCTCCCTATGCATCGCCGACCGTCTTCGCGGCAGCGTCGATCGCGGCGCGCAGTTCGGCGTAGCTTTCCGTGACCGGGAACTGCGGGAACTCGCGGACGACGTTCTCGGGCGCATGGAAGAGGATGCCGGCGTGCGCCTCGGCGAGCATCGCCGTGTCGTTGTAGGAATCGCCGGCGGCGATGACGCGGAAGTTGAGCTCCTTGAAGCGCCGGACCGATTCCTGCTTCTGGTTCGGCATGCGCAGGTGGTAAGCGACCAGGAAGCCCCGCTCGTCGGCTTCGAGCCGGTGGCAGAACAGCGTCGGCATGCCGAGCTGGCGCATCAGCGGCATGGCGAACTCGTAGAAGGTGTCGGAGAGGATCACCACCTGGTAGTCCTGCCGTAGCGCATCGAGGAAATCCTTGGCGCCGGGCAGCGGCGCCATGCCGGCGATCACCTTCTGGATGTCCGGCAGGCCGAGCCGATGCTGTTCGAGCAGCGCCAGCCGGTATTTCATCAGCCTGTCGTAGTCGGGCTCGTCGCGCGTGGTCCGGCGCAGCTCGGCAATGCCGGTGCGCTCGGCGAATTCGATCCAGATCTCCGGGACCAGCACCCCCTCGAGGTCGAGGCAGACGAGTTGCACGGCGATGCTCCTGAAAAAGCAGCGATTTTACCCGACGGCCGCATTCTCCAGCGACTCGTGGATTTCCAGCCAGCGGGCCTCGGCGGCCTCGATGAGGCCGGCGAGCTCGGCCTGCCGCCGGCCGAGCGCGTCGATGCGCGCGCGGTCGGCCGCGGCGTAGAGCGCGGGGTCGGCAAGCTCCGCCTCGATCGCCGCCCGTTCCGCCTGCCAACCCTCGAGCCTGCGTTCGATCGCCTCCGCTTCCTTTTCCAGCGTCCGGCGCACCGCGGCGGCCGACTTGCGCGCCTCGGCCTCGCGCAGGCGGGCCGCCTTTTCCGCGGTCTTGTCGGGCGCCGGCGCGCGGCCGGCGGCGCGCTCGCGGGCGAGCCAGGCCGCGTAGTCGCCGAGATCGCCGTCGAAGGGTGTCGCGCGCCCGTCGGCCACCAGCCAGAACTCGTCGCAGGTGGTCGACAGCAGGTGGCGGTCGTGGGAAACGAGCACGACGGCGGCCTCGGTCTCGGCGAGCGCGAGGGTGAGCGCCTCGCGCATTTCCAGGTCGAGGTGGTTGGTCGGCTCGTCGAGCAGGAGCAGGTTGGGCCGGGTGCGGATGAGCAGCGCGAGCACGAGGCGCGCCTTCTCGCCGCCCGAGAAGCGGCCGCAGGGCGCGAGCACCTGGTCGCCGCGGAAGTCGAAGCTGCCGAGGTAATCGCGCAGTTCCTGCTCGCGCGTGGCCGGCTCGGCGCGTGCGAGGTGCCTGAGCGGCGATTCGTCGGGGCGCAGCTGCTCGAGCTGGTGCTGGGCGAAGTAGCCGATCGCGAGGTTGCGGCCTTCGCGCCGCCTGCCGGCGAGCGGCAACAGCTCACCGGCCAATAGCTTCACCAGCGTCGACTTGCCGGCACCGTTGCGGCCCAGGAGGCCGATCCGGCTGCCCGGCCGCAGGCTCAGCGACAGCCGCTCGAGCACCGGCCGGCCGTCGTAGCCGGCGGCGGCCTCCTCGAGCTGGAGCAGGGGATCGGACATCGCGGCCGGCTCGGCGAAGCGGAACGAGAACGGCGCATCGACGTGGGCGGGGGCGATCTCCTCCATGCGCGCGAGCGCCTTCAGCCGGCTCTGCGCCTGGCGCGCCTTGGTCGCCTTGGCGCGGAAACGGTCGATGAAGGCGTGGAGCGCCGCGACCTCGCGCTGCTGCTTTTCGTAGAGGGCCCGCTGCGCCGCGAGCCGCTCGGCCCGGGCCCGCTCGCAGGCCGAGTAGTTTCCGGCGTAGAGCGTCATCCGCCGCGCCTCGATGTGCAGGATGTGGCCGACCACGCCGTCGAGGAAGTCGCGGTCGTGGGAGATCATGATCAGCGTGCCCGGATAGTCCCTGAGCCAGCCTTCGAGCCAGAGCACGGCGTCGAGATCGAGGTGGTTGGTCGGCTCGTCGAGCAGCAGCAGGTCGGAGCGCGCCATCAGCGCGCGGGCAAGGTTGAGGCGCACGCGCCAGCCGCCCGAGAATTCGGCGACCGGCTTGGTGAAATCGTCGTCGGCGAAACCGAGGCCGTCGAGCAGCTCCGCCGCGCGCGAACGCGCCGCATAGCCGCCGATCTCCTGCATGCGGCCGTGCAGGAGCGCGATCTGCTCGCCGTCGTGGTTCGCTTCGGCGAAACTCAGCCGTCGTAACACGCCGGCCAGTTCCTCGTCGCCGGCGATGACGAAATCGATCGCCGCGTCCGCCAGGGCCGGCGTTTCCTGCGCCACGTGGGCGATCCGCCAGCCGGGCGGCAGCTCGAGATCGCCCGCCTCGGCATGGAGCTCGCCGCGGATCAGGGCGAAGAAGGAGGACTTGCCGCAGCCGTTGGCGCCGGTGAGCCCGACCTTCCAGCCCGGATGGATCTGGAGCGTGGCGTTGTCGACGAGGACTTCGCCGCCACGGGCGAAGCTCAGGTTGCGAAGCTGGATCATCGGTTAGGATTCAAGCATGAAAAGCCCCTTTCGATCCCGACCGGACCGCGAACGCGACATCCGCCACCAGGGCCAGGTGTTCACGCCGCCGGCGATCGTCGAGCGCATGGTCGCCCTGATGAGAAACCGCGG
The DNA here is from genome assembly GCA_964530115.1 of uncultured Rhodocyclaceae bacterium. Taxonomy (GTDB): domain Bacteria; phylum Pseudomonadota; class Gammaproteobacteria; order Burkholderiales; family Rhodocyclaceae; genus Fen-999. The sequence continues at coordinate 2,269 of CAZGYD010000206.1, read as the reverse complement.
CCGCATCCTCGAGCCGGCCTGCGGTGACGGCGCCTTCGTCGCGCGCATCCCGCCGCATTACCCCGACGTGGTGGCGATCGAGCTCGATCCCGCCCACTGCCCGGACGGCGCGCTCAACATGGACTTCTTCACCTATCCGACGGTCGAGAAGTTCGAGACGATCATCGGCAATCCGCCCTATGTCCGGGCGCGCGACATCCTGCCTTCGACGCGCCGGCATTTCTCGACGCAACTGCTCGACGGCCACGCCAACCTCTATCTCCACTTCATCGAAAAGTGCGTGCGCCACCTCAATCCCGGCGGCGAGCTGATCTTCATCACGCCGCGCGACTTCCTCAAGGCCACCGGCGCGGCGCGGCTCAACACCTGGCTCTACGACCAGGGCACGATCACCGATTTCGAGGATCTCGGCGATGCGCGCATCTTCGAGGACGTGGTGCCCAACTGCGCCATCTGGCGCTTCGAGCTGGGCAACCTGAGCCGGCGGCTCGGCGATGGCCGTCGCTCGGTCTGCGTCGCCGGCCAGATCCTGTTCACCCACGGCATCTACAGCGTGCCGCTGTCCTCGGTGTTCTCCGTGAAGGTCGGCGCCGTTTCGGGTGCGGACGACATCTTCGCCAATGCCGAGCTCGGCAACGCCGACTTCGTCTGCTCGAAGACGGCGCAGACCGGCGAGCTCAGGCGCATGATTTTCGACGTGCCGCTGCCGTACCTGGAGCCGTTCCGGGAGCGGCTGCTCGCGCGCCGGGTGGCGAAATTCGACGAGCACAACTGGTGGAAATGGGGCCGCCGCCATCACGTCTCCGATGCGCCGCGCATCTATGTCAACCAGAAGACGCGCAATCCGCGGCCCTTCTTCGTCAACGACTGCAGGAACTACGACGGCTCGATCCTGGCACTCTTCCCGCACCGCGCCGACCTCTCCTGCGACGATCTCGAACGGCTCGCCGCGATGCTCAACGACGTCGACTGGCACGAGCTCGGCTTCGTCTGCGACGGCCGCTTCCTCTTCTCGCAGCGCAGCCTGGAGAACGCCCTGCTGCCCGAGGACTTCGCCGCCTATGCGGTCGCCGGCCTCGTGTAGACTCGTTCCATGGTTCCCCACCTGACCACCGCGCTCACCGGCCCGCTACTCGAACTCGAGCGCCGCTTCCTCGAAGCGGAGACGGGCATCGAACGCTGGCTGCGCGGCCAATGGCTCGAGCACACGCCGCCCTTTTACGCCTCGGTCGATCTGCGCAACGCCGGCTTCAAGCTCGCACCCGTGGACACCAACCTGTTCCCCGGCGGTTTCAACAACCTCAACCCGGCCTTCCTGCCGCTGTGCGTGCAGGCCGCGCAGACAGCGATCGAGAAGATCTGCCCCGAGGCGAAGAACCTGCTGCTGATTCCCGAGAGCCACACGCGCAACCAGTTCTACCTGATGAACGTCGCCCGGCTCGCGGAGATCCTGCGCCACACCGGCCTCAACGTGCGCATCGGCACGCTCCTGCCGGAGATCTCGGCGCCGACGACGCTCGACCTGCCCGACGGCCGGACATTGACGCTCGAGCCGCTCAGGCGACTCGGCCCCGGCGGCCGGCGGCTGGGACTCGACGGCTTCGATCCCTGCGCGGTGCTGCTCAACAACGACCTCTCGGCCGGCGTGCCCGAGATCCTGCGCGACCTGCACGAGCAGTTCGTCATCCCGCCGCTCTCGGCCGGCTGGCACGTGCGCCGCAAGTCGCGTCACTTTGCGGCCTACCACGAGGTGGCGACCGCCTTCGCCCGCGAGATCGGCATCGACCCGTGGCTCATCGACCCGGAATTCGAGGTCTGCGGCCAGATCAATTTTCAGGAGCGCACCGGCCTCGAATGTCTCGCAGCGCAGACCGATGCGCTGCTCTACCGCATCCGCTGCCGCTACCGCGACCACGGCGTCGACGCCGAGCCCTTCGTCATCGTCAAGGCCGACGCCGGCACCTACGGCATGGGCATCATGACCGTCCGGGACGCCGCCGAGGTCAAGGAGCTCTCGCGCCGCCAGCGCAACAAGATGGCGGTGGTCAAGGAGGGACTGCAGGCCACCGAGGTGATCATCCAGGAAGGCGTGCCGCCGGTCGAGACCGTCACCGCCGGAACGGCCGAGCCGGTCGTTTACCTGCCTCTTATTCACCTCTGACGCTGCCGACGATCGACTCTGTTGCGGTCTAGGTTGCTGCTCTATCGTATAAGCACAAAACCAACTTAAGACTCGATATAGGCCTACAGCTACAATGCGACACAACGT
>CAZGYD010000205.1:0-46949 GCA_964530115.1 uncultured Rhodocyclaceae bacterium | reverse complement strand
GTTATGCGCTTCGTCGTCTGGCACGGCCTCGAACGATTCTCCGGCAACGTGAAACAGCGGGTGCGTCATATCCAGGTTCTCGATCTTCACCAGTTCGTAAGCCCCATCCGCAATCGGAAACCTCAGTTGCGATCGGTATTGGTGGTTGTCCTTGAAAAACACGGTTCCATGCACTTCTAGTGCCGTCCCGCCAGCGCCGACTTTGCACGCACAGTTTTCTGTGCATTCAAGCATCGTGCCGTGGTATACCGGAAGCCCGGCGAGGATGTTCCTCGCCATGAACTCCGCATTGATAGGTTCGCATTCAATCGACCGCAGCCCTTCGCGCAGCCGTTCAATTTCGTCTGCCAGTCTGCCGAGTTCGTTGTGGGCGTCTGCCAGTGATTTCGGAATGTTCACCACCGTAAGCAGTCTGTGCAGCCTGTTTCGCACCTGTTCCGTTTGTTTGTCCATTTGTTCCAATCTCCATCGTCCGTGTTTCCAGCATGGGCCGGGCTCGCGCACCTTGTTTTTGCAGCCAGTCCAAGAACAGCGCATAACCCGGCGCTCAAGCGGGACCGTCCGCAAGCGGCCGGCCCCTTAGCTCTGCGTTGGGCCGCATAGGAGAGTACGCAATGGTTGATGCAACGCACACAAACGCAACTACAAAACACGTGGCTGTCGCAAACAAACGGCTTGGTCCCACGATTGTTGGGATTGTATTTCTTGCCGGTGTATATCTTCTGTTCGCGGTGCACTGGGTACTTGGTCTAATCGTGATCATTGGGTCAATTATTGGCATCGGGGTAATGATGTCAAAAATCGCAAAAGACAGTGCATCTGAATTTGAAGCATCTTGCCGACAGCATCACGTCACTTACAAACCTAATTATTCAGACTCCGCGCGAGAATTCTTTCTTGGTCTATCGGAAGAAGATGCAACACTTCTAGTTCAGTTCAGGGCAACCGACTACGAAGTCAAAGAACGACTCATCAAATTGCGTGAGATTCTGAATGTCGAGTTAGTTGTAAATGATCTTTCCGTTTACAAAGCAGGGCCTATCGCGGCGTTATCCGCAGCAGCCATTGGTGGGGTGGTATTTGGTGGGGCCGGTGCCATTGTTGGTAGTTTGACTTCCGGGCATATTGGCCAAGGGAAAATTGGCAACGCGACACTCAGGCTACGTGCCAATGACATTGATGAGCCACTTATTGAAATTCCCTTTGTCAATAAATCAGTCAAGGTTTCAAGCGTTGAATCGCAAGCCCGTCTAAGCTTGGCGGAGAAATGGACGAACTTGATTGAGGTTATGCGTTTTCGTCTTGCCCAGCCTCCTGCAACGCCAACCTGATCGAAATGGATCTGAAGTGAGATCAAAATACGAACCATTAGAATTGCATTTACGGGCTGAGCCATCCGCAACGAAGGAAACCACATTGGCCTTCCGAAAAATCGAAGAAATTATTGGTGGCCGACTACCCGAGTCTGCTTTCAACTATCGCGAATGGTGGTCGAATCAATCGGATGTCATGAATCGGCCTCAGGCTCGTGCGTGGATCAACGCAGGTTTCTTCGTTGACGCAGTCCACCAGGAAAGAAGCAATGGCTGGGTTCGATTCAAACGTCAGTAACGGCCCAACCCGGCAGTCCACACGGACGCTGCGCGATAAAGCCGCGCAGCGCCGGTGACTTCTACGTTGGGCATAAAAAGCATGCGCGATTTCAAAGCCGGTCGAGACATCAACGTTGGCGGTGACGTACATATCCATGACGAGTCATCCCAGCCAAAACTACTCGTCCTTTGCTCAAACGAAGAGCTGTTTGACGAGCGCGCTCATCGCAAGGCCGTCTTGTCTGGTGAGCGCAAACGCAAATTCAAACGCCTCGCCTTCGCTTGGCTTGTCTCGGGAGTTGTGCTGACCGCAGGAGCGCTTTGGTTTTACGTCAACGGCCAATCTAACTTCTCGTCCTTGCTTCTCGGGTTAGGTGGCTTGGCTGTTGCATTCGCGTCGGTAAAGGTCTTTGAACAACCTACCGAGTTTGAGCAGCGCCAATTGGCAGCACTCACAGAAATTCATCACATCCTGAGAGAGCGGGGGGTTGAGTGAACACAACGCCCAACAAGTCATTCCAGCGGACCGTCAAAAAGCTACGCTTTTTGCCGTCCGCTGAATTCGCACGTTAGGGGGCAATGTGAGCCAAGCGTTCGGCGTGATCGGTGCCGCCTTTCTGGTCTTCTGCTCTATTTATGCCTATCTATGGCTTGAGGTGCTCCGTGATCCAAAAAATGAACTCCAGGTTTTCTATTCGCGGCACCCCTGGCTTCACAGAAGCCTCGCCATTCTGAATAAGGCGTGGCCACTATTCTTGTTCCTTGGGGCCGGCTTTATTGCGGCATCTATCTTCGTCCCGCCAAGCTCGCCATGACCCAATACGCATACCCCCTAACATTTCGCTCCAGCGGGACGCGCCGCAAGCGGCGCGCCCCTGAGCTAGCACGTTAGGCATTCACACTCATAAGGAAATCGATATGCGAAATCGCGCCGTTTTTTCTTTGATGGCAATCACCTGCGCATTGTCAGCTTGTGTAACAACACCGAGACTTGACACTAGCGATCCGCAAGCTGTGTCTAGTGCAATCAGCGTGCAGCGCGACGACTTCAAAAAGATCACCAATTACAAAGGGCCAAATGCTTCGCCTAATATCTTTGACCGCTTATTTCTTCGAGCCTGGAAAACCGATGAGACGGGCAGCATCAACTATCAAATCTATGTCATGGACTATTACGACGGCGACTGGCGCTTCTATAACTCTGCTTATGATTCCAACGGAAATCGCTTGGACACAACTATCATTTCGCGCGACGTCGGCTCTTGTAGCCGTTATGGATGTTCACACTACGAACACCTAGGTTTGAATGTCTCGCGCGAGTATTTGGAGAAGAATCAAGAGTCCGGCATACGTTTTAAGTTGAGCGGCAAGGCAGGGGAGGAAGTTTTCTTCATCGCAGGTGGATATATCAAGGCATTTCTTTCCGTTGCAAAGTAACTGCCTAACACTGCGCTCCAGCGGGACGCGCCGCAAGCGGCGCGCCCCTGAGCTTGAACGTTGGGCCTCAAGGGGGAGACATGAAACAAGTTGTTATTCTCGCGACTGCCTGTTTACTGTTGTCTGACGTTGCTTACGCAGGCGAACAGTACTTATGTACTGCGGACAGGGCTTCCGGCTTCTCGTTCAATAAGTCCTCAAAGGAGTGGGAGCATACGACCTTTAAGGCAAACTCAAAGTACGTAATTTCCAAGCCTGACGACGGCAGTTCAGCGTTTGTGGTGCGTGAGATTGGACAGTCTTTTCCAACCGCCTGGTGCAAGGATGCGTTCAATCAGGCAGGGTTCTTGTTTTGCGAAGGTATTGGTGGGGATTTCAAGTTCAATCGCAGGAACGGTCGGTTCATTTCTGCCTATCTAATGGGCTACTTTAATGTCGTTCCTGGCGTCAATGAAATAACAGATGCAACCAGTGACACGCCGTATGTGGAAATTGGCAAATGTTCCCCGTTCTGACCATGGCCCAACAAGGCGCTCCAGCCGACCGCGCAACCGCTGCGCGGTTGCGCATCGGCTGAGCTTGATCGTTGGGCGTCTTTGGTGCAGTCGCGCAGAGGTCTGAATTGGTGTTGAGGGAGAACCGATGAAAACTGCATTCATGCTCATTCTTGCGCTATCACTCTCCGCGCCAAGCCTTGCGGAGAAGATGGAAACCAACGATCCGAAAGTTCTGCACGCCATCGGTGTAATGATTCAGTTGAAGCTGAAGCCAAAGGACGTCACGAAAGTTCTTTCCGGTACTTGGCAGCGATCCGACCAGCCTCTGTCCTGCGTCTATTACAAGAAAGGAAAAGCCGAAAAGGTTGCTATTGGTGCTGTAGGCCAAGTCAAGGTGGTCGCCGCCGACGGTCGAGAGCAAGCCACGTTGTGCTATCCGGCAGTCGATATGACCGGCCCCACGAAGTTCTTCGCTCCGTCGTACCTTGACTGATATGCCGATCTATCTGCTTGGCATCGAGACGCCCAACCCCTCCGTCAACCGGACCGCCTGCAAGCTGCGCTTGCAGGTTCGCTCCGGCCTTCGGCCTCCGCCGGCCGGTTACGTCGAACGTTAGATTTCACCATGGATGCACAAACACTCACCACTCTTGGAACATCGTTAATCGTTGCGCTGGCAACTGTGATCGGTTCGGCCATCACTGCCTATTTTGGCTTTAAGAGCGTAAAGGCGACGGCTGATATGGCGAAGGCTAAAGAAGAGATGGCTTCCCTCAAGAAGGAGCTAATCGCTTCCTACCGACAAATCAGCGCCTACTATCAGTTGGAGCAAGAATTCATTGAGGCAATGAAGACGACCAATGGTGGCACCGAGAAAACATTAAAAATCAGCTACAGAGACAAGGTGGTGGAAAAAGGCTTCGAAAGGCCGAAGGTCACACATAACCAAGCCGAGAAGCGTATCCGTGAACTCGAAATCTAACATTCCGGTCAAGCGGGACTGGCCTACAGCGGGCTTCGCCCGCCTCCGGCCAACCCCTTACCTTCAACGTTAGAGCCCCATATCTATGGCCGCCTCAAAACTCTCGGACGCGCAAGCGAAGACAATTCTTCTTGGTTGGCCTGGCAGAACAAAATCGGTCTGGCCGAGCCCTGGCAAGAAGGGCTTTTGGATTCGTGCGCAACCAGCATCAACGAAGATGCCCGGGCCGAAAATATCGTCCCCCGGGGCAGCGCTATTCAAGACCCAGCCGGACGGGTTGTGGGTCTATTTTTCTGGCACTGAATTTTGTGATGTCGTAGTCGTCGAGGTGTGCGGAACTGTTCAGAACCTTAACGACAAACGGTCGCGCTATATACCGGCGAGCCACAGTATTGTTCTTATGTGCCCGCTCCCTTGGCTGGAAGAAGAAGTCGCTGTTCAACGCGGAGGTAAATCACCTCGCTGGAAGGCCACCGCAACGATTACCCACAAGCCCTCGGCAGACCTCACACTTCCTATTCGACATCTTCGAGTGCTTTACGCTCTTCCTAATGACGTCTATTCGAGTTGGTGCTCGAACCATACCCCTTCGGGATATGAATTCTTTTGCCCTCATTCATCTCTTGATAGTTACAACAGCCCAAAGATGCAAACGTTTCTTGGCCAAATGTCCATTTGGTCACAGTTCTATGTGCGGCCGTAGCGCTGTAAAACCAACTACGTACTGGTGCCATGGGGCTCTAACCCTGCGGTGCAGGGGACGCTGCGCGATAAAGCCGCACAGCGCCCCTGACCTTGAACGTTAGAACTGCAAAGCATGTTGCCCGCTCTCCAGTTCCGCTCTTTGCTTCCGGTCCTCTCGCCGCATCTTGGCGTCGTGGGCGTTGTGGCACTTCTGGCACAGGGCCGCGAGGTTCAGCAGGCTCGCCGCTTCTGGCCGGTGATCGAACACATGCGCCGTTGTCAAAACCACTTTCCCGCCCGTTACCGGGTGCGGCTTGCCGTTTTCGGCTCCGCACCACTCGCAACGGTTCTTCGCTCTAAAGAAGCGCACGAACCGGCTCCGCAGCTTCCAGTCTGCTGGGTATCGCGCCTTGTTCTCCGGTCGTATCGGCATCGCAGTTCTAACTTTCGCTTCGAGAGGGACGCTCCGCCGGCAGGGCCGGCTCCGCGCCCCTCAAGCTAGCGTTAGCCCTCTTATGACCTCCGCGACTATCAAACTCTTCCTCCCACACGGCGACGCAAAGCGGTTGCGCGTCGGCGAAGTCTCGAACTGGTCGGGCAAGGCGTTGGCGGCTCCGCGAACGGAAATAGATGACCTTCTTCTCCGTGAAGAAGCAGAGAGCGCCGGGGTCTACTTCCTCTTCGGTTCAGACCCTGAGAGTGGTGACGCCATGGCTTATATCGGAGAAGCTGAAGTAATCCGTGACCGCCTGAAACAGCACAAGAACAAAGATTTCTGGAACGCCGTAGTCGTTTTCGTAAGCAAAGACGAGAATCTCACCAAGGCGCACATCCGGTATCTTGAGAATCGCTTGTTGCAAGAAGCGAAGCAGGCCGGTCGCTACCGCCTTGAGAATTCCAACACCAGCAATCCCAAACTACCCGAGTCTGACCGCGAGGACATGGAGGTATTCCTATCTCGCATTCAGCAAGTCCTTCCTGTGCTTGGTTCCGATCTGCTAACCCCAGTTTCCGGCTCCCCCAAGACCGCCAAACCGCAGAGGGAACTTTTTTGCAAGAACAAAGGCGCTGTTGCTCGTGGCCGGCGCACAGAGGGCGGCTTCGTTGTATTTAAAGACTCTACGGCTGTAGTCGCCGAGCGTGCGTCCGCCGAGACACAACATCCTTATGTCGTTGCACTTCGCAAGAAACTCGTTCAGGACGGAACGCTTGCCGAAAAGGATGGCTTCTTCGTCTCCACGAAGGATACGGAGTTCGACAGTCCGAGTGCCGCAGCCGCTGTAATTCATGGAGGGGGAGCCAATGGCCTTACCGCTTGGAAAGATGCTAGTGGCAAATCGCTCAAAGAACTCGAGGAGGGCTAACACTGCGCTCCAGGGGGACGCTTCGCCTGCTGCGCAGGCTCGCGCCCCTGAGCTTGAACGTTAGGCCGTTTCCGTCATGTCTGCCCTTTTCTCCCTTCCGTGCCGTCTCGCCAGCGCCGACTTTCGCGCTCCGTCTCGGCCGTCGGGCTGGCGCTCCGTGGGGCAGTCGCCGTCAGTCTCGCACCGTCGTGCTTCGTTTCGCCCATCGGCCCCGTCGCGGGCGCGTAGGGTTTCGGGTTCCTCGTCCGCCGCAGCCGCTTCTCGCGCCGGTCGGGGGTTTCGGACCTTGGCGCACTTGCGGGCGTCATCGCCTAACACTGCGCTCAAGGGGGACGCTTCGCCTGCTGCGCAGGCTCGCGCCCCTGAGCTTGAACGTTGGGCATCACAGGAGTATTCCCATGCTGGTTAAGCTCGTAAATACATCAACCGGTGGTGGCCGCCGAGTTGCAATCTGCTGCCCTGCTTGTGGCAACGTAGGAACCTTTGAGCCGTTGCAGAACGTTACCGATATTCACGTCAATCCAGACATCTGGCTTTGCCAGCGAAAGTGCCCAAATCCATCTTGCAACACCCATGTCTTTTGCATCCACAACAACGCCGGCCAAGTTCTTCGCACTTATCCTCCTCAGCGAATCGACTTCGATCCAAAGAACATTCCGGCTCCGATCGCAAAGACATTTACTGAAGCCCTATCTTGTCACGCTGAGAACCTCCACGTTGCCGCAGCCATAATGATTCGCCGAACGCTCGAGGAGTTGTGCCAAGACAAAGGCGCAACCGGCAACACTCTAAAGGACAGAATTTCCGCGCTTCAATCAACGGTAGTGTTGCCAAAGGAGCTTTTCGTAGCGCTCGATGATCTTCGCCTGCTTGGAAACGACGCCGCTCACATCGAAGCAAAAACATACGATTCGGTTGGCGCTGAGGAAATTGAAGTTGGGATCGAGCTCACCAAGGAAGTACTAAAGGCCGTCTACCAGTTAGACGACCTTCTTTCTCGTCTCCGCGCATTGAAAAAGCCATGATGCCCAACCCATCCATCAACACGGACGCTGCGCGATGAAGCCGCGCAGCGCCGGTTATGTCAGACGTTAGGCCTCGAAGAGAGAGAACCGGTGGCGACAAACTTCTACTACGTCTATGCACTGAAGGACCCACGGTCCTCCCCCGCGCGAACCTTCTATGTGGGCAAGGGCACCGGGAGCCGAGCCTACGACCACTTGGTTACACCCGATCGAACCCGCAAGTACGCACGCATCAAACAAATTCTCGATGCGGGGGCTCGGCCCCTCATTGATATCTTGGTAGAGGACTTGACTGAGGCCCAGGCGTTGCGACTGGAAGCTGAGCTGATTGCCGCCTTCGGAACCGAAGACAGGGGGGGTCTCCTTACCAACACCGTCGTGCCAGCGGGTATTGGTGGAAAGAAGCGGAAGAACGTCGTTGTGCCGCAGGGCGCGGTCGAGCGGGCGCAGCTCGGGCTGGAGTTTCTAAAGGCCGCGATTCTTGAACTAGCGAAGGCCAATCCTGAGGGCATCACAAACTCCGATGCAGCGAGCCTGCTCGGCTTGCGCAGCGACTACCGAGGGAGACAAAAGGACTACCTGTCATACAGCGTCCTTGGACTGCTGCTTCGCGAGGGCAAAGTGAGGCGCCGTGAAGGTGGCTCACCTCGACATGTCGCTGAGGCCTAACAACAGCATTCAGCGGACGACGCTGCGCGCCGCCGCTGATGCTGGACGTTACCGCGCAGAAAGCGCGAACGCGATGCCTGGGAAAGACCGTAGCACTTTGCCATCCATGGTCACGAGTTTCGTGCCGAGTTTCATCGCAAGCGCTACGAACTCGCAGTCGTATGCTGAGCATTCACTGTCGCGCACGAGTTCCAGGACGCTGAGCGAATCGACTTCGTATTCGGCGCCGCTGAGAAAGTCTTCTGCTTCAATTTGGATTGCATGCGCCTGCTCGAACGTCAGCTTTCTTCGCCTCATGAATCCGGCCAGAATGTTTCGAAACTCGCTGCGCCATAGCACTGGTGCGGCCCAGTCAGGATCATGTTCCAGCAGCGTCTCTGCCGCTGCCGTGTATTGCCCGGGCAGGTACAGATACGCCAGCACGTTCGAGTCCACGACGATCATGGACGCCCTTGCTTCTTCAAGGCATCGATATCGCGGACTCGAAACTTCGCGCTCAACCCTGCCCGTAGCTGGCGGGCTCTGGCGAGTCGCTCACTGGGGGCTATCTTGCTCGGCATAAGCACGGACTCGAGGCACACAATAGCCTCGCTGTTCAGGCTGCGGTGGTGCATCTCGGCTGACACTCGCAGCCGGTCGTACACATTATCCGGAATGTTCTTCAACGTCAGCGTCGTAGGCATTGTTGTCTCCAACCACTATGGCACCATAACGGTTCCATTGTATCGGTCCGCGGGTTGCCTGCCAATCTGCGGGCCAACCCATCGTCCCAAGGGACACGCTGCAAGCGGCGCGCCCCTGAGCTCCGACATTGGGCATCTTAGACGCGCACTCGCGAATCCAATGCCATGAATCTCGCATCTACAACGGGGCTCTTTTTCATTACGGCTATCGCGGAAATTGTCGGATGCTACTTGCCATACCTCTGGTTGAAAGATCGTGCTCCGACTTGGGTGCTCTTTCCCGCAGCTGCCTCTCTGGCTCTTTTTGTTTGGCTGCTGACTCTCCATCCAACCGAGGCTGGCCGGGTTTATGCGGCCTATGGTGGTGTTTACGTTGCCGCTGCCCTTGGGTGGCTCTGGCTTATATGAAGGGGCACGTCCGACGCAATGGGACATTATTGGTTCTCTCGTGGCGGTTCTAGGCATGGTGATCATCATGCTCGGCCCTCGTCAATAATGTCGACACCCAACCCTATAGTCGAGCAGACGCTGCGCGATGAAACCGCGTGGGCCGGTTACTTTCACGTTGCGCGTCTCAGTAATGGAAACGCAATCGGGCTATTTGGAGTTGGTCGCCTTCAACCTGATACGCCATACGGTACTCATCCGTGATCCGGCGTGACCAAAATCCTGAGAGGACATGAATGAAACGGATCCCGCTCGCGGCCGTAGCCGCCCTCCTCGTCTTCGGTTGCGCGGCGCCCGGCATCCAGGGTGAACCGACGGGGGAACGGCGCGTCCGCTATCTATGCGAGAACGGCGAAACGCTGGAGATGCGTTTCTTCCCGCTTCAAGGGGTCGGCGTTCTCGTTCGCAATGGCAAACCGATGGAATTGCAGCAGCAGCCGGCCGCTTCCGGCTTTCTCTACAGCAACGGTCCCAACACGGTGCGCGGCAAGGGCGACGAGCTGATGCTGGAAATCGGCCGCATGGTTCCGATTCGCTGCCACGCGCATTGATTCCCGCCGGCGTCTGAAAGGAAGCGGGGCCGAACCAGGCCGGGACAGGCGCGGTTCAGGGATTGCGGCAGGGCGCCACCCCCGCCTGCCCGCGCTTGCCGCACGGCGTGGCGCTGGCGGGGTCGGGATGCGGGGTGCCGTCCTCGTCCATGCGCGCGGCCAAGGTCTGCCATGAGCGCACGCCGCGCTTGTCGATGTCCATGCGCAGCAGCCAGCCGACCTTCGCCGCGGGCAACTCGAAGCCATCGAAAACGAAGTTGCCGAGACTGTAGATGATCGGCTTGCCGCGGTAGACCTCGGCGCCCTGGGTGACGTGCGGATGGCTGCCGACCACGGCGTCGGCGCCGGCGTCGATCATGGCCCGGGCGAGGCGCCGCTGGCGCGGGGTCGGCCCGGGCTCGCGCTCCCAGCCCCAGTGCATGAAGGGGATCACCACGTCGGCGCCGGCGGCGCGCGCGGCGCGGATGTCGGCAATGACATGGCCGTCCTCGCTCCAGGCGATGCCCGGGTGGCTGGCGCCGGCTTCGAAGGCGCGCGGCTTGAATTCGTTGTAGCCGAGCACGGCGATGCGCAGGCCCCTCTTCTCGAGCCACAGCGGCGCATGGGCCTCGGCGAGGTTGCGGCCGCCGCCGAAGTAGCGGATGCCGGCGCCGTCGAGCACGGCAAGCGTTTCCAGGAACGCGGCCTTGCCGTAGTCGCCCGAGTGGTTGTTGGCGACCGACATGGCATCGAAGCGGCCCGCGAGCACGCGCACGGCGCGCGGGTCGGCGCGGAAGGTGTAGATCTTGCTTGCCATCGGCCTACCGGTCGTGGCCAGCGGGCATTCGAGGTTGCCGATGCGGACGTCGGCATCGGCGAGCCACGGCGCCATCGGCGCCAGCGGGTCGCCGCCCGCGGCGATCAGCCTGCCCGGCCCGTCGTCGAGCATGACATCGCCGACGAAGACGAGGCGCACCGTCTCGGCCCGCGCCAGCGCGGAAAGCGCGAACAGGACGAGCAGCGCGGCCCTCATCGCCTCAGCTCGCACCAGTATTGCAGCTCGCCGTCGCGCACCGGCTCGTAGACGAAGTGCAGCCCCGTGAAGCCGTGGCGACCCTGCGTCTTCGGCGGATAGGGGTACGTGGCCTGATGCAGCGGCACCGGGCCGTCGTCGCTGTCGGCGTAGGCGTAGATCTTGATCGAGGCCAGGTCGCGCGGCGCCTTCCGGAAGACGATGCGGAACTGGAAGTAGGAACCGATCGGCACGACCGGCACGGTGTAGGGCGAAGCGACCGGCCGGGCGGCCAGCACCTGTTCGGCGCCGCCGTAGGTGACATGACAGGCGACCTCCTCGGCGCAGGCGAGGCCGGGAAGCAGCAGCAGAAACGCAGCGCGGATCGACATGGGGCAGGATGCTAACCGAACCAGCCGTGCAGGTACCAGCCGCCGGGCAGCCGCAGCTCGCGGAAGACCCAGGCCCAGCGGCCGTCCGGCGTGAGCGCGACGAAGTAGTCGCGGCGGATGTCGCCCACCCCCGTCCCGCGGTCCCACCAGCCGGATTCGATGCGCTCCGGCCCGGCGAGCAGCGTGAGCGGCCCGCGCCGGTGCGGCCGGCCGCCGACTTCGGGCAGGGCTTCGGGCTCGGCGAGCAGCCAGAAGGGCCGCGGCCCGGGCGGCAGCGGACCGGTGCTGCCCGGAAAGACGATCCGCGTCGCGCATTCCGGGCGATGCTCGGCGACCGGCGCGATGCCGAAGACGCCGGCCTCGCCGAGCCGCGCGCGCAGGCGCTCGACGAGCGTCATCATCGCCTCCCGCGCGCCGTCTTCGCCGAACAGCTCGCGCGTGATGCCGCCCAGCGGCTCGATGGCTTCCGCGACGAGGCGGAGGCGCTCGACCGGCGCGGCGAGCCGCAGGCGCTCCAGCCGCTCGCGCAGGATGCGCTCCATGCGGCCGGCCTCGCGCGTGGCGGAGGCGAATCGCAGCACGACCGGCGTCGCACCCTGCCGATGGACGAGATCGAGCCGGCATGCGCGCAGCCCGGCCTGGCGCACCTCGAGCCAGCCCGCGAGCGCGGCCACGAGCCGGCGCGCCGGGAAGAGGAGCGCGGCGGCGTTCGCCGTGGCGGCCGGCAGATCGAGGCGCTCGTCGAAGCGCGGCGGAAAGACGAATTCCGGCCGCGGGTCGGGCACCTCGCCATAGGCGCGGGCGATCATCGTCGCCGCCTTGAGGCCGATGCGGCGGGCGAGCGCCTGGAAACTGTGAGGCGTTGCCCCATCCCTCGCGTTGCTCGAGGCCGCCACTTGTGGGGCTTCGCCCCATCCCTCGCTACGCTCGGGACCGCCACTTCGTGACGTCCTGCGTCCTTCGGGCTGGTCGTGGCGTCCTGCGCCCTGCGGGCTGCTCAGCCGTCGCAACTCGCCGAGGCGCGAGAGGCCGAAGCGGGCAAGCCGCCCGGCAACGCCGGCCGGCCAGGAGAGCGCGGCGAGCGGCAGCGCATCGAGCGAATCGCCGCCACCCTCGGCCAACCAGATCGCCGCCTGCGGCGTGGCCGCGACGGCGATGCGTGCCGCGATGCCCTGCTCCGCCAGCCCTTGCGCCACCTGCGCACGCAGGGCGTCGAGGCCATGGAACAGGCGCAGGCAACCGCCGATCTCCAGCAGCAGGGCGTTTTCGGTGAGGCTGAGGCGCGGGGTGAAACCTCCTGCCCAGCACGCCAGGCTAGACGAAGGCGGCGTGCCGGTTAGCCGGATGGCCAGCCAAAGAGGCTTCATGTGCGGGCTCATGGCGGCGAAGCGGCGCCGGGCGCGGAACCGCGAGCCGGAGCGCGGCAGCGAGCGGCGGGCCGCGGCGCTTGAGGACATGGACGAGAAGCCCGCCCTCCCCGGCCTCGAGCCGCAGGCGCAGCGGCGCGGCGGAAGCCTCGCCGGCCGCGCGCACGGGGCGGAACAGGAAGGCGAGCGCCCGGCCCGTGGCGGCGGCGACCTGCAACCGGCGTACGGCGCGGGCATCGGCGTAAGGCAGCCAGCCGGCCACGGCATGCGGCGCGCCGCTCGCCAGCGCCTGTTCCAGCGCCCAGAGCCCCTCGTGCGCCGCTGCCGGCGAGGCGATGGCGAGCCGGAAAAGATCGATGCCGGCGGCCGCCCAGGCCGGCGCATGGAGCGGATGGGGCGGCGCGACGAGCAAGGTCCAGCCGCCCTCCTCGCGCACACGGCAGAGCGCCGGCATCAGCAGCGAGAGTTCGCCCACGCCACAGCCATCGACGAGGAGCTCGCTGAGCGCGCCGCGCGGCCAGCCGCCGCCGGGCAGCGCGGCATCGAGCGCCGGGAAGCCCGTCGCCACCGCCGGCAGCGGCGCTTCGGCGAGGCGGTCGCCGCGCCAGACGTCGGGCCGGGCGAGGATCTCGGCGAGCGCGCTCACAGCGGCCTGCCGTTGCGGATGAGGCCGACCGCGAGGCCCTCGATGGCGAACTCGCGGCCTTCGACGGCGATGGGCCCGTAGTCGGGGTTCTCGGGCAGCAGTTCGATGCGCCGGCCAGTGCGCTTGAGGCGCTTGACCGTCACCTCGTCGTCCAGCCGCGCGACCACGATCTGGCCGGAGCGCGCCTGGGCGGTCTTGTGCACGGCCAGCAGGTCACCGTCGAGGATGCCGGCATCGACCATGCTGTTGCCGCGTACCTTGAGCAGGTAGTCGGCGCGCGGCGAGAAAAGCGCCGGATCGAGCTGCACGCGGCCGAGCAGGTTTTCCACGGCCAGGATCGGGCTGCCTGCCGCCACCGAGCCGACGAGCGGCAGGCCGAGCTGCTCGACCAGCCGGATGCCGCGGGCGTTGCCGGGTTCGAGGATGATGACGCCCTTCCTGGCGAGCGCGCGCAGGTGGTCTTCCGCGGCATTGGGCGAGGCGAAGCCGAAGGCGGCGCAGATCTCGGCGCGCGTCGGCGGCGCGCCGAGCACTTCGAGCGAGCTGCGGATGAAGTCGAGGATCTCCCGCTGGCGGGGGGTGAGGTCGTCGGCCATGGCTGCCTCCTTTCCAATGACTGTATATTTATACAGTCTCAGGAAAAAGGCAAGCTCAGCGCCTGGCCGGAGCGTTGACCAGCAGGATGCCGGCGACGACGAGCAGCGCGGCGAGCCCGAACTGCGCGCTCAGTGGCTCGCCGAGCAGCAGCACGCCGAAGGCGACGCCGAAGAGCGGCGTGAGGAAAGAGAACACCATCAGCCGGCTGGCAAGGAACTTCCTGAGCAGCCAGAACCACGTGAGATAGCTGGCGAAGGCGACGATCACGGTCTGGTAGGCGAGCGAGGCGAGCACCACCGGCGTCGGCGCGGTGATGCCCGGCTCGCCGATGAGCCATGAGAGCGGCAGCGCCACCGCCGCGGAGA
This sequence comes from uncultured Rhodocyclaceae bacterium, assembly GCA_964530115.1. Classification (GTDB taxonomy): domain Bacteria; phylum Pseudomonadota; class Gammaproteobacteria; order Burkholderiales; family Rhodocyclaceae; genus Fen-999. The sequence goes on along the minus strand of CAZGYD010000205.1, from coordinate 32,660 downwards.
CGGCGAGCTGGTAGAGCAGCACGCGCGTGGCGGCGATGCGCGAGAGCCGGCTCGCCCGGATGACCACGGTCGTCCCCGCCCAGAGGACCGCCGCGAGCAGGCCGAGGGCATCGCCGAGCCACATCCGCGGAAACTCAGCCGTGGTAACACGCCAGAGGTTCTCCGAGAAGGCGAGGACGATGCCGGCGAAGGCGAGCAGCACCCCGCCCCACTGGCGCGGGCCGATGCGCTCGCCGGGCACGGTCCAGTGCAGGCCGAGCACCGTCAGGCAGGGCGCCGTATAGAGAAAGACGACCATGCGCGAGGCGGTCGTGTATTCGAGGCCGGCGTAGATGCAGGCGAATTCGAGCGCGAAGAGCGTCCCGGCGACGAGGCCCGGGCCAAGCGTGCCGTCGGCGGCGACGAGCGCGATGCCCTTGAGCCGCGCCCAGCCGAATACCAGCAGCGCGGCGCCGGCCGAGCGCAGGCCGACCTGGAGCACCGGGCTCACGCCGGCGAGCGCGAGCTTGATCGCCACCTGCTGGAGGCCCCAGACGGCGGTGAGCAGCACCATGAGTGCGAAGGCGGCGGTGCCGGGCGCGACGCGGTCGCTCATGCGCCCGCCGCAAAGGCATCGAGCGCGACCGGCATGGCATCGGGCCGCCAGGTCCGCAGGTAGGCGGAGAGCTTCTTCGCCGCGCCGGGCGCCTGTTCGAGGCTCGTCACCGGCACGGCGAAGGCGTCGGCGACGATGCGCACATGGAGGCTCGTGGCGACGACGCGCGCTGCCCCGGCAATGAGGCCGCAGATGTCGAGCACATGGAGCGACTCGAAGAGCGTCGCCGGCACGGCGAGCCTGCCCGCGAGCCGGCGGTAGGGCTCGGGATCGTCGTGCCAGGGCGCCGCCCCGGCGCGGAAGAGCACCACCGGCAGGCCGATGCGGTCGATGCCGCGGGCGAGCTTGGCGAGCGTCGCGTCGTCGCCCCACTCGGCCGCGAACTGGAGCGCGAGATAGCCGGCCATCGGCGGGCGCCGGGCGCGGATCTCGTCGCCGAACAGTTTGGCGATGCGCGTGACCGGATCGGGCACGAGCGAGGCCGGGATGCCTTCGCCGGCGAGGAAATCCCGCGTCACCGTATCGCGCACGCTGACGGCATCGGCTTCGCGCAGGGTCGCGAGCACTTCCCTGCGGAACGCCGGCGGGCGTTCGGCGAGCGCCACGCCGCCGACGGCGCAGAACTCGACGCCCGATCCCGCCGGCAGCTCGTGTTTCGCTACGGCGTAGGCGCATTGCCGGCGTGTTACGACGGCTGAGTTTGGGAAACGCTGAACAAGTTGCTGCGCGGGCGCATCGCTGCGTTGCGCGGTGCTCGGAGGCTCGCCTATCGACTCGATATGTCTCGCCTCCTGCGCTCCGGGCGCCTTGCGCTGCCTCCCGCTCACGGCCTTCTTCAGCGTTTCCTGTGCGCCGAGCATGTAGGCGGCCTGCGCCGCGTCGCAGTCGAGCAGTTCGCCACCGACATGGACGAGCCGCACGGGTACGCCGGCCACGGCCTCGTCGAGCGGCATGACGCGCGGACCGCCGAAGCGCGCCATGTCACGCGCGGCGAGTCCGGCGAAAAGGACGGGGCCGGGCGTCTCGCGTCCGGCGATGCGCGCGAGCAGCAGGTCGCCGAGATTGTGGCGGTCGAAGGCACCGAAGAGGACGGTGTTCACAGCGGCGGCAGGCCGTGGCGGCGGCGCGCCTCGTTGCAGGCCTCGTCGCCGCGGCCGACCGCCGCGAGCGGCGCGAACTCGCGGCAGGGGCTCGGCCGCTGTTCGTAGATCGCGCAGGAGACCGACCTGCCGATCTCGCCGACGAGCGCGATGCAGCGCGGCGGCTGGCTGCCAGTGCCGCGCATGCAGGCCATGATGGGCGTGACCATCTCGGTCAGCGCCGAGGGCACGCTGCCGCCCGGGAAGTCGTCGGTCTCGCCGCAGTAGAAGGTCACGCGATAGGTGGCGCAGCAGGCGCCGCAGGCGGTACAGTGATTCACGGGGCGGAGGGTATTACAGAACGGTCTTGCCGAGCCACCAGGCCAGCGCCGCGATCAGCGCCGAGGCCGGGATCGTCAGCACCCAGGCCCAGACGATGCCGCCGGCGACGCCCCAGCGGACGTTGCGCGTGCCGCGCGTCGAGCCGACGCCGACGATGGCGCCGGTGATGGTGTGCGTCGTCGACACCGGAATGCCGAGGCCCGTGGCCATGAACAGCGTGAGCGCGCCGCCCGTCTCGGCGGCGAAGCCGCCGACCGGCTTGAGCTTGGTGATCTTCTGGCCCATGGTCTTGACGATGCGCCAGCCGCCGAACAGCGTGCCGAGGCCCATGGCCAGATAGCACGAGAAGATGACCCACTTCGGCACCGGGTCGGTGGAAGCCGAGATCCCCGCGGCGATCAGGAGCATCCAGATGATGCCGATGGTCTTCTGCGCGTCGTTGCCGCCGTGGCCCAGGCTGTAGAGCGAGGCCGAGAGGAGCTGGAGCCGCCGGAAGCTCTTGTCGACCCGGCGCGGCGTCGTCCGGTTGCACGCCCAGGCGACGACCACCATGAGCAGCGAGCCGAGCGTGAAACCGAGCAGCGGCGCGATGAAGATGAACAGCACGGTCTTGCCGATGCCCGACCAGATCAGCGAACCGAAGCCGGCCTTGGCCACCGCCGCGCCGACCAGGCCGCCGACCAGTGCGTGCGAGGAACTCGATGGAATGCCGTAGTACCAGGTGATCACGTTCCAGGCGATCGCGCCGACGAGCGCGCCGAAGATCACATAGTGATCGACGATGCCCGGATCGATGGTGCCCTTGCCGATCGTCGTCGCCACCTTGAGCTGGAAGACGGCGATGGCGATGAAGTTGAAGAAGGCGGCCCAGGCCACGGCCTGGTGCGGCTTGAGCACGCCGGTGGAGACGATCGTGGCGATCGAGTTGGCCGCGTCGTGGAAGCCGTTCATGAAGTCGAAGGCGAGCGCGAGCAGCACGAGCACGACGACCGCCGTCAGGCTGATTTCGAGGCCGGACATGGCTCAGGAGTTTTCCAGGACGATGCCTTCGATGGTGTTGGCGACGTCCTCGCAGGCGTCGGTGATCGTCTCCAGCAGTTCGTAGATCGCCTTGAGCTTGATCAGCTGGCGCACGTCCTGCTCCTCGCGGAAGAGCTTGGCCATGCCCGCGCGCATGGCGCGATCGGCGTCGGACTCCAGGCGGTCGATCTCCTCGCAGGTCTTGAGGATGGCCGGGCCGTTGTCCATGTTGACAAGCAGCGAAACGGCCGACTTGACGCGCTCGCAGCAGGAAACGCAGATGTCCGAGAGGTGCAGCGCCTCCTGCGTGAGCTTTCTCACGTCGTAGAGGTGCATCGACTGGGCGACGTCCTGGGTGAGGTCGAGGATGTCGTCCATGCGCGTGATCAGCTTGTGGATCTCGTCGCGGTCGAGCGGCGTGTTGAACGTGGTGTGCAGGAGCGCGATGGTCTCGTGGGTGATCTTGTCGGCGCGGCTCTCGATCTCGTCGATCGCCTGCGCGTGGCGAGCCAGCGCGTCGGTGCCGTCGACGAGATCGTCGACGAGCGCGCCGAGCTCGCGGCCCCCCTGGGCGACCAGTTCCGCATGGGCGTTGAAGAGATCGAAAAACCGCCCCTCGCGGGGCATCAGGCGAGAAAACATGGAAATCACCGCTTGTAACGAAACCGTAACAATTCTATCAGCCCGGGCGGAGCCGGGCCGGAGGCGCCAAACTGCTAGAATCCGTGGCCCAATCAGAAGCCGGTTTCCGATCCAGCGCCATGAAACGCAATCGCTTTTCCCGCCGCAGCAAGCAGAGTCCCGCGATGGAGGAACTGGTCCGCCTCGCCGGTGGCCTCGCGCAGTCCTCGAATCACATCGAGGACGAGTTCTGGCAGGCGCGGCTCGCCGCGGCGATCGACCGCCTGCTCGCCGCCGGCGACGACGCCACGCTCAACGGCGCGCTCGACCACCTCTACGGCGCCGGCGGCCGCGCCTACGACGCGCTGGCCGACATGGTCGAATCCTGCTGCGAAAGCCGGCGCACGGACGCTGGACAGGCGCAGGACGTCGTGCTCTTCGCCGCGCCGGTCCTCGCCTGGTCGCGGTTCACGATCCCGTCGGGGACCCTCGGCGCCGAGCCGCTCGCCAACCTGCGCGTGCAGCTGCAGGCGCACGTCCTGGCCAAGGATGTACGGGTCGGCCTCTCCGACTTTCTCTGGAGCCCGGACCAGCTGCCCCAGGGCTATTCCGAGACCATGCAGCTCACCGAGCGTCTCGCCCGCGCCGCGCTGCACGGCCGCGACCTCAAGCTCGACCCCGACACGATGCCGGAGACGGCCCACTTCCTCTCCGACACCCGCTACCTGATCGGCGCCGTGGCCGCGCCGCGCGGCGCACCGCTGTTCCGCTGGCAGGAGGACGACGGCTCGCGGCAGGAGGCGCTCAAGCAGTGGCGGCTTCAGGGCGGCGAGGCGCTGCGGCCGCTGCTTCCCGCATGCGCGATGGAACTGCTGCTGCCGCAGCCCTATCACGCGGCCGCGCGCGAGGCCGACCGCGCCTCGCGGCCCTACTCGCTGCGCGCCGCGGTGGCCTTCCTGCAGACGACGCTCAATGTCTCCGCCGCGCAGCTGCGCGCGGTGATGGCGCCCTACTACGACCGCCGCCTCGAGGAGTACCGGATCGGCTTCACGCTCAAGGAATCGACCGACGTCGTCCATGGCGTCGTCTGGCCGCTGATCGAGGCCGAGGACGAATCGACCGACCTGCCGTCGCAGATCGAGGCGGTGCTGCGCGAGGCCGGCCTGCGCGAGATCGTCACCCTCGACCACCGCTTCCCGATGGAATATTGCGACGACTGCGGCGCGCCGCTCTATCCGAACCCGGACGGCGAGCCTTCGCACGCCGAACTGCCGGAGGAGCAGGCCGAGGCGGCGCCCCGGCACCTGCACTGAGTCCCGCTCAGGCGCAACGATACGGCGCCGGGTCGATTTCCGGCGCCCGTCCGCCGACGAGATCGGCGATCAGCCGCCCCGTGCCGCAGGCCATGGTCCAGCCGAGCGTGCCATGCCCCGTGTTCACCCACAGGTTCGAATAGCGCGTCGGGCCGACGACCGGCACGTTCGAGGGCGTCGCCGGCCGCAAGCCCGTCCAGAATTCGATCCCGGCCCGGCCCGCGAGCCCGGGAAAGATGGCCTCGGTGCGCCGGACGAGCGCCCGGCAGCGCGTTTCGTTGAGGGAAAGATCGTAGCCCGCGAACTCCGCCGTGCCGGCGACGCGCAGCCGCTCGCCCAGCCGCGAGAAGACGATCTTGGCGCCGTCGTCGGTGAGGCTCACCGTCGGCGCGACCTCGCCCGGTGCGAGCGGGATCGTCGCCGAGTAGCCTTTGGCCGGATAGACGGGGATGCGCACGCCCAGCGGCGCGAGCAGCAATGGAGAATGGCTGCCCAGAGCGACGACGTAGGCGTCGGCGGAAAGCGCCTCGCCGCCGGCGAGCCGCACGCGCGCGATGCGGCCGCCTTCGGCCTCGATCGCCGCGACCGCGGCGCCGTGCCGGAAGGCCACGCCGCGCGCCTGCGCGTGCCGCGCGAGCGCCACGGCGAACTTGTGCGCATCGCCCGACTCGTCGTCCGCGGTGTAGGTGCCGCCGACGATGGGAAGGGTCGACTGCGCCAGCGCCGGCTCGATCGCCAGGCACTCGGCCGCGGTCTTCACCCGCCGGTCGCAGCCGTACCGGCGCATCAGTTCCGCCTGCGGGATCGCGTGCTCGAACTCGGCCGGATCGGTGTAGAAGTGCAGGATGCCGCGTTCGAGCTGGTCGTAGGCGAGCCCGAGCGCCGGCCGAAGCGACTTGAGCAGCCCCCGGCTGTAGAGCGCGAGCCGCAAGATGGCGACGATGTTCGCGCGCGTGCGCGCGGGCAGGCATTCTACGAGGAAGCGCAGGCCCCAGGCCCACTGGACCGGATCGGCGCGCAGCCGCCACAGGAGCGGCGAATCCTCGCGGCCGAGCCAGCGGAGGATCTTCGCCGGCGTGGCCGGGTTGGCCCAGGGCTCGGCATGGCTCGTCGAGATCTGGCCGCCGTTGGCGAAGCTCGTTTCCAGCGCCACGCCGGGCTGGCGGTCCACGACGGTCACCTCGTGACCCTCTTCCCTGAGATACCATGCCGAGGCGACGCCGACCAGGCCGGCACCGAGAACCAGAACGCGCATCGCTTGTCCGATGATCCGTTTTTCCCGAATGGTACCGCCGACATGAACAAGATCGAAAAATCCGACGCCGAGTGGCGCCGGCAACTCACCGAGATGCAGTACTACGTGACCCGGCAGAAGGGCACCGAGCGCGCCTTCACCGGCGAATACTGGAACTGCCATGAACCCGGCACCTACCGCTGCGTCTGCTGCGGCGAGCCGCTGTTCTCGTCGGAGGCGAAGTTCGACTCCGGCTGCGGCTGGCCGAGCTTCACGGCGCCCCTGGCCGAGGGCATCATCGACGAGCACGAGGACCGCAGCCACTTCATGATCCGCACCGAGGTCACCTGCGCGCGCTGCGGCGCCCACCTCGGCCACGTCTTCCCGGACGGCCCGCCGCCGACCGGGCTGCGCTACTGCATCAATTCGGCGTCGCTGAGCCTGGAGAAAAAAGTCAAGCCTTGAAAGCGCGGCGCCGCCGCGCTATGGTGCGCGCCCCGTTTCACCCGCCGGCGTCTTGCCACGCCTGAGTTTCATGCTGCCCCCGATCGAAGAACGCCTCGCCGCCGAACTCGGCGCCCGTCCTCCCCAGATTTCCGCCGCCGTCCGCCTTCTCGACGAGGGCGCGACCGTGCCCTTCATCGCCCGCTACCGCAAGGAGGCGACTGGCGGCCTCGATGACACGCAGCTTCGCCAGCTCGAGGAGCGCCTCGCCTATCTGCGCGAGCTCGAGGAGCGGCGCGCCGCGGTGCTCGCGAGCATCGCGGAACAGGGCAAGCTCACACCCGAACTCACGGCCGAGATCGAAAACGCCGAGACCAAGCAGCGACTCGAGGACCTCTACCTGCCCTACCGGCCGAAGCGCCGCACCAAGGCGCAGATCGCCCGCGAGGCGGGGCTCGAGCCGCTCGCCGACGCGCTCTTCGCTGACCCGGCGCTCGCGCCCGAGGCGGCGGCGGCGCGCTTCGTCGATGCCGACCGCGGCGTGCCAGACGTCAAGGCCGCGCTCGAAGGCGCGCGCCAGATCCTCATGGAGCGCTTCGCCGAGGACGCGGCGCTGGTCGGCAGGCTGCGCGCCTTTCTCGAGGAGAACGCCTTCCTCGTGTCTACGGTCGTCGAGGGCAAGGAGACCGAGGGCGCCAAGTTCCGCGACTGGTTCGACTTCCGCGAGAAGATCGCCGCGATTCCCTCGCACCGCGCACTCGCCCTCTTCCGCGGCCGGCAGGAGGACGTCCTGCGGCTCGCGCTGAAGACCGAAGCCGAGCTCGCCGACCCGCCGGCGGCCTCGCCGTGCATCGCCATGATCGCCGGCCATTTCGGCATCGCCGACCGCGGCCGGCCCGCCGACCCCTGGCTCCTCGAAACCGCGCGCTGGGCCTGGCTCGTCAAGCTGTCGCTGTCGCTCGAGATCGAGCTCATGAACCGCCTGCGCGAGCGCGCCGAGGAAGAGGCGATCCGCGTCTTCGCGAGGAATCTGCGCGATCTGCTCCTTGCCGCGCCCGCCGGCCCGCGCGTGACGATGGGCATCGACCCGGGCATCCGCACCGGCTGCAAGGTCGCGGTGGTCGACGGCACCGGCAGGCTGCTCGAGACGGCGACCATCCACCCGCACGAGCCGCGCCGCGACTGGGAGGGCAGCCTGGCGACGCTCGCGCGGCTGTGCGGGGCGCACGGCGTGGAACTCGTCGCCATCGGCAACGGCACCGCGAGCCGGGAGACCGACCGGCTGGTCGGCGAGCTGATCGGCCGGCACCCGGAGCTCGCGCTGAAGAAGATCGTCGTCTCGGAAGCCGGCGCCTCGGTCTATTCGGCCTCCGAGTTCGCCGCGCGCGAGTTCCCGGAGCTCGACGTCTCGCTGCGCGGTGCGGTGTCGATCGCCCGCCGGCTGCAGGATCCGCTCGCCGAGCTGGTCAAGATCGAGCCGAAGAGCATCGGCGTCGGCCAGTACCAGCACGACGTCAACCAGGCGAAGCTCGCCCGCGCGCTCGATGCCGTCGTCGAGGACTGCGTCAATTCGGTCGGCGTCGATCTCAACACTGCCTCGGCACCCCTGCTCGCCCGGATCTCCGGCCTCAACGCGACGCTCGCCGCCAACATCGTCGCCCACCGCGACACCCGCGGCGCCTTCCGCTCGCGCCGGCAGCTCCTCGAGGTGCCGCGCCTCGGCGAAAAGACCTTCGAGCAGGCGGCCGGCTTCCTGCGCATCCGCGACGGCGACGAGCCGCTCGACGCCTCGGCCGTGCACCCGGAGGCCTATCCGGTCGTCGAGCGCATCCTCGCCGACCTCGGCACGACGGTACGCGCGCTGATCGGCGAGACGCGCACGCTCCGGGATCTCGACCCCGCCCGTTACGCCGACGAGCGCTTCGGGCTGCCGACGGTGCAGGACATCCTGCGCGAACTGGAAAAGCCGGGTCGCGATCCGCGCCCGGAATTCAGGACGGCCGCGTTCAGGGAAGGCGTCGAGGACCTGAAGGACCTCGCCCCGGGCATGGTCCTCGAGGGCGTGGTCACCAATGTCACCAACTTCGGCGCCTTCGTCGACATCGGCGTGCACCAGGATGGCCTCGTCCATGTCTCGGCGCTCTCGGACCGGTTCGTCCGCGACCCGCACGCCGTGGTCAAGGCCGGCGACATCGTCCGCGTCAAGGTGCTCGAGGTCGACTTGCCGAGGAAGCGCATCGCGCTGACAATGCGGCTCTCCGACGAAGCCGCGGCGCCCGCGAAACTCAGCCGTGGTAACACGCCGGCACGGCGGCCGCGCGCCGAGGCCCGGCCGCAGGGCGCGATGGCGGCGGCCTTCGCGCGGGCGAGGAGATGACGATGGTCAGGATCTACGGAATCCGCAACTGCGACACCATGAAGAAGGCCTTCGCCTGGCTCGACGAGCGCGGCATCGCCTACGAGTTCCACGACTACAAGAAGCTCGGCGTGCCCCGCGAGCGACTCGTCGCCTGGTGCCAGGCGGCCGGCTGGAAGACGCTGCTCAACACGCGCGGCCCGACCTTCCGCAAGCTGCCGCCCGAAGAGCAGGACATCACGACGCAGAGCAAGGCCGTCGCCGTGATGCTCGCGCATCCGAGCTGCATCCGCCGGCCGGTCGTGGAGACGGAAGGCGGCCAGCTGCTCGTCGGCTTCGACCCGGCGCAGTTTTCCAGCTTCGTCCGCTGATGGACAGCGTCGAGCGCTTCCTTCTCGAAGACCTGGACATCCGCGGCGCGCTCGTGCGCCTCGGTCCGGCCTGGCGGCAGATGCATGCCGGCCGCGGCTATGCCGACGCCGTGCGCGACCTGCTCGGCGAGCTCGCCGCCGTCACCGCCCTGATCGGCTGCAACCTCAAGATCCCGGGCCGGCTGACCTTTCACCTGCGCGGCCACGGTCCCGTCGGCATGCTCGTCGTCGACTGCGACGAGCGGCTGCGCATCCGCGGCATGGCCAAGGCCGCCGAAGATCTCTCGCCGGCGCCGCTGCCGGAACTGCTGGGTGACGGCCGGCTGGTGCTGACGCTCGATTCGCGCGCGGCGGACGAACCCTGGCAGAGCGTCGTGCCCCTGGACGGCGACTGTGTCGCGGCGGTGTTCGAGCACTACCTCGCCCAGTCGGAACAGGCACCCTCGCGCCTCTGGCTGATGGCCGATGCCGCGCACGCCTGCGGCCTCTTCCTGCAGAAGCTGCCGGACGCGGACCAGCGCGATCCCGATGGCTGGAACCGCGTCCTGCAGCTCGCCGCCACGCTCGCCCCCGCCGAACTGGCGCTGCCCGCGGAAACGCTGCTCACGCGGCTTTTTCCCGAGGAGGACGTCCGCCTGTTCGACGCGGTTCCGGTCGTCTACCACTGCCCACGCGACGAAGAAAAAGTGCTCGGCATGCTGCGCGCGCTCGGCCGCGAGGAAATCGAGGAGACGCTCGCCGAGCAGGGCGAGATCGTCGTCCACGACGACATCTGCGGCGAGGAATACCGCTTCGGCCGGGATATCGTCGACCTGCTCTTCCCGCCGCCGCCCCACACGCTGCACTGAGGCGGGCGGTGGAGCGCGCTCAGCGCGCCAGCACCCGCTCGACGAGCGCGGCCCAGTAGCGGATGCCGATGGGGATGATCTCGTCGTTGAAGTCGTAGTGCGGGCTGTGCAGCATGCAGCCGCCCTCGCCCGGCCCGTTGCCGAGCCAGACGTAGCAGCCGGGCACGACCTGCGCGAGATAGGCGAAGTCCTCGGCGCCCATGCTCGGCCTGGCGTGGGTCAGTTCGGCGCCGTGCAGGTGCCGGACGACGTCGCGGCAGAGCGACGCCGTGGCCGGATCGTTGTTCGTCGGCGGGTAGCCGCGCTGGTAGTCGAGCGCGATCTCGACACCGTGCGTGACCTCGATGCCGCGGCAGACGCGGCGCATGCCCGCCTCGAGCGCGTCCTGGAGCTCGGGACGGAAGCTGCGCACGGTGCCGCCGAGGATCGCGGTCTCCGGCAGCACGTTGTCGGCATGTCCGGCGGAGAAGCGGGTGACGCTGACCACGGCGGAATCCAGCGGATCGACGTTACGGCTCACGAGCGACTGCAGCGCCTGCACCAGGGCCGCGCCGGCGAGCACCGTGTCAGTGGCCTGGTGCGGCATGGCGGCATGGCCGCCGCGCCCCCGGACGGTGATCTGGAAGCGGTCGGCGCCGGCCATGACCGGGCCGTCGGTGACGACGAAATGGCCGGCCGGCAGGCCGGGCCAGTTGTGCAGGCCGAAGACCATGTCCATCGGGAAACGCTCGAAGAGGCCCTCCTCGACCATCACCCGGGCGCCGCCCTCGTGCTCCTCGGCCGGCTGGAAGATCAGCACCGTGCCGTCGAAGCCGCCGCGCCGCGCACGCTCGGCGAGCACCTCGGCGGCGCCGACGAGCATCGCCGTGTGGCCGTCGTGGCCGCAGGCGTGCATGCGCCCTTCGTGCCTCGAACGATGCGGAAAGCCGTTCTGCTCGTGGAGCGGCAGCGCGTCCATGTCGGCGCGCAGGCCGATCGAGCGGCCACCGCTGCCGCCACGGATGCTGGCGACGATGCCCGTGCCGGCGATGCCGCGGTGCACTTCGATGCCGAGCCGCTCGAGGTGCGCGGCGACGACGTCCGAGGTGCGCCGCTCCTCGAAGGCGAGTTCGGGATGGGCGTGGAGGTCGCGGCGCAGCGCGGCGATGCGGTGGTGGAGATCGTGCGGCAGGTCGTCGGTCATGTGACCGATGTTAGCCGAAACTCAGCCGCGGTGACACGCCGGCAGCGTGATCAGGCGGCCTGGAGCGCCTCCATCGCCCGGCTGACCGCGCGGTCGAAGATCGGCTCGAGGGGCACGACGGCCGCCTCGCCGCGCTCGATCTGCACCGCGAGCGCGGCCGGCGCCACGGCGATCGCCCGCGGCGAGGCCGGGTTGGTGAACAAGAGGATGCCGCGCTCGGGGCTGATCCAGGACAGGCGGTAGCGGACCGCGCCCGTGTCGCCGCGAAACTCGACCCAGTCGCCGCGGCGCAGCCCGTCGACCTGCTCGGCCGCTTCGCCCGGGCCGATCTCGGCCGGCACCTCGTCGGCATCGACGAGGGCGATGCATTCGAGCGCCTTGCCTTCGCCCGCCACCGATTCGCTGACCAGCGCCGGCGCGGCCTCCGGCCGCGGCCACGTCGTCGTGGCGACCGGTGCGGCGCCCCGCAGCACGGCGGCGTGTATGCTGAACAGGCAATCGAGCAGCGCCATCCGTCGCTCGGCGGCAACGTGCAGGCGGTCGAGCCCGTCGTGGATGCGCCGGACGAGATCCGGCAGCCGCGCCGCGAGCGCCTTGCGCGCCGAGGCATCGGCCTGCGGCGCGACGCTCGCGACGAGTTCCGCGGCGGTGGCCACGGCCTTGTGCCAGCCGGCGTCGTCGCCGTCGAGATAGAGCCGGATGAGCAAGGCCCGCCACTCGTGCGCGAGGAGATCGGCGGCGGCCGCGGGCAGCGGGCCCGAGAGCCACGCCGAGAGCACCTCGTCGGCGGCGACCGCGGCGATTTCGCGGCGCTCGCGCTCGGCGACGAGCGGCGCGACGCGCTCGGCCTCCTCCTCGGCCTCCTTTTCCTGCCGGTCGAGGAACTCGTCGAGCTCGTTGCAGAGGGTGGCGAAGAGGCCGGTGTCCTGGCTGAAACCGGATTGCAGGCGCTCGACGATGTCGGCGAGCCGGCGATAGAGCGGATCGTCATGGCCGGCGGACGGCCCGCAACGGGCCGCAGCCTTCGAGATGCCGTCGAGCAGGCGGCGCGCCGGGTGAGCCTTGCTGGAAAAGAACTCCTTGTCGAGCATCGCCACCTTGAGAATCGGGATCTGCAGCCGCGCGACCAGCGCCTTGATGGGATCGGCGATCTCGGCGTCGTCGAAGATGAAATCGAAGAGTGTGGCGACGATGTCGACGGTCACCGCATCGAGCGGCGGCAGGCTCTGGCCGACGGTGCTGGCGCGGAAATCGCGCAGCACGGCGGTCGACGGGCCGCTCGTGCCGATCGTCGGCAAGGATTGCTGGAGCGCGTCGAGCGTCGCCATCGCCCGGGCCATGATCGCGGCCATGGTCACCATCGACGGCGCGGCGGTCGGCTCGCCCGGCACCGCGGTGGCCGCCGGGACGAAGGTCGACAGCGGATCCGGCGGCGCGCCGCCGCCCGCCGAGACGAGCTTGCGCAGCAGGCCGAACAGATCGCCTTCGGGCAGCGGCGGTGTGGCGGGCCGCTTCTCCGCCGCGGGCCGCGCATACTTGCGCTTGAGTCCCGGCAGTACGTTGCGGCCGACGAGGAAGGCGTTGAGCCCGCGGATCGCTTCGGCGAAGTCTCCCGCCGCCCGCGGCTCCCAGGCGCGCAGCACCTCGGTGCGCATCGGGCCGTCCAGGCCGCATTCGCGCAGGGTCGCCTGCAGGGTTTCGGCGAGGATTTTCTCGACGACGAGGATCTCCTCCTCGCGTCCAAGCAGATGGGCGAGACGGCGTCCGAGCGCGTAGAGCCCCTCCTCGCAGCCGTCGTGCAATCGGGCGGCGACGGCGCGGACGGCGATGTCCTCGTCCATCACCGCGAGATCGACGAGTTCCAGTTCCGCGGCCATGGCCGGCTTCGCTCCGGCCTTGTCGCCCCGAGGCCGGCAGGCGGCGTCGAACAGCCGCTGCCACTCGAGGGCGGCGAGCGCCTCGATGCGGCCCGCGTTGCCGCGCAGGAAGTCTGCGAGCCCGTAGCAGGACTTCCGCGCTTCGCCGCTGTCGGCGAGGTCGCCGCGCGAAGCGAACAGTTCCTGAAGCTCGGGCACGGCGGCCCGGACCGCCTCGCGCAGCTTCTGCGCCGCCTGGTCGCGGAACGCCGCGAGAATGCGCTGCGGCTCGCCTTCGGCCGTCCGCGCGCCCTCGGGAAAGGGGATCACGTTGTCCATCGTTGCCATCTTCGCCTCCTCTGCCGGCCGCCCGAACGCGTCACGGCGCCGGCCCATCGAGATCGGAGCCGCAGCAGGCGGACACGGCGGAAACGGAACGCGGGCCCGGGGAGCCGAGGAGGCGGAAGGTCTTTCCGGGCGGAGACCCCGATCCGGCAACGGGAACGACGATGGAGCGAGAACCGGATCTTCGTCTCGGTCAGCCTGGCGGCCCCGCCGTCTTGGGATCCACGGGCGGCGGATCCGTTAGACCGGTGGCTTTGCGTCCCCGTCTTTCGACGGGTTTGCCTTTTGCAGCGCTACCGAACCGGTACAAGTCTAGATCGGCCCGGTCAGTAATGCAAGGCCGCGGTGAGCCCGGCGAGCGTCTCGGCCGACGCTTCGAGCACCTCGGCGACCTGTCCCGCCACGACGGGATCGGCGGGCATGCCGGTTTTCGTGGTTTCGGCCTCGAGCGGCGAACGGATGGGCGTCAGTCGATGGGCGAGCCGGATGAGGTCACCGAGCAGAGCGGGCGGGAAACGGTCCTCCGCCGGCACCCAGAGGGCTCCGATCCCCGCGACGACCTCGGCCGGCACGCCGAGCGCGCCGAGGACGGTCTGGCCGACGCGCGACTCGGCATCCGGCCGCGCGAGGCTGCCGTCGGTAAACACGTCGGGATGATCCTCGGCACGCGCGATCAGGTAAAAGCCGCCGGCCTCGTGCACCATGCCGGCGAAGAGCGCCGTCTCGGTGAGCGCCGGCGCATAGCGCTTCGCCAGCACGTGCGCGAGCGCAGCGACGTGGGCCGCGTGTTCCCAGAGCCGGCTCGCCATCGCGCGCAGCCGCGGTTCGTGGATGCCGTGTGCCATCTGGCGCATGACCACGGCGGTCGCCAGCGAGCGGACGAAACGCAGGCCCAGGCGGACGATGCCGCTGCGCACGTCGGCGACTTCGGCGCGGCCGCGCCGGAAGAGCACCGAGTTGGCAATGGCGACGACCCGGGCCGCGAGATAAGGCTCGGCCTGGACCAGCCGCGTCGCCTCGGCGAGCGGGATGTCCGGATCGTCGAGGGCGAGACGCACGCGCAGGGCGACATCGGCGTGCGTGGGAAAGACCACTTCGCCACGGCCGATTTCAGTGAGGATGTGGTCGATGGCCGACATGGCTGATCAGAGCGCCTCCTCGGGGATTACGAGGGCACTCTCGCCGCCCTCGACGACGATGCGGGCGAGCGCCCCGGCCATCGGCAGGAGGTTGGCCGCGTAGAAGCGCGCGCTGCCGATCTTGGCAGCAAGGAAGGGATCGCTGTCGCCCGCGGCGATGCGCCGCTTCACCGCCAGCGCGGCCTCCATCATCATCCAGCCGCCCGAGACGATGCCGGCAAGCCGGAGGAAGGGCACGGCGCCGGCGGCCACGATGCGGGTCTCGCGGGCATAGTGGTCGCGGATCCAGCCGCCCGCCCGTTCCAGCGCATCGATGCCGGCGCCCAGCGCCTCGGCGATGTCGCGAAGCCCCTCCCCGGCGTGTCCCCGCGCCTGAGTTTCGCGCATTTGCGCGATCACCGCCGCGAGCGTCGCCCCGCCCTCGCGCGCGAGCTTGCGGCCGATCAGGTCGTTGGCCTGGATGCCGGTGGTGCCCTCGTAGATCGTCGTGATGCGCGCATCGCGCATGTACTGGGCGGCGCCGGTCTCCTCGATGTAGCCCATGCCGCCGTGGACCTGAACGCCGAGCGAGGCGACCTCGTTGCCCGTCTCGGTGAGCCAGCCTTTGACGATCGGCGTCATGAAATCGACGAAGGCCGCGTTGCGCCGCCGCTCGGCCTCGTCGGGGTGACGCAGGGCGACGTCCTGCGCCGCGGCCACGGTGTAGGCCAGCGCGCGCATCGCCTCGACCTGCGAACGCATGGTCATCAGCATGCGCCGGACGTCCGGGTGATGGACGATGGTCACCGGACCCGCCGAGCCTTCGATGGCGCGGCCCTGGACGCGCTCCCTCGCGTAGGCGAGCGCGCGCTGCCAGGCGCGCTCGGCGAGCGCCAGACCTTCGAGGCCGACCGCGTAGCGCGCGGCGTTCATCATGATGAACATGGTCTTCAGGCCCTCGTTGGGCCGGCCGACGAGATAGCCGACGGCGCCGCCGCCGAGGTTGCCTTCCTCGCCATAGACCATCACCGCGGTCGGGCTCGCGTGAATGCCCATCTTGTGCTCGAGCGAGGCGCACCAGACATCGTTGCGCGCGCCGAGGCCGCCATCGGCGTCGACGAGGAATTTGGGCACCAGGAACATCGAAATGCCCTTGACGCCCTCGGGCGCATCGGGCAACCGGGCAAGGACGAAATGGATGATGTTCTCGGCGAGATCGTGCTCGCCGTAGGTGATGAAGATCTTCTGGCCGTAGAGCCGGTACGTGCCGTCGGGCCGCGGTTCGGCCCGGGTGCGGATCGCCGCGAGGTCCGAGCCGGCCTGGGGCTCGGTCAGGTTCATGGTGCCGGTCCATTTGCCCGAGACCATGTTCGGCAGATACAGGCGCTTCTGTTCGGGCGTGCCGGCGATCTCGAGCGCCTCGATGGCGCCGTTGGTGAGCATCGGGCAGAGCGAGAAGGCCATGTTGGCCGACTTCCAGATCTCGCGCACGGCTGCCGAAACCAGCCGCGGCAGGCCCTGGCCGCCATATTCCGGATCGCAGTCGAGCGCGCACCAGCCGGCCTCCGCATATTGCCGGTAGGCCTCGCGGAAGCCGGCCGGCATCGTCACCTGCCGGTCGTGCCAGCGCGCGCCCTCGCGGTCGCCGGTCGCATTGAGCGGCGAGAGCACCTCGCGCGCGAACCTGCCGGCCTCGTCGAGAATCGCCTCGACGAGGTCCGGGGTGACTTCGGCGCAGCCGGGCAGCGCCGCGACGCGCTCGAGCCCGGCCAGTTCGCGCAGCACGAACATCATGTCCCTGACGGGCGCGACGTATTCGCTCATGGTCCAGGAGTCCTCATCGCTTGGAGAGATAGCGCCGGTCGTCGAAGGAGCCGACCCAGCGCGGGAAATAGACCACCATGAGGGTGATCGCGGCGCCGTTGAGCCACGCCTCGGCGAAGCCGAAGAGGACGTAGAACAACAGGTAGTCCGACATCAGCATGTCGACCGTGTAGATGCCGGCGGCCCAAAGCACCAGGCCGCTGAAGGCGCCGCTGGCCACGGCCGCCACGGCGCCACCGAAGAAGGCGGCGACGAAGAAATAGACGAAGATGTTCGCCGGCAGGTATTTCTCGACGAAACGCAGCACGGCGTGCGCGGCGAACACGGGCACCACGATGAGCGCCAGAGCGTTGAGCGCGAAGGCCTGCCAGCCTTCGACGCCCTTGAGCCCGGCGTTGTAGGTCACCGCCGCGAGCACGATCGACAGGCCGATCATCGCCAGCTGCCGCCCGAACATCAGCGTGAAGGCCGTGGCGCCGATCAGGTGCAGGTGCAGACCGGGCTTGGCGCCGGCCTTGAGGCTCCACATCAGCGTCAGGACGACGATGGTGCCCATCCAGACGTGCATCTGGCTGTTGTCGGCAAGCCGCTTCCACGGCGCGGTGAGCAACGCCCAGAGGAGGACCAGGACATAGGGGAGGAAAGCCCCGTAGGCCCACGCCTCGGCGAACAGGCCGTCCATGAAGTTCATAGCGCAGCCGTGAGCTCCGGGACGGCCTGGAAGAGGTCGGCGACGAGGCCATAGTCGGCGACCTGGAAGATCGGCGCGTCCGGATCCTTGTTGATGGCGACGATCACCTTGCTGTCCTTCATGCCGGCCAGGTGCTGGATCGCCCCCGAGATGCCGACGGCGATGTAGAGCTGCGGTGCGACGATCTTGCCGGTCTGGCCGACCTGGAAATCGTTGGGCACGAAACCGGCATCCACGGCGGCACGCGAGGCGCCGAGCGCGGCGCCGAGCTTGTCTGCGAGCGGCTCGAGCAGCCGGTGGTAGTTCTCGGCAGACGCAAGCCCCCGTCCGCCCGAGACGACGACCCGGGCGGCGCCCAGTTCCGGGCGCGCCGAGCGGGTCGTCTCCCGGCCGACCACTTTCACCAGGCCGAGATCGGGGCCGGCCGGCACCGTCTCGACCGCCGCCGAGGCCGATTCGCCCGCGGCTTCGAAGGCCGTGGGGCGCACGGTGACGACCTTCACCGCGTCGGCGCTCTTCACGGTCGCCAGCGCGTTGCCGGCGTAGATCGGCCGGACGAAGACGTCCGCGGCCTCGATGCCGACGATGTCGGAAATCTGCGCGACGTCGAGGAGCGCCGCGACCCGTGGCATGAGATTGCGGCCGTGGCTGGTCGCCGCCGCGAAAACATGGCTGTAGCCGGCAGCGCGGCCGACGATCAGCGCAGCGAGGTTCTCGGCCGTCTGGTCGGCGTAATGCGGCGCGTCGGCGAGCAAGACCCGGGCGACGCCGGCGACGCGCGCCGCCGCCTCCGCCGCCGCCGCGCAGCCGCTGCCGGCGACGAGGACGTGGATCTCCGCACCGAGCCGCACCGCGGCGCCGATGGCATGGCGGGTCGCGGCCTTGAGCGAGGCGTTGTCGTGTTCGGCGATGACGAGGACGGCCATCAGATCACCCCCGCTTCGTTGCGCAGGCGGGAAACGAGCTCGGCGACATCGGCAACCTTGACGCCGGCCTTGCGCTTCGGCGGCTCGACGACTTTCAGCGTCGTCAGGCGCGGCGCGATGTCCGCGCCGAGATCGGCCGGCTTGACCACATCGAGCGGCTTCTTCTTCGCCTTCATGATGTTGGGCAGCGTCGCGTAGCGCGGCTCGTTGAGCCGGAGGTCCGTGGTCACCACCGCGGGCAGCCTGAGCGCCAGCGTTTCGAGGCCGCCGTCGATCTCGCGTGTGACGGTGGCCGTGTCGGCCGAGACGACGAGCCGGGAAGCGAAGGTGGCCTGCGGCCAGCCGAGCAGCGCCGCGAGCATCTGGCCGGTCTGGCTGGCGTCGTCGTCGATCGCCTGCTTGCCGAGGATGACGAGCCGCGGCGACTCGCGTTCCGCGACCGCCCGGAGCAGCCTGGCCACGGCGAGCGGCTGGAGCTCCTGATCCGTCTCGACGAGGATGCCGCGGTCGGCGCCGATGGCCATGGCCGAACGAAGCGTCTCCTGGCAGGCCGCGGCGCCGCAGCTCACCGCGACCACTTCGCTGGCGATGCCGGCCTCGCGGAGCCGCACGGCCTCCTCGACGGCGATCTCGTCGAAGGGATTCATCGCCATCTTGACGTTGGCGAGATCGACGCCGCTGCCGTCGGACTTGACGCGCACCTTGACGTTGTAGTCGATCACGCGCTTCACGGAAACGAGAACCTTCACGAACCGCACCTCCTGCGAGACGGGGATCAAGCGCGAATTATGAGCCAGCGGCACGCCCCGGGGTGTCTTTGCCGCGACAATCGCTCAGCGGCCGCGGGTGGCGCGCTTTTCCAGGAAGGCGTCGATGCCGGCCACGGCGTCGTCGCACATCATGTTGCAGGCCATGGTCTCGACGGCCATCTGATAGGCGGCGTCGAGCCCCGCCTCGAGCTGCCGGTAGAAGAGCTGCTTGCCCTGGCGTATCGCCACGGCTGACTTTGCGCAGATCGCCTCGGTGAGCCGCTTCACTTCCGCGTCGAGCGCGTCGGCGGGGCAGACGCGGTTCACGAGGCCGCGCCGGCAGGCCTCGGCGGCATCGATGAACTCGCCGGTCAGCAGCATCTCCATCGCCTGCTTGCGACCGACGTTGCGCGAGAGCGCCACGGCCGGCGTCGAACAGAACAGGCCGACATTGATGCCCGAGACGGCGAACTTCGCCACGTCGGCCGCGACCGCGAGATCGCAGCTGGCGACGAGCTGGCAGCCGGCCGCCGTGGCCACACCATGCACCCGGGCGATGACCGGCTGCGGCAGGCGGACGATCGACGTCATCAGCCGGCCGCAGCGGCGGAACAGCTCGCGCATGTAGTCCTGGTCGTGATTTGCCCGCATCTGGCGCAGGTCGTGGCCGGCGCAGAAGGCACGGCCGGCGCCGGCGATCACCACCGCGCGCACCGTGTCGTCGGCCGCGATGGCGTCGAGCGCCTCCTGCATCGCCGCGATGAGTTCCTCCGAGAGGGCGTTGAACT
The DNA here is from genome assembly GCA_964530115.1 of uncultured Rhodocyclaceae bacterium. Lineage (GTDB taxonomy): Bacteria > Pseudomonadota > Gammaproteobacteria > Burkholderiales > Rhodocyclaceae > Fen-999. Next base: position 12,957 of record CAZGYD010000205.1, on the reverse strand, counting down.
GGTCGGGACGGTTGAGGGTCAGCGTCGCGACGCCGCCCTCGACGGACTTGAGCAACAGCGGTTCGTTCATGAGGACTCCTTTCGGCAGGCGGGCGTCTGCGCGGCCCATTCCCCGAGACGGTCGGCGAGCTCGGCGACGGCGGCGGCGGCCGCGGCGACGCCGCCTTTGGCGTCCGCGGTCGCCGCCGGCACCGAGGCGGCGAACGCACGGCGGGCCAGCACCGCGCCGCCCGTCGAGAGTGTCGCCCGCGCGGCGATTTCCCAGCGGCTCGCCGTCGGCGAGTCGAAGACCTGGATGAACTCGTCGAGATCGAGGTGCAGGCGGCAACGGCCGTCGCCGGCCAGGCGGCTGGAGAGCGCGCGGGAAAGCAGTTCGGCGGGCGGCGCGACCCAGCGGCTCTCGGCGTATTCGTGGCGGCGGCGGGCATCGAGCCAGGGGAGCCGGTAGGCGATGCCACTGCCGGAAAGCCACGAAGGCGCGGCGACCGCCACGGCGGCGAGCGGGACGGCCGGTACGGACACGGCAGGCGCCGGCCCGAGATCGAAGCGCGCCATGGTCTGCGAACCCGGCCCGCTGGCACAGCCGGCGATGGCGGCGGCCGCGGCGAAGCAGATCAGGGTCGTTGGCAGCCGGCGCACGGTTTTCCCCTCACTTGCCGGAAGCGGTGAAACCGGCCTCGCCGGGGCCGGGCGGCGGCGAGGCCCGGCCGAAGAGCAGCGACCGGGGCTCGCGCTCCAGCGCTTCGGCGAGCTGGGACAGCCGGCGCGAGACGGCCGCGAGCTCGTCGAGGAGCAGATGGGCGCGCGGCAGCGTCGTCGCCGTCAGTTCGCCGCCCGCCTCGCCGGCGAGGGCGTCGAGGTGTGCCGCGAGCGACGAGAGCGTGCCGAGCGTGCGGCGCATCTCGCCGACGAGCGGCGGCGCCTCGCGGCTCGCCTGCTCGAGATTGGCGAGGGTCGAAGCCAGCCGGCCCGCGTTGTCGCCCGAGAGTAGCCGCTGCAGCGCCGCCACCGTGGCCGGCAGCTGCCGCGCGCTCTCGCGCAGGTCGTCGGAGGCGGCCGCCAGCCTGTCCAGGGATTGGCGCAGGGACCCGCGCTCGTCGAGGAGCGCCGACAGCCGCGTCATCACCTCGGCGGTCCGTTCCGCGATGTCGCCGAGCTGCCCGCCGAGGGTGTCCATCAAGGTCGGCTTGAGCGCGATGCGCGGCGGCTCGCCGCCCGCCGTTAAAAGTGGCTCGGGACGGCTGCCGTCGTCTTCGAGCTGCACGTAGGCGATGCCGGTGAGTCCCTGGGTGTTGAGCCGGGCCGTGGTGCCGACGGTCACCGGGTAGCGGGCATCGAGGCTGATGCGCACGAGGATGAGCCGGGGATCGGCGGGATCGAGCTCGATGGCCTCGACCCGCCCGGCGCGGATGCCGCGATAGCGCACGGGCGCCTGCAGGTTGAGGCCGGTGACGTTCTGCCTCGCCACGAGCACGTAGTGGTTCAGCTCGCCGCGCCCGTAGCCCATCCACCAGACGGCCGCCCCGGCGGCGAGGCCGAGCAGCAGGACGAACAGGCCGGCGACGAGGGCATGGGCGCGACTTTCCATGACGGTACTCTACCCGAGAGCCTGCCCCTCCAGCACGCGCCGGCCGCGCGCGGAATGGAAGAAGCCGCGGATGAACGGATGATCGACCGCCATGACCTCGGCCAGCGTACCGTAGGCGACGAGGCGCTGCCCGGCGAGCACGGCGACGTGCGACGACAGGCCGACCAGCGTCTCGAGGTCGTGGGTGACGATCAGCACCGTGAGGCCGAGCTCCCGGCGCAGCGCGGTGACCAGTTCGACGAAGCCGTCGGCGAGATCGGGGTCGAGGCCTGCCGTCGGCTCGTCGAGGATCAGGAGCTCGGGGTCGAGCGCCAGGGCCCGCGCCAGCGCCACCCGCTTGATCATGCCGCCCGACAGCTCCGCGGGCAGGAGCGCCGCGTGGCGCGGCAGCAGCTCGACCATGTCGAGCTTGAGCATGACCAGGTCGCGGATCAGCGCCTCGTCGAGGCAGCGGAGCTCGCGCAGGGGAAAGGCGACGTTGTCGAAGACGGTCAGCGCCGAAAACAGCGCGCCGTGCTGGAAGAGTACGCCGAAGCGGCGGCGCAGCGCCTGTTCCCGCCTCCGGCCGCCGCCGAAGAGCGGCTCGCCGAACAGGCGGATCTCGCCGCAGGCCGGGCGCACGAGGCCGAGGAGGTGGCGCAGCAGCGTGGTCTTGCCGCTGCCCGAGCCGCCGACCAGCGACACCATCTCGCCCGCGCCGACGCGCAGATCGAGATCGCGCAGCACCCAGTGATCGGCGAAGCGGACGCCGAGCCCGCGCACCTCGATGACCGGAGCCGGACCGCCGGCGCTCATCTCGGCACGCCGATGCCGCGCGTGGCGATGGCGAAGGCGGCATCGATGAGGATGACCAGGGTGATCGCGGCGACCACCGAGGCCGTGGTGTTCGCGGCGAGGCTTTCGGTGTTCGGCCGGACGCGCAGGCCGAAATGGCAGCCGACCAGCGCCACGGCGATGCCGAAGGCGACGCCCTTGGCGAGCCCGATCCAGAGGTTCGCCACCGGCACCACCTTGGGCAGCCGCTCGAGGAAGAGGTCCGGCCCGACATCGAGCTGGAAGTCGGCGACGACCATGCCACCCATGAGGGCCATGACGTCGATCCAGACCACCAGCAGCGGCATCGCCACCGCCAGGGCGAGGACCTTGGGAAAGACGAGGCGCAGGCTCTGCGGCACGCCCATCGCCGCGAGCGCCTCGATCTCCTCGGTGACGCGCATGACGCCGAGCTGCGCCGTCATCGCCGAGGCCGAGCGGCCGGCGACGAGCACGGCGAGCAGCACGGGACCGATCTCGCGGATGATGCCGATGCCCAGGGCCTCGACGATCAGGGGTTCGGCGCCGAGCCGCCGCAGTTGCAGCGACAGGAGGTAGGAGATGACGACGCCGATGAGGAAGCCGATCAGCGCCGCGACCGGCATCGCCATCACGCCGGCCTTGTAGACGTTCGCCGAGATCTCGCGCAGCGGCCAGTCGCGCGGATGCCGGAGGAGATGGAGGAAGTCGAGCACCATCTGGCCGATTAGCGCGACGAAGTCGGCGAGGTGGCCGCCGAAGTCGGCGAGGAGTCCGCCCAGGCGCCCGAGGGCGGCCACCGGCTGGCGTGTTACGGCGGCTGAGTCTGGTGGCGGGCACCTTCCGAGGTCTGCGGGGGGCACGGAAGGCTGCGGGCCGGGCGGCGACGCCGTGTCGGCCCGGGCGTCCGCCGCGGCGATGCGCTCGAAGGCATGCTGCTGGATCGGCGAGGCGAGCAGGCCCGCCGGCAGCGCGCGGCCCCAGGCGCGCCAGAGCATCATCGCGCCAGCGCTGTCGAGCGCCTCGACGCCGCGCAGGTCCCAGACCGTGCCCGGGGCGATCGCCGCGAGCCGCGCCTGCAACGCGGCGGCCTCGTGGCCGATCTCGGCGAGCGTCCAGCGGCCCGAGAGCACCGCGCGGACGGCGCCCCCCGGCTGTGGCTCCAGCACGAGCTCAGCCATCGCGCGCCGGGCGGGCGGGGCACCCGCGGTCCATCACGCCGCCTTCTTCGGCTGCTCGCGGCGCACCTTCAGCTGGAGGCCGATCGCCGCCCACTGCTGGATCTCCTCTTCGAGCGAAGCGGCAGTGAGGGGCGAGCCGGTGAGCCACGCGGTTTCGATGCCGAGCTGGAAGCCGCGCGGCAGGAGCCTCGCCTCGACGGGCGGATCGGCGCCCTCGTCGCGGGCGCGGTGGAGCAGCGCGGCGATGCGCAGGGCGAAGATCAGCAGCCAGTCGCGCGATTCCGTGAGCGCGGGCAGCACGCGCTCCAGCTTGCCGCGGTGGGCGAGCACGAGGCGCGAGAGCCGGGCCTGGTCGCGGCGCGAGAAGCCGGGCATGTCGGCGTTGGCGAGGATGTAGGCGCTGTGCTTGTGGTAGCCCGAATGGGCGAGCGAGATGCCGATCTCGTGCAGGCGCGCGGCCCAGACGAGCATCTGGCCGTCCGGATTGTCCTCTTCGAGCGCTTCCGGGAGCATCTGGCCCAGGAGACGCAGGGCCGTGCGCGCGACGCGCTCGGCCTGGCGGCGGTCGACGTGGTAGCGCTGCATGAAATGCCCGACCGTCGCCTCACGCAGATCCTCGTGGTGATAGCGGCCGAGCAGGTCGTAGAGGACGCCGAGCCGCAGCGCGCCCTCGGAAAAGATCATCCGCTCGATGCCGAACTCCTTGAACGCCGCCGACATGATCGCCAGGCCGCCGGGCAGCACCGGCACACGATCGGGACGCAATCCGGCGAGACCCAGGCGGGTGGCGCCGCCGGCGCGGATCAGCGACGATTTGAGCCGCTCCAGGCCGTCGGCCGTGATGCCGCCGTCGGAGAAGCCGTTCATCTCGACGAGGTCGCACAAGGCCTTGGCCGTGCCCGAGGAGCCGACCGCCTGCTCCCAGCCGGTGGCGCGGTAGGCGTGCACGATGGTCTGGAGCTCGTTGCGCGCCGCGAGTTCGGCCTCCTTCATCGACCGCTTGTCCACCCGGCCGTCGGGGAAGAAACGCAGGCTGAAGCTCACGCAGCCCATGTAGAGCGATTCGAGATGCAGCGTCTTGAAGTGGCGGCCGATGATGAACTCGGTCGAGCCGCCGCCGATGTCGATGACCAGTTGCTGCTTGCGCGGATTGGCGAGGCTGTGGGCGACGCCGAGATAGATGAGCCGCGCCTCCTCGCGCCCGGAGATGACCTCGATCGGAAAGCCGAGCGCCGCCTCCGCCTCGGGCAGGAAGCGGGCCGCGTTCTTGGCCACGCGCAGGGTGTTGGTGGCGACGGCCCGCACCGCCTCGGGCGGAAAGCCGCGCAGCCGCTCGCCGAAACGCGCCAGCGCTTCGAGGGCGCGCAGCTGGGATGGACCGTCGAGCGTCTTTTCGGCGGTGAGGCCCGCCGCGAGGCGCACGGACTCCTTGAGCGAATCCAGCGGGTAGATCTGGTTGCCGACCACCCGCCCCACCTGGAGGCGGAAGCTGTTCGACCCGAGATCGACGGCGGCGATCACCTCCCGGAACACGCTGAATGCCCTCCCTCTGAACGCGGCGGATTCTAGCAGTCCACGGGGAAGCGCCGGTTGTCACGCGGCCGTAACGGAAATGTCATAGTATCGGCCGGACATTTCTTCCGCCCCAGGACCTATGCGCGCCTCCAGCTTCATCGCCGCCACCGGCCATCCCCCAGACCACTTCATCAACCGCGAGCTGTCGCTGCTCGCCTTCAACCGCCGCGTGCTCGCCCAGGCCGCCGATCCGCGCGTGCCGCTGCTCGAGCGGCTGCGCTTCCTCTGTATCGTCTCGTCGAACCTCGACGAGTTTTTCGAGATCCGCGTCGCCGGCGTCAAGGAGCAGATCAAGCTGGGCGGCCACGCGATCTCCGCGGACGGCCTGAGTCCGGTCGAGGCCTTCCGGCGCATCACCCGCGAGGCCCACGACCTGATCGCCGAGCAGTACAAGCTGCTCAACGAGGTGATCCTGCCGGCGCTCGCGGCCGAGGGCATCCGCTTCTTCAAGCGGCCGAGCTGGACGCCCGAGCAGTCCGAATGGGTGCGCGAGTTCTTCTTCCGCGAGGTCATGCCGGTGCTGACGCCGATCGGCCTCGACCCGGCGCATCCGTTCCCGCGCGTACTCAACAAGAGCCTCAACTTCGCCGTCGAGCTCGAGGGCACCGACGCCTTCGGCCGCGCCGGCGGCGCCGCCATCGTCCAGGCGCCGCGCGTGCTGCCGCGCGTGATCCAGCTGCCCAAGGAGATCACCGGCGTCGATTATGGTTTCGTCTTCCTCTCCTCGATCCTGCACAAGCACGTCGGCGAGCTGTTCTCGGGCATGAACGTGCTCGGCTGCTACCAGTTCCGCGTCACGCGCAACTCCGACCTCTGGGTGGACGACGAGGAGGTCAAGAACCTGCGCACCGCGCTCCAGGGCGAGCTGCCGCAACGGCACTTCGGCGACGCCGTGCGCCTGGAGATCGCCGACAACTGCTCCGAGGCGATGGCCGAGTTCCTGCTCCAGCAGTTCGGTCTCACGCGCGACGACCTCTACCGTGTCCATGGCATCGTGAACATGGTGCGCCTGATCTCGGTGCCCGACCGCGTGGACCGGCCCGATCTCAAGTACGCGCCCTTCCAGCCGGGCCTGCCCAAGGCGATCGCCAAGCGGCCGCAGATCTTCGACGTGCTGCGCCGCGAGGACGTGCTCCTGCACCACCCCTTCCAGTCGTTCTCGCCCGTCATCCAGCTGCTCGAACAGGCGGCCGACGATCAAAGCGTCGTCGCCATCAAGATGACCGTCTATCGCACCGGCACCGACTCGGTGCTGCTCCAGCACCTGGTGCGCGCGGCACAGAAGGGCAAGGAGGTCACGGTCGTCGTCGAGCTGATGGCACGCTTCGACGAGGAGGCGAACCTGTCGATCGCCGCCCGGCTCGAGGAAGTCGGCGCGCACGTCGTCTATGGCGTGGTCGGCTACAAGACGCACGCGAAGATGCTCATGATCGTGCGCCGCGAGGACGGCGGCTACCGGCGCTACGTGCATCTGGGCACCGGCAACTATCACCCGCGCACCACGCGCTTCTACACCGACTTCGGCCTGCTCACGAGCAACGCGGAGATCGCCGACGACGTCGCCGAGGTCTTCAAGCAGCTCACCGGGCTCGGCAAGGCCGGCACGCTCAAGCACCTCTGGCAGGCGCCGTTCACCCTGCACCCGAACATGATGGCGGCCGTCCACCGCGAGACCGAGGCGGCCCGCGCCGGCCGGCCGGCCCACATCATCGCCAAGATGAATTCGCTGCTCGAGCCGGAGATCATCGAGGCGCTCTACACCGCCTCGCAGGCCGGCGTGAAGATCGACCTGATCGTCCGCGGCGTCTGCGCCCTACGCCCCGGCGTGCCGGGCCTCTCGGAAAACATCCGCGTCCGCTCGGTGGTCGGCCGCTTCCTCGAACATCACCGGATCTTCTACTTCCATGCCGATGGCGAGGAGAAGGTCTATCTCGGCAGCGCCGACTGGATGGAGCGCAACTTCTTCCGCCGCATCGAAGTCGTCTTCCCGGTGCTCGATCCGAAGCTCAAGCGCCGCGTGATCAAGGAGGGGCTGCGCCTCTATCTCAGCGACAACTGCCAGGCCTGGGAGATGGACAGCGACGGCCGCTACGCCATCCGTCCGAGCCGGCGCGTGCGCGCCTGCGCGCAGGAGACGCTGCTGGCGATGATGGCCGGCGAGGCCTAGGGCCTGGCGTATTACGACGGCTGAGTTTGCTCTGACGGATCCCCGCGCCTCGGCGTCGGCGGAAAAATCCGCCGCGGGCGCAACCAGGACGGGCTGCGCGCGAGCAACGAAGCATTGGCGGGCGCAGCAGAATTTTTCCCGGGCGCTCAGCCGCGCCGGACTTCGGTAACGCCGTCGACTTCGCCGATGCGGCCGAGCACGCGCTGCAGCTGCTCGGCGCTGGAGAGCTCGACGGTGAAGGCCATGCGCGCCATGCCACCCCGCGATTGCGTCTTCACCGCGGTGACGTTGATCTTCTCCTTCGAGAGCACGTCGGAGATGTCGCGCAGGAGGCCCTGGCGGTCGTGCGCTTCGACGTGGAGGTCGGCGGCATAGATGCCGGCCTGCCGGCCGCCCCACTGCGCGTCGATCACGCGCTCCGGATTCCGTGCTGCCATGTTGCGGAAATTGGCGCAATCGAGCCGGTGCACCGAGACACCGCGGCCGCGGGTGACGAAGCCGGCGACCGGATCCGGCGGCACCGGCTTGCAGCAGCGGCCGAGCTGGGTCATCAGCCGGTCCACGCCGACGACCAGGATCTTCGACTCGCCGGCCTTCGACTGCCGCGTCAGGAGCTCGGGCGAAATCTCGGCCTCCTCGGGCGTGCCGCGCAGCGCGACCTGGATCGCCCGCGGGCCGAGCTCGCCGCGCGCGGCGGCGAGGAACATCGCCTCCGGGTTCCGGAAGCCGAGCTTGTGCGCGAGCTCGTCGAGATTCGCCTGGGCGAAGCCGTCGCGCTGGAGCTCCCGGGTGACGAAGGCGCGGCCCTGCGCGAGCATTTCCGCTTCCTGGAGCGCGGCGAACCAGGCCTTGACCTTCTGGCGCGCGCGCGGCGAATGCAGGTAGCCCGGCGCCAGCCAGTCGCGCGACGGCCCGCCGCTCTTGGCGGTGACGATCTCGACCCGTTGGCCGTTGGCGAGCGGCGTGTTCAGGGGCACCAGCTGGCCATCCACCTTGGCGCCGCGGCAGCGGTGGCCGATGTCGGTGTGCAGGCGGTAGGCGAAGTCGATCGGCGTCGAGCCCTTGGGCAGGTCGATCACCTTGCCCTGTGGCGTCAGCACGTAGATCGTGTCGTCGAGCGCCGCGCGCCTGAACTGCTCGACCCAGGCGGCCGAGTCGGTGATCTCGTCGCGCCACGAAAGCAGCTGGCGCAACAGCGCGATCTTTTCGTCGTAGGCCGATTCGGCGCGTGCCGGCGCGCCGGCCTCCTTGTAGCGCCAGTGCGCGGCGACGCCGAGCTCGGCATGGCGGTGCATCTCCGGCGTGCGGATCTGGATCTCCAGCGCCCGGCCGTCCTCGGCGATCACGGCGGTGTGCAGCGAGCGGTAGTAGTTGCCCTTGGGATGCGAGATGTAGTCGTCGAATTCGCCGTGGATCGGCTGCCAGAGCGCATGAACCAGCCCCAGCGCCGTATAGCAGTCGCGCACCTCGGGCACGATGATGCGCAGCGCGCGCACGTCGTAGACCTCGGAGAAGTCCAGGTTCTTGGCCCGCATCTTGTTCCAGATGCTGTAGATGTGCTTGGGCCGGCCATAGACCTCGGCGTCGAACCCGGCCTTCTTCATCTCCTCCTTGAGCCGGGCCGTCGCCGCGGCGATGAAGGCCTCGCGCTCGACGCGCTTCTCGTCGAGCTGACGGGCGATGCGCTTGTAGGTTTCGGGTTCGAGGTAGCGGAACGAGAGATCCTCGATCTCCCATTTCATCTGCCAGACGCCGAGCCGGTTGGCGAGCGGCGCGTAGATCTCCATGCTCTCGGCGGCGATGTCCCGGCGCAGCGGCGAATCCTTGTCGGCGAGCCAGCGCAGCGTCTGCGTCCGCGAGGCGAGCCGGAGCAGGACGACGCGGATGTCGTCGGCCATCGCCAGGAGCATCTTGCGCAGGATCTCGGCCTGGGCCTTCGCCTGGCTGCCGCCCGCGGCGGCCGCCGCCTCGGTCAGCGGCCGCAACCCCTTGAGCCGGCGGAGGCTCTCCACGAGCGTCGCCACCGGCGTGCCGAACTTCTGCCTCAGCGTCTCGTTCGGCTCGGGGAGGAAATCGCCGGCAGCGAAGAGCAGCGCCGCGAGCCGCGTGTCGAGGTCGAGATTGAGCGCCGCGACCTGCAAGGCCATGCCGACGCCGTGCCTGAGCGCCTCCTCGCCGGTACCGAGCACCTTGTCGCCGTAGAGCTCCGCCCCAAGAGCGAGCGCCCGATCGATGCGCTCCCGCGCCGCGTCCGGAAGGTCCGCGCCCAGGCGCGCGAGCGTCCCGTCATCGATGCCGGCGGCCGGCAGCGCATGAACGACCGAGACCATCCGCCCGCCCTCAGCCGACCCACTTCCGCGCGTTGCGGAACATGGCCATCCACGGCGAATCCTCGTCCCAGCCCTCGGGGTGCCAGGACATCTGCACCGTGCGGAAGATGCGCTCGGGGTGCGGCATCATGATCGTGAAGCGGCCGTCGGCGGTGGTCACCCCGGCGATGCCCTCGGGCGAACCGTTCGGGTTGAACGGATAGGTCGTCGCCACCCGGCCGCGGTTGTCGATGTAGCGGAGCGCGACGGGCGGCCGGTCGGCGGCGGCGAACACCGCGCGCCCTTCGCCGTGCGAAACGACGATCGGCAGTTTCGAGCCGGCCATGCCGGCGAGGAAGATCGACGGCGACTCGGGAATCTCGACCATCAGGAAGCGCGCCTCGAACTGCTCGGAGCGGTTGCGCTGGAAGGTCGGCCAGGCCTCTGCGCCCGGGATGATCGGCGCGAGGTGCGCCATCATCTGGCAGCCGTTGCAGACGCCGAGCGCGAAGGTGTCGGACCGGGCGAAGAAGGCGGCGAACTCGTCGCGCAGCCGGTCGTTGAAGAGGATGGATTTCGCCCAGCCCTGGCCGGCGCCGAGCACGTCGCCGTAGGAGAAGCCGCCACAGGCGACGAAGCCGCGAAACTCAGCCATGGTAAGACGCCGGCCCTGGAGGTCAGTCATGTGCACATCGACGCACTCGAAGCCGGCGCGATCGAAGGCGGCCGCCATCTCGACCTGGCCATTGACGCCCTGCTCGCGCAGGATCGCGATCCGCGGCCGCGCGCCGGCGGCAACGAAGGGCGCGGCCGGGTCGAAGGTCAGCGTCGCCGACAGGCCGGGATCGGCGGCATCCTTCACCGCCTCGAACTCCTCGTCGGCGCACGCCGGATCGTCGCGCAGGCGGGCGATCTCGTGGCTCACCTCGTTCCAGGCGCGCTCGAGCTCGACCCGCGAGGCCGAAAACACCGCCCTGGCGTTGCGCCAGACGCGGATCTCGTCGGCGTCGTTCAATGTGCCGACGATGTGCGAACAGGCGCCGAGCCCGGCCTCGCGCAGCGTCTGCATCACGGCGGTGCGCTCGGCCCGGCGGATCTGGATCACCGCGCCGAGTTCCTCGGCGAACAGCGCCGCGACCATGCGCTCGCGCATGCGGCCGTCGAGGAGCTGCGGCACGCGCTCGATGCCATCGACGTCGTTCATCAGCGGGTCGAAGCACAGGGCGTCGAGGTTGAGCGAGACGCCGAGGTGCGAAGCGAAGCTCATCTCGCAGACCGTGGCGAACAGACCGCCGTCGGAACGGTCGTGGTAGGCGAGGATGCGGCCCTCGCGGTTCAAGCGCTGGATCGCGGCGAAGAAGGCCCTGAGTTTTTCCGCATCGGCATCGGGCGGCACGTCGCCCGAGATGCCATAGACCTGCGCCAGCGCCGAGCCGCCGAGGCGGTTTTTCCCCTCGCCGAGATCGACGAGGACGAGCTCGGTCTCGCCGGCTTCGGCATCGGCACGCAGCTGCGGCGTCAGGGTCCGGCGCACGTCGGCGCAGGGCGCGAAGGCGGTGACGATCAGCGACAGCGGCGCGGTGACCTGCTTCGTTTCCGCGCCCTCCTGCCAGCGCGTCTTCATCGACAGCGAGTCCTTGCCGACCGGGATCGAGACGCCGAGCGCCGGGCAGAACTCGAGGCCGACGGCCCTGACGGTGTCGAAGAGCGCCGCGTCCTCGCTGCCGTGGCCCGCGGCCGCCATCCAGTTGGCCGAGAGCTTGACCTTCGAGAGATCGCCGACGTCGGCCGCGGCGAGGTTGGTGATTGCCTCGCCGACGGCCATGCGGCCCGAGGCCGGCGCGTCGAGTAGGGCGACCGGCGTGCGCTCGCCCATGGCGAAGCACTCGCCGAGATAGGTGTCGAACCCCATGGTCGTCACCGCGACGTCGGCCACCGGCACCTGCCAGGGGCCGACGAACTGGTCGCGGCAGGTCTGCCCGCCGACGGTGCGGTCGCCGATGGTGACGAGAAAGCGCTTGCTCGCCACCGCCGGCAGCCGCAGCACGCGGAAGGCGGCCTCCTGGATGTCGATGCCGCCGGTGTCGAGCGCCGGCATCGCCGCCTTGCGGCGCGCGGCGCGGCGGTGCATGCGCGGCGGCTTGCCGAGCAGCACGTCCATCGGCATATCCACTGGCCGGTTGCCGAAGTACCGGTCGGTGACCACGAGCTGCCGCTCCTCGGTCGCCGTCCCGAGCACGGCGAAGGGGCAGCGCTCGCGCGCGCAGACGGCGCGGAACGCGTCGAGACGCTCGGGCGCGATCGCGAGCACATAGCGCTCCTGCGCCTCGTTCGACCAGATTTCCCGCGGGCTCATGCCCGGTTCCTCGATGGGCACGTCGCGCAGTTCGAAGCGTGCGCCGCGGTGGGCGCCGTCGGCGAGTTCGGGCAGGGCGTTGGAGATGCCGCCGGCGCCGACGTCGTGGATGGCGAGGATCGGATTCGCGTCGCCCATCTGCCAGCAGCGGTCGATGACTTCCTGCGCGCGCCGCTGCATCTCGGGGTTGCCGCGCTGGACCGAGGCGAAGTCGAGGTCGGCGGTGTTGGTGCCGGTGGTCATCGACGAGGCGGCGCCGCCGCCCAGACCGATGAGCATGCCGGGGCCGCCGAGCTGGACGAGCAGCGTGCCGGCGGGAAAGGCCAGTTTGTGGGCGTGGCGCGCCGAGATGTTGCCGACGCCGCCGGCGATCATGATCGGCTTGTGGTAGCCGCGCACCTCGCCGTCGAAGGCCTGTTCGAAGGTGCGGAAGTAGCCGGCCAGGTTCGGCCGGCCGAACTCGTTGTTGAAGGCCGCGGCGCCGATCGGGCCCTCGATCATGATCTCGAGCGCCGAGGCGATGCGCTCTGGCTTGCCGTAGCCCGATTCCCAGGGCTGGAGGTAGCCCGGGATCCTGAGATCGGAGACCGAGAAGCCGCACAGGCCGGCCTTGGGCCTGGCGCCGCGGCCGGTGGCGCCCTCGTCGCGGATCTCGCCGCCCGAGCCGGTCGCCGCGCCGGGGAAGGGCGAGATCGCGGTCGGGTGGTTGTGGGTCTCCACCTTCATGAGGATGTGGATGTCTTCCTCATTCGCGCGGTAGACGCCATCGGCATCCGGATAGAAGCGGCAGCCGCGGGCCCCCTCGATCACCGAGGCGTTGTCCTTGTAGGCGGACAGGATGCCCTGCGGGGCGTGGTGATAGGTGTTGCGGATCATGCCGAACAGGCTCTTGGCCTGGGGCTTGCCGTCGATCACCCAATCGGCGTTGAAGATCTTGTGCCGGCAGTGCTCGGAGTTCGCCTGCGCGAACATCATCAGCTCGACGTCGG
>CAZGYD010000204.1:0-10067 GCA_964530115.1 uncultured Rhodocyclaceae bacterium | reverse complement strand
CGGCGACCAAGACAGCGCGGCACCCCATCACCTCGGGAACGAACAGCTTGGTCGAGGTCGGGCACATCGAGCTCACGTGATAGGGCGATTTGAGCGACGCACCGGCGATGTACTTGGCGACGGAGCCGACGCACAGGCAGTTGTCGGTGATCGGCAGGTCGTTGTCGACCGTCTACGGCACATGCATGGCCTGCCCCGGATAGCCCATATTCTCCAACAGCTGCGAGACCTTGTAGAAGGTGTCGGCCGAATCGCCGCCGCCGTTGTAGAAGAAGTAGCCGATGTTGTGCGCCTTGAAGACTTCGATCAGGCGCTCGTACTCACGCCGGTTGGCTTCCAGGCTCTTCAGCTTGTAGCGGCAGGAACCGAAGGCGCCGGACGGCGTGTTGCGCAGCGCGGCGATGGCGGCCGCAGATTCCTTGCTGGTGTCGATCAGGTCCTCGGTCAGCGCGCCGATGATGCCGTTGCGGCCGGCGTAGACCTTGCCGATCTTGTCCTTGTGCTTGCGCGCGGTTTCGATGACCCCGCAGGCGGATGCGTTGATCACCGCCGTCACGCCGCCCGACTGGGCGTAGAAGGCGTTCATCTTCTTGGCTGGCATGCCTCGTTCCCCTTTCTTGCTTACTTGAGCGCCGCGAAGGCCGCGTCGCGGACATCCTCGACCTTGCCCAGGCCGTTGATCTTGCGGTACTTCGGCGCGCCGGGCTGGCCGCTCTCGGCCCACTTGCCGTAGTAGCCGATCAGGGCCTCGGTCTGCTGGTGATAGACCTCGAGGCGCTTCCTGACCGTCTCTTCCTTGTCGTCGTCGCGCTGGATCAGTGGCTCGCCGGTGACGTCGTCCTTGCCCTCGACCTTGGGCGGATTGAAGATCACGTGATAGGTCCGGCCCGAGGCGACATGGACGCGCCGGCCGCTCATCCGCTTGATGATCTCCTCGTCCGGCACGTCGATCTCGAGCACGAAGTCGATCGGTACGCCAGCCTCCTTCATGGCCTCGGCCTGCGGGATCGTGCGGGGGAAGCCGTCGAACATGTAGCCCTTCTGGCAGTCGGGCTCCTTGAGCCGGTCCTTGACCAGGCCGATGATGATGTCGTCGCGGACCAGGCCGCCGGCATCCATGATCTTCTTCGCTTCCAGGCCCAGCGGCGTGCCCGCCTTGACCGCGGCGCGCAGCATGTCGCCGGTGGAAATCTGCGGGATGCCGAATTTTTCCTTGATGAAGTTGGCTTGGGTGCCTTTGCCGGCCCCGGGCGGGCCCAGAAGAATCAGTCGCATGTTGTCTCCCCGAGTGCGAACCAATAATCAATTGATGGCTTGATTATATGTTTTTATCTTCTTCGATCCACTCCGTTGGCGCCAAACATAACCCTATTTCAGTATCTCCTTAAACGGACTTGCGAATGGCAGGATTTTCCCGGCTTATTGACCAGCCCCGGCGAACCGCCGGCGCACGCGCTCGAGGTCTTCGGGCGTATCGACGCCGGGCTGAGGCGGATGATCGAAGCGGGCCACGCGGATGTCATGGCCGTGCCAGAGCACGCGCAACTGCTCCAGCGATTCGATCGTCTCGAGCGGCGAGGGCGCGAGATCGCGATAGCGGCGCAGGAAGCCGCAGGTGTAGGCGTAGATGCCGATGTGCCGGAGCGCGCCGAGGCCGGCCGGCAGCGTTTCGCGGCCGGCCGTGAAGGCATCGCGCGCCCAGGGGATCGGCGCGCGCGAAAAGTAGAGCGCACGGCCCGCGGCATCGCAGACGACCTTGACGACGTTGGCATTGAAGAAGTCGGCGGCCTCGGTGAGCGGATGCGCGGCGGTCGCCATCGCGGCCGGCGGTTCACCGCGGCTGAGTTTCAGCGCCGCAGCCACGGCATCGATCAGTGCCGGCTCGATCAGCGGCTCGTCGCCCTGGACATTGACGACGATCTCCTCGTCGCGCCAGCCCAGCCGGTCGACGACCTCGGCGATGCGCTCGGTGCCGCTCGCGTGACCGGCCCGCGTCATCACCGCGCGATGGCCGTGCGCCTCGATGGCCGCACGCACCCGCTCGTCGTCGGTGGCGACGCAGACATCGCTCGCGGCACTTTGCAGCGCCGCCTCGACCACGCGCACGACCATCGGCCGGCCGGCGATGTCGGCGAGCGGCTTGCCGGGTAGGCGCGTCGAGGCCCAGCGCGCCGGGATCACGACATGGAACGACACCTCATTCCTCTTCCGGCGCCAGTTGCCGCGCCTCGTCCTCGAGCATCACCGGGATGTCGTCCCTGATCGGGAAGGCCAGGCGGCACGGCTTGCAGACCAGTTCCGCCTTGTCCTTGCGGTAATCGAGCGGGCCCTTGCACAGCGGGCAGACGAGGATTTCAAGCAGGCGGGGATCCATCGAGTCTCTCCAGGATGAATTGTGCGAGATCGGGCGTCACCTCGGCATCGACCGGCAGCACCCAGACCATCGGCCGTCCGGGCGAGTCCGCGAGGCCGGCGAATTTTACTGCGTCCTTCTCGGTGGTCAGGATCGCATCGCCGTGGAAGTCGAGATCTTCTTCGCGATAGGCATGGTGGTCCGGGAACGCGTGCGGCTCGAAGGCAAGGCCGAGCGCCGCGAGGTGATCGAAGAAGCGCTGCGGCTCGCCGATGCCGGCCACCGCGTGCAGGCGCTGGCCGCGGAGTGCCGCGGCCGTGCAGCTCGCGCCGCCGTCCAAGCGGACGAAGCGGTCGCCCGAAAGCCTCATGCGGAATGGCGCATCACCGGGCCAGCCGTTGGCGACGACCGCATCGACGATCGAAAGCCGCGACACCGGCTCCCTCAGCGGCCCGGCAGGCAGCGGCCAGCCGTTCATGAAGCCGCGCCGGTCGATGACCACGATCTCGACGTCGCGGGCGAGCCGGTAGTGCTGCAGGCCGTCGTCGCAGACGATGACATCGCACTCCGGGTACGCCGCCAAGAGCGCCCGACCCGCGGCGACGCGGTCGCGGCCGACGACGACCGGGCAGCCGGTGCGACGGGCGATCAGGAGTGGCTCGTCGCCGACTTCGGCTGGCGTGTCACCACGGCTGAGTTTGCGCACGCCAGCGCTCCGGCCGCCGTAGCCGCGGCTGATGACGCCCGGATGCCGGCCGCGGCGGCGCAGCGCCTCGACGAGCCAGATCACCAGCGGTGTCTTGCCCGAACCGCCGGCGGTGATGTTGCCGACGACGACGACCGGCACCGGCAACCTTTCGGATTTCAGGATGCCCGCGCGGTAGAGAACGCGCCGCAGCCCGGCCAGCGCGGCGAATACGAGGGCCACGGGCAGGAGCAGCCAGGCGGGCGGCCCGCGCCGCCGCCAGGCCGACTCAATTCTGCTTCTGCTGGGTGGCAAAGGAGATGTGCGAGAGCCCCGACTGCTGGGCCGCCTGCATGACGTCGATGACGCTCTGGTGCGTCGCCTTGGCGTCGGCATTGATGATCACCACCGGCTCCTTCGCCTCGCCGGCCGCGCTGCGCAGCGCCGCGGCGATGGCGGCGACATCGCTACCCGCCACCGCGGCCTTGTTGACCATGATCTCGCCGGCGGCCGTGACCATGACGTTGATTTCGTTCGGCTGATCCTTCTGCGCCTGGGCGTCGGCCGTCGGCAGGTTGATCTCGAGGCCGGCGAACTTCGAGTAGGTGGTCGTGATCATGAGGAAGATCAGGATCACCAGGAGCACGTCGATCATCGGGATCAGGTTGATCTCCGGCTCTTCGCGCACGCGGCCGCGCTGGAAGTTCACGTGCGTTCCCCGTGCACCAGCTCGACGAGCTTGACCGCCTGCTCTTCCATCTCGACGACGAAGCTGTCGACCCTAGCGCGGAAATGGCGGTAGAAGATCATCGCCGGAATGGCGATGAGCAGGCCGAAACCCGTGTTGTAGAGCGCCACCGAAATGCCGTGGGCGAGCTGCTGCGGGTTGTGGCCCGTGCCCGTGGCCGAGCCGAAGATCTCGATCATGCCGACGATGGTGCCGAACAGGCCCATCAGCGGGCTGATCGAGGCGATGGTGCCGAGACTGGTCAGGAAGCGCTCCAGGTCGTGCGCGGCGCTGCGCCCGGCCTCCTCGATCGCCTCCTTCATGATCTCGCGCGAGTTGCGCACGTTGCGCAGGCCGGCCGCGAAGACGCGGCCGAGGGGCGAATGGGCGTTGAGGCGCTTCAACATGTCATCGGTCACCCCGGTCTGACGGTATTCGGCGACCACCCCGGAAAGCAGGCCGGAAGGAACCACCTTGGCCGCGCGCAGCGCCGCCGCGCGCTCGATGATCAGCGCCACGGCGATCACGGAAGTGACCAGCAGGAAATAGATCGGCCAGCCGGCGGCCTGAATGATGGCGAACACGCGATGCTCCCGGAAGCTCGAAAACCAGCGCGCACTTTAGCGTCGGGGCCGGGATTGGGCAAGGCGCCGGCCGGCTCCACTACAATCCGCCGGCATGAAACAGGCGGATGAAGGCACGACCCCAGGCCGATCCTGGCTCGCCCGGCTGCTCGCGGACGACGGCGAGGCGGCGGCCACTGCGGCCGCAGGTGCGTCGCCGGCCGCGGGGCTTGCCTTCGTCATCGCCGAGGCGCTCGTGCGCGACCGGACCCTGCTCGTCATCACGGCAGACGATGCGCCGCTCGCCGAACTCGCCCAGGCCATCGACCTCGACCTGCGGCCGCTCTGCCTCGTCCTGCCCGCCGCCGACTACGCCTTCCGCATCGCCCTGCGGGCGACGCTCTCGCTCTTGAGGAGCCGTCTCGCGCGCGCCAGCGGCGACAGCGCCGGTCCCGCCTGGCAGGCCGAGCGCCGGCGGCTCGACGAACGCCCGGCGCTCTGGCGGGCCGGGCTCGACTGGAACGCCCGCGACGATGATGCCGAGCCTTGGCCGGCGGGGATCGTCGAACTGTTCCCGGTGCGCGTCCTGCCGCTTGCGCTGGCGCTCGAACTGCGCGCCAGCGCCGAATGGACCATCGTCCTCGATCCTGCGCGCATGCCCGGGCCGGTGCGCCGGCCGTGGCCCGACGCCCGGCGCACGCTCTTCCTCGAACCGGCGGGCGGCGCGCGGCCGCCCGCGGTTTCGAGCGCCGCCGACCGGCAACGCGCCGAGATCGCCCTGCTGACCCAGGAGCTCGCGGATCTCGAACTGGAACTCGCCACCGCGCAGGCGGAAATCGCAGGCTTCACGCGCCGCTATCACGAACGGGTCGGCTCGCGCCTGGTGCGGCTCGACGAACTGCGCGCGCGGCTCGCCGCGCGCCGCGCCATCGCGCGCCCGGCCGATGCCGAGGCGGCCCGGGCGGCGGAAGCGGCCCGCCGGCAGGCCGACCGATCGCGCGACGAAGCGCGCAGCTTCGCTCAGCTCGAGGAGTCCCGGCAAAGCGCATTCGCCCCGTCTGCCGATCTCAAGCGGCTCTACCGGAAGATCGCCCAGCAGATCCATCCCGACCGCGCCGGCAGCGAGGCGGACCGCGCCTGGCGTACCCGGCTCATGGCCGAGGCCAACCGCGCCTACCGGGCCGGCGACGGCGAGGCGCTCGCCGCGGTACTCGCGCGCTGGCAGGCCGGCGCCGGACGCATGGCCGGCGGCGGGGATGGCGATGACCTCGACGCGCAGATCGCGCGGCTCAAGCGCCGCATCGCCGCGATCGAGAGCGAATTGAACCGCCTGTTCGCCTCGAAGCTCTACGAGCTCTTCACGGCCGCGGGCATCGCCCGGCGCGCGGGGCGCGACCTGCTCGCGGAAATGGCCGCCCGCCTCGATGCCGACATCGCCGCGGCCGAGGCTCAGCTCGACGCCGAGGCCTGACCCGCGCCGAGCTCGGCGAGCAGCGCCCACGCGCGCGCATGGCCCTGCGCCGCCGCGGAGCGCAGCCAGGCGCGCGCGCGCCGCGGATCCGCAATCAGCCCCGCGCCGCGGTGATAGGCGAGCCCGAGCTCGAAGCGCGCCTCCGGCTCCCCGAGCCTGGCGGCCCGCCTGAGCAGCTTCACGCCCGCACGCGGGTCGCGGCGGCCGCCGGCGCCGTGGAGCAGGCAGAAGCCCAAGCTGTAGAGCGCGTAGGCGTCCTCCTGCTGCGCCACGGCCGCCTCGTACCAGCGCAGGGCCTCGCGCTCGTTGCGCTCGACGCCGAAGCCGTAGAAATACATGTCGGCGAGCGCGATCTTGGCGTCGAAGAGCGCCGCGGCTTTGCGGTACCAGACCACCGCCTGCGCGAGGTCCACCGGCCCGCCGATGCCGTGGCGCAGGCATTCGGCCAGCAACAGGGCCGCGCGCCGGTGGCCGAGTTCCGCGGCCCTGCGATAACAGCGCACCGCCTCGGCCGCCCGCCCGGAACCCTGGCCGAGCAGCCTTTCCCCGCGCGCGAACCAGTAGCGCTCGAGTTCGCCGATCGCCGGCGCCCAGCCGGCCTCGGCGGCCGCGCGCAGGATGACGTCGCCGCAGGCCGGATCGGCGCGCGTGCCGATGCCGTGAAGGATGCAGCGGCCCAGTTCGGCCAGTCCGTGCGCATCGCCGCCGTTGGCCGCCTTGCGATAGTGCGCGACGGCCTGCGCCGCGTCGGCCTCGACTCCTTCGCCATGCTCGAAGCATTCGCCGAGCCAGACGTGCGCCTGCGTGTCGCCGGCGGCGGCCGCGCGCCCGTACCAGGCGAAGGCGAGCCGCCGGTCCTGCATCACGCCCTCGCCCCAGCGGTAGCAATGGCCGACTTTCAGGCAGGCGCGCGCGTGTCCCGCGCGCGCGGCCACGCGCCACCAACGCAGCGCCTCGGCGACATCCGCGCCGTGGCCGGCCCGGCCCGCGGCATGCGCCTCGCCGAGCTCGAAGGCAGCCTCGCGGCTGCCCGCCTCGGCCGCCTTCTGGTACCAGAGGACACCGGTCTGCGGATCCGGCGCGGTGCCCAGGCCGAAGGTGTGGCACTGGCCGAGCATGAACATGGCCGCGGCGAGCCCCTTGTCCGCGGCGCGACCGAACCAGGAGAGCGCCTCCCCGAGATCGGCCTCGACGCCCTCGCCCACGTGCAGGCACAGGCCGAGCGAAAACATCGCCGTGACCACGCCGGCTTCCGCCGCCTTGCGCCAGAGGCGCACGGCCTCGGCGCGGTCTTCGCCGACGCCGCGGCCGAAGAAGTGGCAGCGCGCGCGCACGTCCCAGGTCGCCGGCGGACCGGCTTCGCCGGCGCGCACGAGCAGGCGCGCGGCCTCCGGGACGTCCTTGGGCAGGCCGAGGCCGTGGTAGAGCAGCCAGCCGAGCACCGCCTCGCCGGCCGGGCAGCCGCGCTCCGCGCTCAGCGACGACCAGCGCACCGCCTCGGTCGCCGAGCGCGCAACGCCCAGACCCGCGGCATGACGCCAGCCGAGTTCGGCCTGGGCGTCGGGATTGCCGGCCGCGGCCATGCGCCTGAGTTCCGCGAGCGGCACCTGCGGCCAGAAGCCGGCCGCATGGCCGAAGAGTTCCAGCCCCCTCGCCGCGCCGCGGATCACCAGGCTGCTGTCGAGGATGCGCGAAAACAGCGCCATCAGCGCCGGCGAAGGCATCGGTACCGGCGGCTCGGTGGCGATCAGGTCATAACCGTTCATGTCGCCGCGAGGCTACCTGAAGGCGGGCCCTTCGGTTTTCCACAATAACTGTGGAAAAGTCTGTGAATCCCGGGCCGAGAATCACGCTAAGTCCTGAATGCGCAAGGGGAATCCCTTTCGTGGGCAAAAAATCGCCACCTCAATAGGTCGAAAATTCAGATACTTAGCCAAAACCACCCGCCATTGAGCCGTTGCCTGCCCGCTCTGGACGCGATACCCGAGCTTGTGGATCACCTTTGTTTCGCCCCCTGCCATCGCGCCGACGCGGCCGCCGGCGTGTTACGACGGCTGAGTTAAGCGTGAAACGCCTTTCATGCGGACCGCAACCCTAGGCGTTTCATCCACCGCGGGTGGCCCAAGGTCGGCGATGCGGCGTTCGGCGGGATGCCGCGGCCGGGCGTCGGCGGCGGCATGGGGCGGGGACGGGAGCGCCAGCAGCGTTCCCGCGCCGGACCGGCGATGCCGGAATCGGATAGAGTTCACCGCCCGAGCCGACGTCCCGTTCCGTCCATGCCGACCGATCTGCCCGACATCGTCACCGTCAGCGAGCTCAACCGGCTGGCGCGCGCCGCGCTCGAAGAGCGCTTCCCGCTGCTGTGGGTCGCCGGCGAAGTCTCCAACCTGACGCGGGCGCCCTCGGGGCACGTCTATTTCACGCTCAAGGATGCGCAGGCCCAGGTCCGCTGCGCGATGTTCCGCTCGCGTGCCCAGCTTTTGCCCTGGAAGCTCGAAAACGGCCAGCAGATCGAGGTCCGCGCCCTGGTCACGCTCTACGAGCCGCGCGGCGATTACCAGCTCAACGTCGAGGCAGTGCGCCGCGCCGGGCTCGGCAGGCTCTATGAAGCCTTTCTCCGCCTCAAGGAGAAGCTCGCGGCGGAAGGGCTGTTCGCCGAGGCACGCAAGCGTCCTCTGCCGCGCTTCCCGGCGTCGATCGGCATCGTCACCTCGCCGAAGGCGGCCGCCCTGCGCGACGTGCTGGTCACGCTCGCCCGCCGCGCGCCTAACCTGTCCGTCATCGTCTATCCGACGCCCGTCCAGGGCGCCGGCGCGGCCGTGCAGATCGCCACTGCCCTGCGAAGCGCCGCAGAGCGCGGCGAGTGCGACCTGCTGCTCCTCGTGCGCGGCGGCGGCAGCCTCGAGGACCTCTGGTCATTCAACGAGGAGGCCGTCGCCCGCGCCGTCGCGGCGAGTCCCATCCCCGTCATCGCCGGCGTCGGCCATGAAACCGACGTGACCATCGCCGATCTCGCCGCCGACCGCCGCGCGCCGACGCCGACCGCCGCGGCCGAGCTTGCCAGCGCCGGCTGGTTCGAGGCGGCCGCCGAAGTCCGGCGGCTCGAGCGGCAGTTGCGCACGGCGATGCGCGCGGCGCTCGAACGGAGGATGCAGCGGCTCGACCTCCTCGAACGGCGGCTGATCCACCCGGCCGAGCGACTCGCCCGCGACCGGCAGCGGCTCGACCACCTGGCGACGCGGCTCGCCGCCGCTGTCGAGCGGCTCCTCGCGCGCCAGCGCCAGCGGCTCGATGCGCTCCGGCTGCGGCTCGCGGGCTTGTCACCGAAGCTCGTCGGCCGCGAGCGCCAGCGGCTGGACGCCCTGCGCCTGCGGCTCTCGCGCGCCCGGCCCAATCTCGACGCCCGGCGCACGCGCCTCGAGCGCCTCGGTGCCGCGCTCAAGGCGCTCGACCCCGCCCGCGCCCTCGCCCGCGGCTACGCCCTCGTGCGCACCGCGGACGGCCGCCTCGTGCGCAGCCACCGGCAGCTCACGGAAGGCCAGCCGATCGAACTGCGCTTCGCCGAAGGCCGCGCCGGAGCCCTTGTCACCCGGTTAATTCCTGACTAGAATTGTCGGACTTATAACCCTCTCAGTCATCGGAGAACAACATGGAACACACCCTGCCTCCCCTGCCCTATCCGAAGAACGCCCTCGCGCCGCACATGTCCGAGGAGACCTTCGAGTACCACTACGGCAAGCACCATCAGGCCTACGTCACCAACCTGAACAACCTGATCAAGGGCACCGAGTACGAGAACCTCGATCTCGAGGCCATCGTCAAGAAGGCGCCGGCCGGCGGCATCTACAACAACGCCGCGCAGGTCTGGAACCACACCTTCTTCTGGAACTGCATGAAGCCGAACGTCGGCGTCGCCCCGTCGGGCGCGCTGGCCGAGGCCACCAACAAGAAGTTGGCCTCGCTAGACGAGTTAAAGAAGGCGTCTCAGACCTGGACGTACGGCAACTTAGTCTCCAGCTGGACCTGGCTCGACAAGAAGGCCGACGCCTCGGTCGACATCGTCAACCTGGGCGCCGCCGGCACGCCGCGCACCACCCGCGACCAGCCGCTCCTGTACATCGACGTCTGGGAGCACGCCTACTACATCGACTATCTCCACCTGCTGTCGGAGTTCACCCAGAACCTCCACACCCACCTCGTTAACTGGGTATTGCCCCAGAATAACGTCCGCTGACCTCACACCGCGAAGCCCACCACGACAGGGGCCC
>CAZGYD010000203.1:0-55946 GCA_964530115.1 uncultured Rhodocyclaceae bacterium | reverse complement strand
CCGATGCGGATGCAGCGCTCGGCCGGCACGCCGATCTCCTTCGTCCAGATGTCGTAGGCCTCGTCGTCCTCGGCATAGACGGTGGTCCACAGCCGGTCTGCCGGCAGCCTGAAGACCTGCGTCAACCGCTCCCAGGCGTAGTGGAGCGCATCGCGCTTGAAGTAGTCGCCGAAGCTGAAGTTGCCGAGCATCTCGAAAAAATTGTGATGTCGCGCGGTGTAACCGACGTTCTCGAGATCGTTGTGCTTGCCGCCGGCACGCACGAACTTCTGGGCCGTGACAGCGCGGCTGTAGGGCCGCTTGTCGAAGCCGAGGCAGACGTCCTTGAACTGGTTCATGCCCGCGTTGGTAAACAGGAGCGTCGGATCGTCGTGCGGCACCAGCGAGCTGGAGGGCACGATCTGATGACCTTTGGAGGCGAAGAAGTCGAGGAAGGCCTGGCGGATCTCGGAGCTTTTCATGGGGTTGGCGACGTTCGGCGTAACTTGGTGATTTTACGCGAACGACCAATAAAAAAGGCCCGCGGAGCGGGCCTGCCGGGCGAGCAACAACCTTGCCGTGATCAGCGGGCAGCCGGGCGATGCACCCGCGCGCGCTGGCGGTCGTGTTTCTGGCGGTAGATCCGCTTGCTCTGGCGGTCCTGCGCCGCATGGATGCGCGCGCGCTCACGCTTGGTGACGACGCCATCCGACTTGGCACGGGCTTCCATGTTTTCGACGCGCTGCTGGCCGCGCTCGAGGCGCGCCGTTTCGCGCGCATTGAGTTCGCCGGAGGCGATACCCTGGTCGATGCGCCGCTCCTGGTTGGCCTGGCGCTGGTCGATGCCCGGGGTGGCCGCCGACTGGGCGAGCGCAGGGCCGGCGATCGCGGCAATGGCGGCGACGGCGAGGAAGGCGGTCTTCATGATGCTTTCTCCTGGTTGGTGGTCATGGGACGTCCCCATGGCCACGATAACGCTCCCTGCCGGCGTTGAGCGATCGGAACATGTAAGCATTTGTACGGGCCGCTCACATTTCCGCCGGCAGCCACAGATCGGGGCGGTCGGTAAACACGGCGGCGACGCCGAGGCCGAACAGGCGTGCCGCCGCCGGCCGCTCATTGACCGTATAGCAGGCGACGCGCAAGCCGGCCGCGGAAATCGCGCGGATCTGTGCCGCCGTCGCCGACGCGGCATCGAGATGGATGCCGATCACGCCGAGCTCCGCGGCCAGCTTTCGCCAATCGCCGGGCAGCGTTTCGAAGAGGAGCGCGCTGGCGTGTTGCGACGGCTGAGTCTTGAAGGCGACGAGCGCCTCGGGCGAAAACGACGAGACCACGCCCGGGCCGCGCCAGCGCTCGGCGAGCATCCGGCCGACGATGCGGCCGAGCGCGCCGGCGTCACCGCCGACGGGCAGTTTCAGCTCGACGTTCGCCCACAGGCCAAGCCGCGCGCAACGCTCGAGCGCTTCGGCAAGCAGCGGCACCGGCTCTCCGCCGACCCGCAGGCCGCGCAGTTCGGCGATCGTGAGCCTCGCGACCTCGCCCTGACCGTCGGTCGTGCGATCCACGGTGTCATCGTGCATGAGCACGGGCACCCCGTCGGCCGAGAGCATGACGTCGAATTCGACGCCCCGGCAGCCCGCGCGCGCTGCCGCCTCGAGGCCGGCGAGCGTGTTTTCCGCCGCGAGGGCACCGCCGCAGCGGTGGGCGATGATGCGCGGGTAGGCGGACGGGCTCAATTCTTCGGCAGCGCCCTGGCGCGGATCATCGCGGTGTCGAGCGCGAGCTTCGCCGGCTTGACGTTGCGCCAGACGAACTCGACCTCCTCGGCGAGGATCGCCC
The DNA here is from genome assembly GCA_964530115.1 of uncultured Rhodocyclaceae bacterium. Taxonomy (GTDB): domain Bacteria; phylum Pseudomonadota; class Gammaproteobacteria; order Burkholderiales; family Rhodocyclaceae; genus Fen-999. Next base: position 54,125 of record CAZGYD010000203.1, on the reverse strand, counting down.
GCAGCCGGCTGCGCGTGGCGCCGGCACGCGCACGGGCGTCCTTCTGACCCGGTATCGACAGGCGCGCCCTCGCCGCCTCGACGAGCCGCGGCGAAGTGCCCGAGGCGGCCAGTGCATCGAGCGCCGCCGGCGTCATCGGCAGGAAGCCGGTCGCACGCACCCACTCCTGCTGAACGTCGGGCCGCATCAAAAAGGCGATGAAGCGCGCGACCACCGCGTAGTCGTCCTTTTTCTTTCCGGGCAGGATCCACAGTGCGGCGCCGTCCGGCAGGACGTTGTCCGGCTTCACGCCCCAGACGTCCTCGTAATGAGGCAGCTCGGCGACGCCGACGGGAAAGCGCAGCCGGCCCCTGATGTCGGCGAGGAGGCCCGATTCGCCCGTCAGCATCGCGCATTCGCCCAAAGTGAATTTCGTGTCGCCTTCCCGGCCCGGGCCGAAGTAGTGGAAATAGGCGCTCTTCTGCCAGCTGGCCAGGAGCGCGAGGTGCTTGACCTCGACCATGTTGTTGAAGGCGAAGCGGCCGTTGCCGAGCACCACCGGCTCGCCGTGCTGTGCGCCGACGTTTTCGAGATGCACGCGGGCGAAGCGGGAGCTCGTCAGCGGACAGCGAAAGCCGGCCTCGGCGAGCCGGGCGGCGGCGGCCTGGACCTCCCGCCAGGTTTTCGGCGGCGATTCGGGATCGAGGCCGGCCCTGGCGAAGGCGTCCTTGTTGTAGAAAAGCACTGGCAGCGACAGCGCCATCGGCAGCGCCTGGAGCCTGCCGCGCACATCCTCGACCGCGTCGGCGACCTGCGGGAAAAATTCCGTTTGATCGAATGACAGGCCGGCCGCCTTGAGAACATCCGCCGGCAACAGGTAGCGCGGCCGCGAGTTGAAGAACAGGCGCGCATCGTCGTCGTCGAGCAGCGCCATGTGCGGGAGGCGTTGGAGCTCCACCACATCGGCGACGTGCTCCAGCACGACCCTCGCCTTGCCGTTCTGTTCATCGTTGAAGCGGATCACCAGCGTCGCCAGGGCATCGAGCGCCGCGCCTTCCATGCCGTGGCGGAGGACGACATCCTGTGCCGCACAGGCCTGGCCGGCCACGAATGCCCACAGGAAAGCGATCAGTGCGCGCATCGGGATTCTCCGGATCGATAGCGTTCGTTCAGTTTATCGGTGGGAGATGGTAACGGCGGCTGTCGCAAGCCGGCGACTCAATAACGCCGCGTGAATACCGTAAAATCAGCCGTATGCGCACGATCCTGGCCACCTTGGCGGCACCCCGTCACCCAACGCTTGCGGCACTCGCGCTGCTCGCGCTGCTTACCGCCGGCTGCGAGATCCCGGGCATGAACGACGGCGAGAAGATCGCCGCCGCCAAGGAAGCCGAAGGCCGGGCGATCGGCGGCGCCTGCCGCCACTCGGGCCGCGCGCTCGAGGATTGCTATGTGATGAATCCGAAAGCGCAGAAGGCGGCCATCTACAACGGCTGGCGCGACATGGACGCCTACATGCGCGAGAACAAGATCGAGTCGGTGCGGCCGGATCTCGTCGAGGCGCCGGGCGGCGACAAAGCCCGCGCCGCCGGCAAGCCCGTTGGCGAAGAAGACCGTCCCCCGGAAAAAGCGAGCCCCGCGGAAAAACCCGGCCCCGCGGACAAGAAGGCCGGCGCGAAGCACAGCGCCGGCGAAGCGCCCGCGCAGCCGGTGACGCCGCGCCGCTTCGGCTGACGGGGCTTTCGCCCCGCTTGCGGTAGAATCGGCGTCGCGCGCCCCGCCGGTTGGCGCCCCCGCTCGAAAGACCGCTTTCCTCACGTTTCGTCGCCTGAACCGGCGCCCGACGATCGCATTCGCGGGCAGGCCGTTTCGGGAGAATCGATGAAGTTTTCCGACCTCGGGCTGATGCCCGAAATCCTCCGGGCCGTCGAAGAAGCCGGCTACACGGAGCCCACGCCCATCCAGGCCCAGGCCATTCCGGCCATCCTCGCCGGCCACGACATCATGGGCGGCGCCCAGACCGGCACCGGCAAGACCGCCGGCTTCACGCTGCCGATGCTGCAGCGGCTGGCGCGGCATGCCAACACCAGTCCCTCGCCCGCGCGCCACCCGGTGCGCTGCCTGATCCTCGCGCCGACGCGCGAACTGGCCATGCAGGTGCATGAGAGCGTCGTCGCTTACGGCAAGTATCTGCCGCTGCGCTCGGTCTGCATCTACGGCGGCGTCGACATCAAGCCGCAGATCGAGGCGCTGCGCGCCGGCCGCGAGATCGTCGTCGCCACGCCGGGTCGGCTGCTCGATCACGTCCAGCAGAAGAGCGTGAGCTTCGGCCAGGTCGAGTTCGTCATCCTCGACGAGGCAGACCGCATGCTCGACATGGGCTTCATCCCGGACATCCGGCGCATCCTCGCGCTGCTGCCGGCGGCGCGCCAGAGCCTGCTCTTCTCGGCAACCTTCTCGGACGAGATCAAAAAGCTCGCCGACACCATGCTCAGGAACCCGCAGCTCATCGAGGTCGCGCGCCGCAATACCGTTTCCGAAACCATCACCCACCGCGTGCATCTCGTCGAGGCGGACCGCAAGCGCTACCTGCTGCTGCACCTGCTCAAGGAGAAGCCGGAGATGCAGGTGCTGGTCTTCGTCGGCACCAAGTTCGGCGCCAGCCGGCTGGCGACCTGGCTGGAACGGCAGGGTATCGATGCCGTCGCCATCCACGGCGACAAGAGCCAGCAGCAGCGCACCGAGGCGCTCGAAGCCTTCAAGGCCGGCCGGGCGCGGGTCATGGTCGCCACCGACGTCGCTGCGCGCGGGCTCGACATCGACGATCTGCCGCACGTGATCAACTACGAGCTGCCCCACGTCGCCGAGGACTACGTGCATCGCATCGGCCGCACCGGCCGCGCCGGCAAGCCGGGCGACGCCACCTCGCTCGTCGCGCCCGAAGAAAAGCCGCGGCTCGAGGAGATCGAGAAACTGATCAAGTTCAGGATCGAGCAAGTGCCGGTCCCGGGCTTCGCCATCGAAGCGGTGCTGGCCGCGGAGAAGCGCGGTCGCGGGCACGGCCATGCGCACCGCGAGCGCCACGGCCCCAAGGCGGCGGTGCAGATGCCAGCCCCTGCCGCGCATGTGCCGACGGTCGCCGCCGACGGCTTCGATTTCAGCAAACCCTACGAACCGAAACTCAGTGGCGGTAACACGCCGGCCAAGGCCGAAGAGCCACCCCCCAGGCGGCCGCTGCGCCCGGTGGCCGCGCTGCTCGGCGGACTCGGGAAGAAATAGGAACTGCGGGCCTGCGCCCCGCTCCTCGCTCGTCAGGCCGCGCCCCGTCCCTCGCCGTGTCCAGGATCGCCGCTGCACGGCGCCCTGCGCCCTTCGTACTGGCCGGGGCGTGTTGTGCCCTCAGGCCTGCGATCGCCCGGTCGGGGCTGCGTCGTTGCTGAAGTCCGACTTTCTTCAGACCGCGATGTCTTCCAGCTTTCCGCCTTTGGCGAGATGGGCCTCGACCCATTTGGGCTTCCTGCCTCTGCCCGTCCAGGTGTGCTCGCCCGAGCGATATTTGATGGCGACCGGTTTGCGCTGCCCCTTCGCAGCAGGTTTTTCATCGATGGAAAACCCGCATTCCCGGGCGGTCAGCCCATAGGCCTTGATTTTGGCCCTGACTTCCTCCAGGGCCTCGGCTTTTTTCTGTTTCTGGATCTGCTCGGCTTTTTGCTGGAGCTCGGCGATCTGCCTTTGAATCTTTTCAAGTTCGTCCATTATTGCTCCTCGTCCTTGATTTTCCGGATTTTTCTGAGAAAGGAAATCATGGCCATTTTCCAATGAATCGTTTGCCATTTCAAACGGGGCCTTGAATGGCCTACGCAGCCATTATACGAATCTTCAGCCGGCAGTACATCGGGCGAAAACACAGGGTCAAGGCGAATATCGCCATGCCCTGGGAGTCCATGATTCATATTGTCCAATCGCGGAACGAACCTTCCCGAACTCGCAATCTCCTGCAGAACGGGACCTTCTGCATGCAGGGAAAATAAAGCAGACACCCGGAAAAATATCGAGATTCACTTTCATGCTGAAAAGCATGCCGGCATGAATCGCCGGCTCATGCCAATATTCCGGAAAATCCGCTCTCGACCGAAACGGTGAATATCGCGCAGACGTTTTGTGGCCGGATCGGCAATTTCGTGCGGTTCAGGCGCGAAGTGCCGCGAGCACGTCCTCGAGCGTCTTCTTCGCGTCGCCGAACAGCATCCGGTTGTTGTCCTTGTAGAAGAGCGGATTGTCGACGCCCGCGTAGCCCGACGCCATCGAGCGCTTCATGACGATCGAGGTCTTCGCTTTCCAGACCTCGAGCACCGGCATGCCGGCGATCGGGCTGCCCGGCACCTCCTGCGCGGCGGGGTTCACGATGTCGTTGGCGCCGATGACGATGGCGACATCGGTCTCGGGAAAGTCTTCGTTGATCTCGTCCATTTCGAGCACGATGTCGTAGGGCACCTTGGCCTCGGCAAGCAGCACGTTCATGTGGCCGGGCATCCGCCCCGCGACCGGATGGATGCCGAAACGCACGTTCACGCCCTTCTCGCGCAGGAGCCGGGTGATCTCGTAGACCGTGTGCTGCGCCTGGGCGACGGCCATGCCGTAACCCGGGACGATGATCACGTTCTTCGCCTCCCTGAGCAGTTCGGCGGTCTCCTGGGCGCTGATCGGATTCACCTCGCCCGCGGGCGCCGCGTCGCCACCAGCCGGCTTGGCGCCCTCACCGGTGCCGAAGCCGCCGGCAATCACGCTGATGAAATTGCGGTTCATCGCCCGGCACATGATGTAGGAGAGGATCGCGCCCGAAGAGCCGACCAGCGCGCCGGTGACGATGAGCAGGTCGTTCGCGAGCATGAAGCCGGTGGCCGCCGCCGCCCAGCCGGAATAGCTGTTGAGCATCGAGACGACCACCGGCATGTCGGCGCCGCCGATGGCCATGACCATGTGGATGCCGAAGAGCAGACCGAGCACGGTCATGACCATGAGCGGCGTCATGCCTTCGGCGACCGAATGCGCCTGGAGGAAGACGTAGCCGTAGAAGATCACCACCAGCGCCATGACCGCGTTGATCACGTGGCGGCCGGGCAGCAGCAGCGGCTTGCCGCCGATCTTGCCCGAAAGCTTGCCGAAGGCGATCACCGAGCCGGAGAAGGTCACCGCGCCGATGTAGATGCCGATGTAGATCTCGAGCTCGTGGATCGTCTTCTCGGCGCCCTGGAACTGGACCGAGGTGTCGATGTAGCTGGCGAAGCCGACGAGGCAGGCCGCGAGGCCGACCAGGCTGTGCATCAGCGCCACGAGCTCCGGCATCTGCGTCATCTGCACCTTCTTCGCCGCGACGAGGCCGATGGCACCGCCGACGACCATCGCGCCGACGATCCAGGGCACGCCGGCGAGCGTCACGCGCGGGCCGAGCACCGTGGCCAGCACGGCGATGGCCATGCCGACGATGCCGTAGAGATTGCCGCGGCGCGCGGTCTCGGGGTTCGAGAGGCCGCCGAGGCTGAGGATGAAGAGAATGGTGGCGCCGATGTAGGCGACGGTGGACAGTCCGCTGCTCATGGCCTCACTTCCTGAACATCGCCAGCATGCGCCGCGTGACCGCGAAGCCGCCGAACATGTTGATCGCCGTGAGCGCCAGCGCCGCCACGGCCAGCCCGAGGATCCAGCCCGACGGCCGACCTTCGGCCGCCCCCTCGAGCGGTGGCGCGACCTGGATCAGCGCGCCGATGGCGATGATGCTGGAAATCGCGTTGGTCACGCTCATCAGCGGCGTGTGCAGCGAGGGCGTGACGTTCCAGATCACCATGTAGCCGACGAAGCAGGCGAGCACGAAGACCGTGAAGTGCGAGAGGAACGAGGCCGGCGCGAAGGCGCCGACCAGCCAGAAGAGCACGGCGCCCGCACCGAAGAGGATGGCCAGGGTCGAGGCCGCCATCGGCGCGCCGGCGCCGTGGCCATGGCCGGCGGGCTTCTTCTCCGAGACGGCGGCCGCCGGCTTGGTCGGCGGTGCCGGCGGCAGCTTGGGCGGCGGCGCCGGCCAGGTGATCTCGCCCTGCCGCAGCACGGTCAGGCCGCGGATGGCATCGTCGTCGAAATTGGGCGTAAAGCCGCCGGCCGCGGGATCGGCGCTCTTGGTCTTGACCAGCTCTTCGGTGAGCCGCAGCAGGTTGGTCGCGTAGAGCGTCGAGGACTGGCGCGCGAGCCGCGATGGCAGATCCGTGTAGCCGATGATGGTCACGCCGTGCCGGACCACGGCCTCGCCGGGCACGGTGAGTTCGCAGTTGCCGCCCTGTTCGCCGGCCATGTCGACGATGACGCTGCCCGGCCTCATCGACTGGACCATCTCGGCCGTGATCAGCTTTGGCGCCGGCTTGCCCGGGATCAGCGCCGTGGTGATGACGATGTCGGCGTCCTTGACTTCGCGCGCGTACATCGCGCGCTGGGCCGCCTTGAAGCCTTCCGACATCTCCCTGGCGTAGCCGCCGGCACCCGAGCCTTCTTCCTCGTAGTCGACCTTGACGAATTCGCCGCCGAGCGACTTGACCTGATCGGCGACTTCCGCGCGCGTGTCGTTGGCGCGCACGATGGCGCCGAGATTCGCCGCGGTGCCGATCGCGGCGAGCCCGGCGACGCCGGCACCGGCGACGAAGACCCGCGCCGGCGGGATCTTGCCGGCCGCGGTGATCTGCCCGGCGAAGAAGCGGCCGAAGGCGTTCGCCGCCTCGATCACCGCGCGATAGCCGGAGATGCCGGCCATCGAGGTCAGGGCGTCCATCTTCTGCGCACGCGAAAGCTGCCGCGGCAGGCAGTCCATCGCCAGCACCGTGGCCTGCTTTGCCGCGAGGGCCTGCATGAGCTCGGGGTTCTGCGCCGGCCAGACGAAGCCGACAAGCGCCCCGCCTGCCTTCATCAGCGCAACCTCGGCCAACGTCGGCGGCCGGACCTTGAAGACGACGTCCGCCTTCGCCCAGAGCGACGGCGCATCCGGGACGATCTCCGCACCGGCCGAGCGATAGACCTCGTCGGTGAAATTCGCCGCCTCGCCGGCGCCGCGCTCGATGGCAACGGCAAAACCGAGCTTGATGAGCTTGGCGACGACTTCGGGAACTGTGGCGACCCGCTTCTCCCCCGGGAAGATCTCGCGGGGAACGCCTATGGTCAGCGGCATCCGAACCTCCGGCAGCAGTTGTTATAGTGCAGGCGTGTGCCTGCTCGGCCGCCTCGGCTCCAGGGCGGCGGAAACCGCGGAATCATACTCAAAATTCGCTGCCACCGATGCAAAAAAAGTCCGGCCGGAAACGGCGCTCGAGCAAGATCGGCCTGCCGCCGGGAACGCTGATCCATCTCGGCGAGCGCAAGCTCGAGCACGCGAGCGTCAGCCTCATCGAGTATGGCCCCGACCAGCTCAACGAAAAGCACTTCGACTCACTGGCCGAATGCCGCGCCTGCAAACCTTCGCTGCCGCTCCAGTGGCTGAACGTCCATGGGCTGCACGAGCCGGAGGTGATGGCCGAGATCGGCCGCCGCTTCGCGCTGCACCCGCTCGTGCTCGAGGACATCCTCAACACCGACCAGCGGCCGAAGCTCGACGAATATGAGGACTATGTCTTCCTCGTCGCCCGCTTCCTCGATTTCGACGAGCAGACCCTGTCCGTAGTCTCGGAGCAGGTGAGCCTCGTGATCGGCCGCAACTTCGTGATCACTTTCCAGGAGCGGCCGACGGGCAATTTCAATCCGGTGCGCGAGCGTCTGCGTCAGGACCGCGGCCAGATCAGGCGCATGGGCATCGACTATCTGGCCTACACGCTGCTCGACACCATCGTCGACCGCTACTACGCGGTGCTGGAAGCCATCGGCGAGCGCGCCGAGGCACTCGAAGACGAACTGATGCACCACCCGACGCCCGAAGTGCTGGAGACGCTGCATCACCTGAAGCGCGAGACGCTGACGCTGCGCCGGGCCGTCTGGCCGCTTCGGGAAATCGTAAACAGCCTGGCGCGCAACGGCACCTTCTTCGGCGCCGAGGTCCAGCCCTATCTGCGCGACGTCTACGACCACACCGTGCACGTCATCGAGTCGCTCGAGGCGATCCGCGACCTGATCGCCGGGCTGCTCGACATCTATCTGTCGACGGTGAGCAACCGCGTCAACCGCGAGGTGCGTGCGCTGACGGTGATCGCGATGATCTTCCTGCCCGCGACACTGCTCGCGGGCATCTTCGGCATGAATTTCCGCGTCATGCCGCTGCTCGACGATCCCAATGGATTCGCCATCGCCATCGGCATGATGCTCGGCGTCGCGGCGACGCTCGGCATCGTCTTCTGGCGGCGGAAGTGGCTCGACTGAGAGCTTGTGAAAATCTCTGCTGCGCGACCCGCTGGCTGCGTTGCGCGGTGCTCGCTCCCTCGCCTAACCCCTTGTTATGTCTCGGTCGCTGCGCTCCGTGCGCCTTGCCATCGGCCCGCTCGCGACGAATTTTTTCACAAGCTCTGATCAGGCCCGCCCGGCCGGCTTCCTGCCGGGGTCGGCCGCCAGGCGGACGATGGCCAGCGAGCAGTTGTCGCCGTGGCCGCGGGCGCGGATGCGCGCGGTGTCGATCAGCGTCTGCGCCGCCTGCCGCGGCGGCAGCTCCATGAGCGTGCGGCCGAGTTCCGCGTCGGTGAAGTAGGCCCACAGGCCGTCCGAGCAGAGCAGGAACACATCGCCGGCGACGAGCGGCGCCGTGTTGCCGAACTCGATGCGCGGCGGCTCGCGGTCGCCCAGACAGGAGGTGAGCACGTTGCGGTACGGATGCTGGCCCGCCTGCGCCTCGGTGAGGACGCCCTGCCCGATCAGATCCATCACGTAGGAATGGTCGCGGCTGCGGACGACCAATTCACCGTGGCGGAAGTGATAGATGCGCGAGTCGCCGCAGTGTGCCCAGTCCGCCCGCCCCCCGGCAAGGATCAGCAGGGCCGCCGTACTGTGCGGGTCGGCTTCGCTCGTGTAGCGCGTCAGGCGGACGGCCTCGTGGGCATCGAGGATCGCCGAACCGAGGACATCACGCGGATCCTCCGCGGAGCCTGAACTCTCGAAGGCCGACTTCGCCGAATGGATCACCTGCTCGGCCGCGAGCGCGCCGCCCGTGTGGCCGCCCATGCCGTCGGCGAGCGCCGCGAGCAGCGCGCCGGGCCGCCGCGGATGGGCGAAGATGCCGACCCGGTCCTGCTGTTCGGAGCGGTCGCCGATGTGCTGGGCCGTACAGGCGTCGACGATGAGCGGCATGGCGCGATTATAGGGTCGGCCATTCCCTGCCCCGTTATACTGGCCGCCCGGATTTTTCGAGGAGATCAGCGATGTTCCCAGGCCGCGGTTACAACGAACTCACGGTGGGCGAGACGTTCGAATCGTCGATGACGCTCACCGAGACCCACATCGTGCTCGGTGCCGGCCTCTTCGGCGACTTCAATCCGCTGCACGTCAACGAGAGCTGGGCGAAGAAGGGCCGCTTCGGCAGCCGCATCGCCCATGGCTATCTGACCAGCAACGTCATGGCCGCACAGATGGGCATGATCCTCTACGGCACGGCGATCGCCTACGTCGAGCACAGCATCAAGTTCACCGCGCCGGTCAAGGCCGGCGACACGCTGACGAGCCGCTGGACGGTCACCGCCAAGGACGACAAGCCGAAGCACCAAGGCGGCCTGGTGACCTTCTCGGGCATCTGCGTGAATCAGGACGGCACCAAGGTCGCCGAGGCCGAAGCGAAGCTGCTGGTCAGAAACAATCCCTGACGGGGCGTTTCACGGCGCCGGCCGGCCGCCCGAGGCGAACACACGCCGGGCCGCGGTGACGACGAGCTGCACTTCCGCGGCGGAGAGCTGGGGAAAGCGCTCGGCCAGCGCGCGATAGGCCAGATGCTCGTGCGGCTGGCCGCCCCAGGCATTGGCGGGATCGAAGAACGGGGCCACCACCTCGTAGGCCTCGACGAAGATCTCCCGCAGTTTCAGGTTGACCCGGCGCTCATTGCCCGCTCGATTCATTGGTCCTCCCGTTTCCCCGCCAGCCGCTCGTCGATCAGCTCGATCCAATGGCGCACCGGCAGATCACTGCCCTCCTGCAGATGGGTGATGCAGCCGATGTTGGCGCTGGCGATCACCTCGGGCCCGCCGGCGCGAAGCGCCGCGAGCTTGTTTTCCTTGAGCCGGCCCGCCAGTTCGGGCTGCAACACCGAGTAGGTGCCCGCCGAACCGCAGCAGAGATGGCCGTCGGCCACCGGCGTCAGCGTGAAGCCCGCGGCCTCGAGCAGCGCCTCGACGACGCCGCGGATCTTCTGGCCGTGCTGGAGCGTACACGGCGAATGGAAGGCCACCTTGAAACTCAGCCGTGGTAACACGCCGAGGCGTTCCTGCAAGCGTCCGCTTTCCGCCGCGATCACCTCGCTCACGTCGCGCGCGAGCGCCGCGATGCGCGCCGCCTTGCCTGCATAGTGCGGATCGCCGTGCAGCAGGTGGCCGTAATCCTTGACATGCACGCCGCAGCCCGACGCGGTCATGACGATGGCCTCGCAGCCCGACTCGACGTAAGGCCACCAGGCGTCGATGGCGCGGCGGGCGTCGGCCTTCGCGCCTTCGACGTCGTCGAGGTGGAAGCGCACGGCGCCGCAGCAGCCGGCCGCATTTTTCCCGTTTCGCGCCTCGATGAGGCTGATGCCGAGCCGGTCGAGCACGCGCGCCGTCGCGGCGTTGATGTTCGGCAGCATCGCCGGCTGCACGCAGCCCGCGAGCGCCAGCATCTTCCGCGCATGGCGGGGCGCAGGCCAGCCACCGGCACTCTGCGGCGCCGGCACCTTGGCCTTGATCGCGGCCGGCAGCAGCGGCCGGACGGCCTGGCCGAGCTTCATCGCCGGGCCGAACAGTGCCGGACGCGGCAGCAGCGTCTTCAGCACGCCACGCATCATGCCGTCGATGCCGGTGCGCGGCAGCTTCCTGGCGACGAGCTCGCGGCCGATGTCGAGCAGGCGGCCGTACTGCACGCCCGACGGGCAGGTAGTCTCGCACGAACGGCAGGTGAGGCAGCGGTCGAGGTGCAGGCGCGTCTTCTCGGTCGGCGGTGCGCCCTCGAGCACCTGCTTGATCAGGTAGATGCGGCCGCGCGGGCCGTCGAGCTCGTCGCCGAGCAGCTGGTAGGTCGGGCAGGTCGCGGTGCAGAAGCCGCAATGCACGCACTTTCTGAGGATCGCCTCGGCCTCGCGGCCGGCGACGGTGTGACGGACGAATTCGGCGAGATGCGTTTCCATCAGGCGTACCTGTCGACATGGCGTTGCAGCCAGTATTCGAGGAGCGCCAGGTGCCAGACCTTGGCGCCCTGGAGCCGCGTGTAGTGAGCCATCGGTTCGGCGAGGAGCCGCTCGACCATCTCGCGCCGGAACAGGCCACGGCTGCGGCAGGCCTCGCTCTCCAGCACGCCGCGCATGAAATCGAGAAAGACACCCTGCGGATACTTGAAGGCCGGCACCGGAAAGTAGCCCTTGGGCCGGTCGATGACGCTGTCGGGAATCAGGCCGCGGGCGATGGCCTTGAGCGGCCACTTGCCGCCCTCTCTGAGCTTGAGCTCGGGCGGCATGCGCATCGCCAGCTCGACGAGCGCGTGGTCGAGGAAAGGCACGCGCGCCTCGAGGCCCCAGGCCATGGTCATGTTGTCGACACGCTTCACGGGATCGTCGACGATCAGCGTCGTCGCGTCGAGGCGCAGCACCTGGTCGAGGAAAGTGTCGGCGTCGGGCTCGGAGAGCCGGGCGGCGACGAGCTCGGAGGTGACGTCATCGACCGTGAAAGCCTCGGTCACCGTCGCCAGGTACTCCGCATGGTCGCGGTCGAAGTAGTGGCGGGCGAATCTTTCCAGCGGCGTGCCGGATTCCGCATCCATCTTCGGATACCAGAAGTAGCCGCCGAACACCTCGTCGGCGCCCTGCCCGCTCATCACCACCTTGACGGACCGCGAGACGCGCTGGGCGAGGAGATAGAAGGCGGCGACATCCTGGCTCACCATGGGCTCGGACATCTGGTCCACGACCTCGGGCAGCGCCGCGAGCACCTCGGCATCGGGGATCAGATACTTGCGGTGCCGGGTGCGAAAGTGGCTCGCCACGGCGTCGGAGTAGATGAACTCGTTGCCCGACTCTTCGCCGGCATCGCCGAAGCCGATCGAGAAGGTCTGCACCTCGCGGTGGCCGAGCGCGTCGAGCAGGCCGACCAGCAGGCTCGAATCGAGGCCGCCGGAGAGCAGCACGCCGACCGGCACGTCGGCCGCGGTCATCTGCCGCTCGACCGCGGAAAGCAGCGCCTCCCGCACACGCGCGAGCCAGGCCGAATCGCCGAGCGGCTCGGCCGGACGGCGCGCCGCCAGATGCCAGTAGCGGCGCGCCTCCCCCGTGCCGTCGGCGGCGATGGTCATCGTCGTGGCCGGCGCGAGCTTGCGCACGCCGGAAATGATCGTGCGCGGCGCGGGCACGACGGCGTGCAGCGTCAAATGGTGATGCAGCGCGACCGGATCGAGCGATGTATCGACGCCGCCCGCCGCCAGCAGCGCGGGCAGCGTCGAAGCGAAACGGAAGCGGCTGCCGTCATGCGCGTAGTACAACGGCTTGATGCCGGCGCGGTCGCGGCCGAGGAAGAGCGTCCGGTCGCTCTCGCTCCAAACGGCGAAGGCGAACATGCCCTCGAAGCGGCGCACGCAGTCCTCGCCCCAGGCGTGATAGGCCTTGAGGATGACTTCGGTATCGCCTTCCGAGAAGAACCGGTAGCCGAGCGTCGCGAGTTCGCGGCGCAGTTCGCGATAGTTGTAGATCGTGCCGTTGAAGACGACGGCGAGGCCGAGCGCCTTGTCCACCATCGGCTGGTCCGAATGCGCCGAGAGATCGATCACCGCCAGCCGGCGATGGCCGAAGGCCAGCGGCCCGTCGAGGTACATGCCCTCGTGATCCGGCCCACGCCGCGCGAGCACGGCCATCATGCGCTGGAGGCCGGCGAGGTCGGGCTCCAGCCCGTCGAAGCGGAATTCGCCGCAGATGCCGCACATATCAGTGCTCAGCGACCATCGGATGCATGCCCCGTCGCTGCTCCTTTTCCCCTACGCCGTCATCTGATGCCGTCCGGTGTGGCGCGGGACGGTGAGCCGCGGCGATGCGTGACCACGACGCGTTCAGGCTTGTAGTACGATTATCTGCGTCAGGAAACGCTTCTTTCCCAGGAGAGGAACCCATGCTCTCGACGGTCACAGCGAAAGGCCAGGTCACGATCCCCAAACCGGCGAGGGACGCTCTGAAGCTCAATCCCGGCGACAGGGTCGAATTCGTGCTCGACGACGAGGGACGGCTGTTCCTCCTCTCCGCCACGCGGCCGGTCACCAGCCTAAAAGGCATGCTGCCGCCGCCCCCGGCTCCTGTCTCTCCCGAAGAAATGGAAGCAGCCATTATTGCTGGAGCCGCCCTCAGGTGATCGGTATCGACACCAACGTCCTCGTTCGCTACGTTACGCAGGACGATCCCGTTCAGTCCGCCTTGGCCAATCGCTTCATCGAAGGCCATCTTCCCGCCGACAGGCCGGGAATTATCGGTCACATCGTCCTCTGCGAAGTCGCCTGGGTGCTTTCGCGTGCCTACCGGTATTCGCGCACGCAAGTCGCCGAGGTGCTCAACGCCCTTCTGACCTGCCGGGAGTTCCGTGTCGAATCCCCGGAAACGGCCATCCTCGCCCTCCACGACTATCGGCACGGTACGGCCGATTTCGCCGATTATCTGCTGGCGCGGGCGCATCGACGGCTCGGCGCCGAATATACCGTCACGTTCGACCGCAGCGCGGCCGACAACACGCTGTTCCGCTCGCTCACGCCCGGCTGATTCCCAGCAGTTCAACCTCGAAGACCAGCGTCGCGTTGGGCGGAATCACGCCGCCGGCGCCGCGCGCACCGTAGCCGAGCTCCGGCGGAATGGTCAGCCGGCGGACGCCGCCGACCTTCATGCCCTGCACGCCCTCGTCCCAGCCGGCGATCACCCAGCGGGCGGCGAGGGGAAATTCGAAGGGCTCGTTGCGGTCCCGGCTCGAGTCGAAGCAGGTGCCGTCGGTGAGCCAGCCGGTGTAATGAACCGAGACGGTCTGACCGGCGCGCGCCTCCTCGCCGCCGCCGACGGTGAGATCTTCGATGACGAGGCCGCTGGCCGTGGTGATGGCGGGCATGGAAACTCCTTTCTCAGAGGTCGGGGTAGAGGCGGCCGGGATTGAAGACGCCGCGCGAGTCGAAGGCGGCTTTCAGCCGCCGGTGGATCTTCATCAGGGGCTCGGGCAGCGGCGCGAACACGCCGGCCGACGTGTCCTGCCCGCGGAAGAGCACCGCGTGGCCGCCGACGCGGGCCGCCGCCTCGCGCGCGGCAGCGGCGTCACCGCGCCACCAGCGCTGGCTGCCGCCCCATTCGACGAGCTGCGCACCGGGCAGCTCAAGCACGGGCGCGACGGAAGGCACGGACAGGCGCATCAGCGTTTCATCGCCGGAGAAGAAGGCGTGGCGCTGCTCGCGCAGGCTCTCCCAGAAGGCCGCCGCATCGGCGACCTCTTCGCCGCCGAGCTTGCGCTTCGCCGCGGCGACCGCGGCTTCGGCGCCCGAGAGGCGAACGGTGAGGACGCCGTCGTGCCAGCAGCTCGCCGAGATCGGCAGTGGCCGGCCGGCCCAGGCGTTGAGCGACCCGAGCGCCTGCGCCTGCGGCAGCTCGAAGCGCAGCGTCGCCTCGGCGACGGGCCGCGGCAGCACCTTGAGCGAGACCTCGAGGATCAGGCCGAGCGTACCGAGGCTGCCGGCCATCAGGCGCGAAATGTCGTAACCGGCGACGTTCTTCATCACCGTGCCACCGAAACTCAGCCGTCGTGACACGCCGTCGAGAATGGTCACGCCGAGCACGAAGTCGCGAACCGCGCCGACCGAGGCGCGCCGCGGCCCGGAGAGGCCCGCGGCGACAGCGCCGCCAATCGTCGCCGCGCCGAAGCGCGGCGGCTCGAAGGCGAGGAACTGACCCTGCGCCGCGAGCGCCGCCTCGATCTCGGCGAGCGGCGTGCCGCAGCGCGCGGTGATCACGAGCTCGGTCGGCTCGTAGGCGGTGATGCCGCTGTGTCCCCGCGTGTCGAGGATTTCACCACGCGGGGTTTCGCCGTAGAAGTCCTTGCTGCCGCCGCCACGGATGCACAGCGGCGCCTCGCTGCTCGCGGCAGCGATGCGTTCGCTGAATTCGTGGGTGAGGTCGCCCATCAGAACCGCTCGATCTCCGGAAACTTGAGTTCGCCATGATGCACGTGCATGCGACCGAACTCGGCGCAACGATGCAGGCTGGGGATCGCCTTGCCGGGGTTGAGCAGGCCCTGCGGGTCGAAGGCGGCCTTCACCGCGTGGAAGGTCGCCAGTTCGTCGCTGTCGAACTGCACGCACATGCCGCGCAGCTTCTCGTGACCGACGCCGTGCTCGCCGGTGATGGTGCCGCCCAGCGCCACCGACATTTCGAGGATGCGCGCGCCGAATTCCTCGGTGCGCTCGGTCTCGCCCGGCACGTTGGCGTCGTAGAGGATGAGCGGGTGCAGGTTGCCGTCGCCGGCGTGGAAGACGTTGATGCAGCGGAGCCCGAACTCCTTCTCCATGTCGGCGATGGCGCGCAGGATCTCGCCGAGTTTCCTTCTCGGGATGGTGCCGTCCATGCAGTAGTAGTCGGGCGAGAGTCTCCCGGCGGCCGGGAAGGCCGCCTTGCGCCCGGCCCAGAACCTGAGGCGCTCGGCCTCGTCGCGGGAGACGCGGATGCCGGTGGCGCCGCTCTTCTCGAGCACGGCGCGCATGCGCGCGATCTCCTCCTCGACCTCCTCGGGCGTGCCATCGGATTCGCAGAGCAGGATGGCCGCGGCGTCGAGGTCGTAGCCGGCCTTGACGAAGGGTTCGACCGCGGCCGTGGTGGCCTTGTCCATCATCTCCAGCCCTGCCGGAATGATACCCGCGGCGATGATCGCGGCGACGGCCTCGCCGGCCTGGACGACATCAGCGAACGAGGCCATGATCACCCGCGCGGTCTCGGGCTTGGGCACGAGTTTCACGGTCACTTCGGTGACGACGGCGAGCAGACCTTCCGAGCCGATCATCAGCGCGAGGAGATCGTACCCGGGCGCATCGAGCGCGTGGCTGCCGAATTCGACGACCTCGCCCTCGATGGTGACGCCGCGCACGGCGAGCACGTTGTGCACCGTCAGGCCATACTTCAGGCAATGCACGCCGCCGGCATTTTCGGCGACGTTGCCACCGATGGAGCAGGCGATCTGCGAGCTGGGATCCGGTGCGTAATAAAGACCATGCGGCGCCGCGGCCTCGGAGATGGCGAGGTTGCGAACGCCCGGCTCGACCACCGCGACGCGCGCCACCGGGTCGAGCTTCAGGATGCGCTTCATCTTTGCCAGCGAGAGCAGCACCCCGTGCGCGTGCGGCAGCGCGCCGCCCGACAGCCCCGTGCCCGCGCCGCGCGCGACGACGGGCACGCCGAGGCGATGGCAGGTCTCGAGCACGGCGATCACCTGCGCCTCGTTCTCGGCCAGCACCACGGCGAGCGGCACCTGACGGTAGGCCGAGAGGCCGTCGCACTCGTAGGGCTTGAGGTCCTCGGTCTCGTGGAGCAGGTTTTCGGGCGGCACGAGCCGCGCGAGCTCGGCGATCAGCGCGCGACGATCGACGTCGCCGAAGTCCTGCTCGCGTTCGTGGGAATGGGCCCGCAAAGTCATGCGGCGATTCTACAGGGCGACGGCGCCCGCATCGTCGGCCAGTGCGGCGATGCGCTCCTCGCCGAGCGTCATGAGCCGCAGGGCGACCTCACGCCAGTGCTCGGCCCCGGCCGCGACGGCGTCCTGCAACGGCCGGTCGTCGCCGCCGGCGGCCCACGACTCGTAGGCCGCGATGAGCCGCGGGAAGAGTTCGCGCCGCAGGCCATCGAAATTGGCGAACCAGAAATGCAGCGACGGCCAGGCCCCGCGGCCGATGAGCGCCGGCAGCGTCTTCAGGCAGTCCGCCAGGTCGTCACGCACGGCGCGCGCGACGATTTCCGCACGTTTCGAGGAAAAGCCCGCGACCATGCCCTGCCACGCCGGTCCGAGCAGGCGGCCCGCGGCATGTTCGCCGAGCTCGTGCAGGATCAGTGTCTCCGCTTCCTGCTCGGCCATGCGCGTCAATGCCGCGCCGGGATCAGCGAACCAGCCGTAGGCGTCGAGCGCCCGGGCCATCGCCCCGGGCCGCCGCCGCAGCCCCCAGCTCTCGGCCTTTTCCCGCAGCATCTGGGCGAGCGACTCGCGGCGGACGATCACCGTGCCGCCCTGGAGCGCGGCCGGCATCGCCGTGATGTCGCGCGCATACTCGCAGTCGCAAACGAGCACGGTGAGGCCGTCGTGATCCTCGCGCCGGGCCAGCCGGCCCAGGAAGAAGTGCGGCTTGCGGAAACGGCCGATGCCGGCGCCATAGACGAGCCCGGCCGGCAGCAGCGCCGCGTTGATCTCGGCGACGGCGAACGGATCGCGCAGCGTCCCGCCCACGGGCACGGGATGGAAGTCTTCCCCGGCGATGGACTCCCAGAGCGCCTCGCGCTCGCTGATCCAGCGGCCGACGTCTTCGCGCGGCAAGGCGCCGCCGGCCGGCAGGCCGTGCTCCCAGCGGTAGTACTCGCGCATTTCCAGGAGATAGGTGCAAAGCGTCGCCTCGCGCGCGTGGCGCGCGTCGGCGATGTGGCAGTTGCGCTGTACGGTGTCGATCAGCGCCGCCATGCCCGGGATCATGACCGCCTCTTGCGCAATTGGAAGGCAGCGACGCCCTTGACGATCTCCGAGAAGGGCAGCGCCGCGAGCTCGCCGTACTTTTCCACGGCGAGCCTCACGAGGCCGTGGACATCGGGCGCCGGGGCATCGGGGTCGAGCACCTGCTGCATGCCGGCGAGGCCGCCGCACTGGATCTTCATCACCATCGCGTGCGGCAGGATGCGCTGCGTGTCCCGCAGATGCAGCGCGAAGGCCGACTTTTCGCGCAGCAGGCCCGAGAGCCTGCCGCATTCGGCACGCGCGACGGGCGACGAACAGGCGATGGTGATGCGCTCGGCGAGCGCATGGTGTTCGGCGAGATGGCAGACGGCGCAGCGCGCGAGCAGCGCCTTCTCGAAGACGCAGGGCAGCCGGTTGATCTCGCCGCGCGCGTTGCGGAACGCCGACTCGTCCACGGTGCCCCGCCGTCGCGCTACCAGTCGTCGCCGGTGAGCGGTTCCGGCTCGCGCACCTGGTTCAACAGGTCTTCGGCCTGGAGCTCGTTCTCGGCGAAGATCACCTTGATGGTCGTGCCGGCCGGAAGCTCCAGATCCTTGCGCAGGCGCTTGGCCTCGGCCGAGGCCTCCTTGAACTGCGCGAACTGGGTGAGCTTCTCCAGCTGCTTGACCGGTCCGGTCTGGGTGATGCGATAGAGGTAGTAAGGCATGCGTTCTCCTTGGTCGAGGCGCCCGCGTCAATCGACGTAGCGCTTGCTTTCCCTGCGCCGGCCGGGCCGGCTCTTCTGGATGATGACGCCCTTGACGCACGAGAGGTCATCGATGGCGGCGGCCGGGTAGGCCGGGTTCAGCGGCCGCAGCTGCCAGCCATCGCCGTCCCGGACGAGCTGGCGGAAGATCCACTCGCCATCGAGTTGGGCAAGGACATACGAGCCGTCCGCCGCGAGCCCCTCCGGTTCGATGATGATGATCTCGCCCTCGCGGAATTCCGGCTCCATGCTGTCGCCGAGCACCATGAGCGCGAAGGACTCGGCGGCGCTGCAGGCGCCGCCCGCGTCGTCCGCGGCAGGCGATATGGGGATGAAGCGCTTTTCCTTCATGGTCGGTCAATCCAGCCAGCGGACGAGATAGTACAGCCGCACGCCCTCCGAGGAGCGCGACGGCCCGGCGACGACCGCCGGCCGCCAGCCGGGCCTCGCCGCCGCGCGCGCCGCCGCCTCGTCGGCCGCCGGCTCGACACAGGTTTCCGGGAAGCGCTTGCGCCGGCCGCCGGGGTCCGAGACCACGGCGAAGAGCTCACGGACCACGGGCGCTTCGAGATCGATATAGACGCCGCCTTTCATGATTCCCTCCCTTGCAGGACCCGCAGGTGGGCGAGGATGGGCGCCACCAGCGGCTCGAGTTTCCGGCGCAGCAGCGCGCCGACCGCCGTGGTGCGGACGAGGATGTCCTCCGCGTCGCGGCTGCTCACGCCGGAAAGCGCCGCCATCGCCTCGGCCTCGCGCGAAAAGCCGGTGAGCGCCTCGCGCCCGGGCGCCTCGCGCAGACCGGCGAAACGGGCGCCGATGAGGTCCAGCAGCAGATACACCGCCTCGTGCGCCGGCGCCTTGTCGAGCGCGAGCTCCGCGGCCTTGAGCCACGCCTGGCCGCCTGGCGAAGCGCAGCGGGCGAGCGTCGCCACCCACGGGTTGTCCGAGCCGGCGGAGAATCCCTCCGGCAGCGCGCGCGCCGGCTCGTCGCCAGGCAGCGCATCGGCCAGGGCTTCGAGGAAGCCGGGCAGGTAGTGCGGCCGGCGTCGGGCCTTCTGCCAGAGCGGCAGGATCTCGGCGTCGGTGAGCACGCCGGCGGCGAGCACCGCGCGGACGATGTTCATCGCCTCCATCGGCTCGGCCTCGAAAGGCAGGTGCTCGACGAGGAAGATGGCGAGCACGCGGCCCATCGCGCCGCGGCGAACCGCCTCGCTGGCGAGCATCACGCCCGCCACGGCGACGCTCGGGCAGGCCCAAAAGGCGCGCCGCGCCAGTTCGTCCGTGAGGCCCGGAGCGTTGGCTACGGCTTCGACGGCCTCGGGCTCGCCGAGCTTGAGCAGCGCCTCGAGGTTCTTCGCGCTCGACTGGCCCATGCGCGTCCAGTGGCGCAGGTGGACCGGATAGCCGCGCGGCGAGCCGAGCGCATGGCCGCCAAGCGCCTCGCGCACGCGCATCAGGTATTTGTCGGGCCGGCAGTTCGGATTGAGCGTGATCTTCGCCTCGCCTTTCGGCGTCAGGGCGACGAGTGTCCGCGAGCCTTCGTCGATGCGCACGGCGTGAACCTCGCCGGCCATCAGCACGGCGATGCGCAGGCCGTCTTCGGCGGAGAGTTCTTCGGGTGCGGCGGTGGTCACAGCTCGAACATACCATCCTCGGGCAGCCGCGCCGCATCCGCGATTCTTATGGCCTCATACCCCGCCTGCCGGCAGGGTCGGCTCCGCCACCGCAGACACGCCGCGCTGGCGTGTTACGACGGCTGAGTTTGGCGCGGGCCGCGCCGGCGTCAGTTGAGGGCGATCCGCCGCCCCCAGGGCACGGGCTTGTTGCCCTTGACCAGCCAGACCACCGGGTAGTCGGGGGCCTCGTCGGGAAACCGGCCGTCGGCGTCGGTGAAATAGACGAGCGCATCGGGCCGTAGCCCCTCGTCGCGGACCCAGTCGAACACCGGGGTGAAATCGGTGCCGCCGCCGCCCTGGAACGTGCGCGGCAGCTCGACCGCCTGCCAGGGCTCGAAGCGCCACGGCCCGTCCGGCGCGAGCGCGGCGTCGCAGACGAGCAGCGTCACGCGCAGCGGCAGCGCGCCCTTGATGGCGTCGAGCTCGGCGAGGAAGGCCGCGAGGTCGCCCTCGCCGATCGAGCCCGAGATGTCGAGGGCGACGACGAGCTCGCCGGCGCGGCTCCTCAAGCTCGGCAGGATCATCTCGCCCTCGCGCCGCGAGGGGCGCTGGTAGCTGTAGTCGTCGCGCGCGTTCTGCGAGAGGTACTGCGCCAGGACCGCGCGCCACGAGACTTTCGGCGCCAGCGCCGCCTCGGCGAGCCGCGCCAGCGCGCCCGCGAGCTTGCCGGCTTCGCGTGCGCGCTGGGCCGCCGCGGCGAGATGGCGCTGCCATTGCTGTTGCAGCTGCTCGCGCTCGCGACTCGTCAGCGGTGGCGGCGCCTCGCCGCCTTCGCCCGCCGTACCGCCCGAGGGCGCCTCCGGCGTCGCGCCGCCGGCGTCGGGATCCCGCTCCTGCCGCGCGCCGCCGCCCCGACCCTGCGACTCCTGCCTGCCGGTCGCGCCCTGGCCTCCGTCATCGCCGTCCCAGGCGTGGTCGTCGAGCGTCTCCTGATCGAGCGAGTCGTCGATGCAGGGGTAGATCTCCTCGGCGGTCATGCCCTTGTAGAGATCGGGCACCACGGCCTCGGGCGGCGGCTTCAAGCCTTCATCGACGAGCAGCGGATTGACGGCGAAGTCGCAGGCGAGGTCCCAGCGCCGTTTGACGCGGTGGCCGCGCCGGGCGAAATGGCCGAGGGCGCAGTGCAACGCCTCGTGGGCGAGCACGAACTGGGTCTGGGCGACGCTGAGGCGGGCGATCCACTGCGGGTTGTAGTAGAGCCGCCGGGCGTCGGAGGCCGTCGTCTTGCACCATGACCCCGCCGCCACCAGCGGCAGGCGCATCGCCAGCGCGCCGAGGAAGGGCTTGTCGAGGATCAGCCGGGCGCGGGCGGCCGCGAGCTTGCCCGCCGCCGCCTCCGCCGCGGCAGCGGCCGCGCCGTCGGCCGGCGGCTCACTCATAGAGCATCACGTCGGCGACCGTGCCGGCCCAGGCCGCGAACTGCGGCACGGCGAAGAGCGGCTGGCCGATGCCGCGGTGCATGTCCGACACGAGCATCACGCCCATCTCCTTGAGCGGCAGCCGCGCGGCGTAGTCGAGGATGCGGCCCCAGATCGCCGCCCGCTCGGGATGATGCTTCGCCCGCAGCGCCCGACCCGCCAGCGCCGCGGCGACCGCGTACTGGAGGTCGATCTCCGCCGGCACCTCGGCGTCACGCCCCTCGACGATCGCGTCGATGTCGGGCAGGCGGTCGAGACTGTCGAGGTAGGCCGCGCACTCGATGCCCGCAGCCTGGCCGACGCAGGCCGCCAGCGCTCCGGCAAGCAGGTCCTGTCGGTCGGCGAACTTCTGCAGCGCGCGGTGCGCGAACTCCCACGAGCGCGGGCTCGGAAAGGCCATTTCGCCGGCCATGTGGCTCGCCGGATCGAAGTCGAAGAGCAACTCGGGCTTGAAACGCAAAAAGCCGATCAGCCGGTCGTCGATGCCCTGCCCATAAGCCCAGGCGGCCCAGTCGTCGAGATGGACGTCGAAGGCGTAGTGCGAGAAACGGTTGGCGAGCGGCGCCGGCATCGCATAGGTGACGCCGCGGTCGCCCTGGCGGTTGCCGGCGGCGAAGATCGCCCAGCCATCGGGGACGCGGTATTCACCGAGGCGGCGGTCGAGGATCAGTTGGTACGCGGCTGCCGAGACCGACGGCGGCGCCGAGGTGATCTCGTCGAGGAAGAGCACGCCGCGCGGGCCGTGGCGATGCGCGTCGGGCAGCATCGCCGGCACGGCCCACTCGACCGTTTCCCCGCTGCGGAAGGGAATGCCGCGCAGGTCCGAAGGCTCCATCTGCGAGAGGCGGATGTCGATCATCGGTACGCCGTGGCGGGCGGCGACCTGGGCGACCATCTGCGACTTGCCGACGCCGGGCGGACCCCAGAGCATCACCGGCGTGTGATGACCGGCGTCGGTCGACAGGAACTCTCGGTCGAGGATGACCGCAAGCTGAGCGGGCCGCATCAGAGCACCGTGGCGAGTATGCGGTCCTGCGGCACGCCGGCCGCGACGAGGGCGCCGTGCGCCGCCTCGACGAAGGCCGGCTCGCCGGCGATGTAGATGTCGTGGCCGGCGCGGTCGGGCATCTCCGCGAGCAGCGCCCCGGCCGCGGCCCTGCCGCCTTCGGCGGCATCTGCGGCGTCGAGGAGATGGCAGGCGAAATCGTCGAGCGCCTCGTTCCAGGCGCGGCACTGGTTGGCCAGATAATGGCCGCCCGGCCGCGTCGCCGTCCAGAAAATCGAGATCGACGGAAACGCCTCGATCGACAGCGCATGCTCGGTGAGGCTCTTCACCGGCGCGAAGGCGGCATCGCAGCAGAGGAAGGCCAGCGGCCGGCCCGTTTCCTGTCTGAGGACGAAGTCGCCGTAGGGGCCCCAGACGTCGACCGCATCGCCCGCATGCACCGCGCCGGCGAAGAGCCGCGCGGCGAAGCCGTCACCGGCATCGGCATCCGCCCGGGTGATGTGGAAGAGCAGGTTGCGGTCGTCGCACGGGCAAGAGGCGACCGGGTAGTCGCCGCGGAAATCGACGCCGCCGCCGGCGAAGCCGAGCGTGACGCTCTGCCCCGCGAGGAAGCGCAGCCGGTTGGTGCGCGGCGTCTGCAGATGCAGCAGGTAGGTGTGGGCGTCGAGCGGCGAAACGCTCTTCACCTTGGCGACGATCTGCTGCTCGGGGATGTCGGCCGGGGATTGCGCCTCGACCATCTCGATGACGAGATCGCTGACCGCCGTGTGCGAACAGAGCAGCTTGTAGTTCTGCGCCCGCTCGACCGCCGAGAGCGGATAGTCGGTCGGCCGGATCTGCCGGGTCTCGCCCGAGATCACGCGCGCCTTGCACAGGCCGCAGTTGCCGTTGCCACAGCCGTAGGAGGGCGCCAGTCCCGCATGCAGCGCCGCCTCGAGGATCGTCTCCGAGCCCTCGACGAAGAAGGTGTGGCCCGAGGGCCGGACGGTCACCTGGGCCGTCATCACGCGCAGCATTTCGTCCATCACCGCCACCGTGTCCGTGGGTTCCTGGCTGCCCAGCACCGCGGCCAGGCCCTCGTCGATCATGCGGCCGAGCTCGCGCAGCTGGTCGGCGGGGCCAGTCCCGGCCATCGCGTCGATCCGCTCGCGCAGGGCCTCGATGAGATCGTGATAGCGCGCCAGGTGGCGGCGCACGTCCTGCAATTCCTGGCCCTGCGCGAACAGGCGCTGGGCAAGGACCTCCTGGGAGGGCAGCATGCGCTCGCGCACGCGCTTGGCGAACGCCTGCTCCTTGATCTGGGTGACGCGCTCGAAGGCGCCGGATTCGTCGAGATTCAGGTCGGGAAACACCCGCTTGAGCTCGTCGCTCGCCACCATGCCGTCGTAGGCGGCGAGTTCGCCGTTACGGATCTTTTCCTGCAGCGCGCTCCGGCTGACGCCGAGCAGCTGCGCCGCGCGCGACAGGTTGAGCAACTGGGCCATGGTCTCCTCTCTGTTGTGTTTCTTGGGGCGATCGCGTTCAGAGCATAGCGCGTTTCCGGCGGCGGCCGGACCCGGTCCGGCCCACATTCCACTCTGCTAATATTCGTCTTTTGTTCGAGCTGCGATCGGCGATCGGCCGCAATTGGCGACCGCTGCCGGCCCTGCCATGAATCCCCGCTCCGGCCGTCTTCTCAGACTCTTTCCTTTCCTCCGCTGGTGGCCGACGGTCACCCGCAAGACGGTGCGCGACGACGTGCTCGCCGGTCTTACCGGTGCGCTGATCGTTCTGCCGCAGGGCGTCGCTTTCGCCACCATCGCCGGCCTGCCGCCGCAGTACGGCCTCTATGCCGCGATGGTGCCGGCGATCGTCGCGGCGCTGTTCGGCTCGAGTCTGCACCTGGTCTCCGGGCCGACGACGGCGATCTCGATCGCCATCTTCGCCGCGCTCTCGCACCAGGCCGAGCCCGGCTCGCCGCAATACATCCAGCTGGTGCTGACGCTGACCTTCCTCGTCGGCGTGTTCCAGTTCGTCCTCGGACTCGCCCGCATGGGCGCGCTGGTCAATTTCATTTCGCACACGGTGGTGATCGGCTTCACCGCCGGCGCGGCGATCCTCATCGCCGCGAGCCAGGTGCGCAATTTCTTCGGCATCGACATTCCGCGTGGCACGCCGTTCTACGAGATCCTCCACCAGCTCTGGGACCAGTTCCTCGACATCAACCCATGGGTGCTCGCGATCAGCGTGGTCACGCTCATCAGCGGCATCCTGGCGAAGAAATATCTCAAGAAGATCCCCTACATGATCGTGGCGATGATCGTCGGCAGTATCGTCGCGGAAATCTTCAACTACTGGCTGGGACAGGAGGCCACGGGCATCCGCACCGTCGGCGCGCTGCCGGCGAGTCTGCCGCCCTTGTCGCTGCCGGACTTTTCGCCGGCGGCGCTGAAGGTCACCGTCGCTCCCGCACTGGTCATCACCATGCTCGCGCTGACCGAGGCGGTGTCGATCTCGCGGGCGATCGCCGTGCGCTCGGAGCAACGCATCGACGGCAACCAGGAATTCATCGGCCAGGGGCTGTCGAACATCGTCGGCGCCTTCTTCTCGGCCTATGCCTCCTCCGGCTCGTTCAACCGCAGCGGCGTGAATTTCGAGGCCGGCGCGCGCACGCCGCTCGCGTCGATCTTCGCCTCGCTGTTCCTCGTCGTCGTCCTGCTCCTCGTCGCGCCGCTCGCAGCCTACCTGCCCAACGCGGCGATGGCCGGCATCCTCTTCCTCGTCGCCTGGGGGCTCATCGATTTCCACCACATCGCCCACATCTGGCACACCAGCCGCAGCGAGACGGCGATCCTCGCGGTGACGCTGGTCGGCACGCTCATCAACCTCGAGGCCGGCATCTTCCTCGGCGTCTTCCTGTCGCTGGTCGTCTTCCTCTACAAGAGCTCGAAACCCGAAATCGTGCCCGTCGTGCCGGCGCCGGAGGAAGGCGCCTACCACTTCGTCCGCGCCCGGGGCCGGCCCGAGTGCCCGCAGCTGCGCATCATCCGCATCAATGGGCCGGTCTATTTCGGCGCCGCCGACTACGTGCAGGGCGCGCTCCAGCAGATCGACGAGGACAACCCGCAGCAGAAGTCGGTATTGATCGCCGCCACGAGCCTCAACTACCTCGACATCGCCGGCGCCGAGGTGCTCGCCCAGGAGGCGCGCCGGCGCCGGCGGCTGGGCGGCGGCCTCTATTTCTACCGCCTCAACGCCACCGTCCGCGATCTCCTCAGGAAGGGCGGCTACGACCGCGACATCGGCGAAGGCGCCTTCTTCCCGGTGATGACCAACGTCACCGGGGCGCTCTACTGGACGCTCGACCCCGAGATCTGCCGGACCTGCCGGGTGCGCATCTTCAAGGAGTGCCACGGCAAGGTGCTGCCCGACGGGCTGCGCCGCCAGCGGCTGATGCTGGCCACCGACGGCAGCGAGTTCTCGCGCGCACCGACCGAGATCGCGCTGGCGCTGGCTGCCCGTTTCGGCGTCACCCTCGACGTGATGACCTCGGTCGAGACCGAGGCCGACGATGAACTCGCGCGCGCGCGGCTTGCCGCCGTCGCCGACCAGGCCCGCGCCGCCGGCGTCGACATCGAGGAGATCGTCCGCCACGGCAAGCCGCCGGCGAAGGAGGTCGTCGCCGCCGCGGCCGACGCCGACACCAACATCCTCGTCATCGGTCGCCGGCCGCCGCGCGGCGGAATCAAGGAACGGCTCGTGGGCGACATCGCTTCGCAGATCATCGCCGAGGCCGGCTGCCACGTGCTGGTCGCCGGCTGGCAGGCGCGCATGTGGCGGTCCGGCATCCTCGTCGCCAGCGACGGCTCCGACTTCAGCGACTCGGTCGCCGATCTGGCCATGCAGATCGCCAAGGCCACCCGCACCCCGGTCACGGTCGTCGCCGTCGCCGGCGATGGCCGCACGCGCGAGAGCGCCGCCGAGGACGCCGAACACAAGGCCGGCCTGATGCGCCTCGAGGGCGTGGCCTGCGAAACGCGGGTCGTCGAGGGCGCGCCCGGACCGGCCATCGTCGAGGCCGCGCGCGAACTGGGTGCGGACTTGGTCGTCGTCGGCAACCGGCGACGCAAGCTCTCGAACATCGCCCATCAGGTGATCGGCGAGCTCAGCTGTGCCGTGCTGCTCGTCGGCGCGCCCGAGCGCGGCACGGCGTATTACGGCAGCTGAGTTTCAGCGCCCCTCCTCCGGCGGCCTGATGTGCCTGAAGGCGCGCCAGAGCGCGAGGTCGTAGCCGATCTTCATCGCCGCGCCGACGACGAGCGGGCTGCCGACCGCCACCGCCTGCATCAGCCAGCCGGCGAACGCCGGTCCGGCCGCCCAGCCCGAAAGCCGCACCAGGTGCGTGATGCCGGCCGCAAAAGTCCGCTCCTCGGGCCGCATCACCGCCATCAGATAGGATTGCCGGGTCGGCACGTCCATCTCCACGAGCCCTTCGCGCAGCAGGAAAAGGATCGCCGCGACCGCAAAGCTCGGCGCGAAGGCCACCGTGGCGAGCAGCAGCGAAGACGGAATGTGCGTAAACACCATGGTATTGACGAGGCCGATGCGCCCGGCGAGCCAGGCTGCGCCCAGATGCGAGACGGCATTGAGGCAGCGCGCGGCGAAGAAGAGCGCGGCGATGGCCGTCGCGGAAACGCCGAAGCGCTCGAAGAAGAAGTACGACACCAGCGACCCGGCGAGGAAGCCGCCGGCGAGTGCATCGATGCCGAAGAGGGCCGAGATGCGCCAGAGGATGCGCCGGCTGCCCGGCGACAAGCGCACGGCCGCCGCGCGGGGCGCCTCCGTGGCGGCCGAAAGCCCGGCATAGAGCGGAATCCCGGCCGCCAGCAGCAGCGCGTAGAGGAGGAAGGCGGCGCGAAAGGCCGCCTCGGCGGCGATGCCCTGCGCTTCCAGCAGTTCGGGCAGCGCCGCGAGGAGCGCGCCCAGGGCGTGGCCGGCATCCATGAGCAGGTTGTACCAGGCGAAGGATTTCGTCCGCTCTGCATCGCTGCCGAGCGCGGGGAGGATGGCCTGTTCGAGCACCAGCGCCGCGCCGCGGTCGCGGCCCATGCCGTTCGCCATCCCCAGCGTCGCCGCGGCGAGCACCGTCTCCAGAGAGCCGCCGAAGGCGATCACGACACCGCCCGAGGCGCCTGCCAGCGACAGCGCGAGCAGGCAGCGCCGGCGGCCGATCCGGTCGCCCCACCAGGTGACCGCGAACAGCGCGGCCACGGCCCCGGCGAGCCCGGCGCTCAGCACCAGGCCGATCTCGGCCGCGGCAAGGCCCGTGCGCGCGAGGTGCAGGCCGAGCAGCACCCCGGCCATGCCCGTCGCCAGCGCGCGCAGGAAGGCGGCAACGTAGATGCGTTGGCGCTCGCTCATGTCCCTCACCCCGTCGCGGTTGTTTGGGCCGTGCTCATCGGCTAACGTGGCGCGGATGCGCGCAGCCGACGCCCCCGACGCCCCTTCCCGCTTCTGGCCGCTCGCCCTGGCGGCCGCGGCGATCATGCTCGTCACCATGGGCATCCGCCAGTCGATGGGCCTCTTCGTCATGCCCATCGACGCGGCCACCGGCGTCGGCATCGCGGCGATGAGCTTCGCCCTCGCCATCGCCCAGCTGATCTGGGGCGCCGTGCAGCCCGTCGCCGGCGCGCTCGCCGACCGCTACGGCACCAAGCGCGTGCTCGTCGCCGGCCTGCTCGTGCTCGCCGCGGGCTGCGCACTGGCGCCGCTTCTTCCCGGCGAAGCCGGCCTCGTGCTCACGCTCGGGATCATGATGGCCACCGGTGCCGGCATCGGCAGCTTCTCGGTGCTCTTCGGCGCCGTGGCGCAACAGTTGCCGGCCAGCCGCCAGGGCCTCGCCTCGGGCTTCATCAATGCCGGCGGCTCCTTCGGCCAGTTCGTCTTCGCGCCCGTCGTCCAGCGCCTGATCGCCGGATTCGGCTGGGCCGGTGCGCTCTGGGCGCTCGCCGCCGCGGCGCTCGCGGCGCTGCCGCTCGTCGGCAAAGTCAGCCGCGGCGATGCGCCGCACCGCCACGAGGCCGGGCCGTCCGGCGGACTCGGGGCCGCCATCGCCGGGGCCTTCGCCGACCGCAGTTATCTGCTGCTCCACGCCGGCTTCTTCACCTGCGGCTTCCACATCGCCTTCCTCGTCACCCATCTGCCGGGCGAGGTGAATCTCTGCGGCCTGCCGCCGACGGTGGCGAGCTGGTCGCTGGCGATCATCGGGCTGGCCAACATCGCCGGCAGCATCGCCGCCGGCTGGTGGGTCGGCCGCTACCGCAGCAAGCTCGTGCTCTTCTGGATGTACGGCTCGCGCGCACTCTTCATCGCCCTCTACCTCGCGAGCCCGCGCACCGACCTGACCTTCTATCTCTTCGCCGCCGGCCTCGGCTTCACCTGGCTCGCCACCGTGCCGCCGACGGCGCGGCTGACGGCCAAGCTGTTCGGCACGCGCCATCTGGCAACGCTCTTCGGCCTCGTCCTGTTCACCCACCAGGTCGGCGGCTTCTTCGGCGCCTGGCTGGGCGGCCTCGCCTTCGCCCACGGCGGCGACTACACATGGATGTGGCACGCGGACATGGCGCTGGCGGCAGCGGCCGCCGCGCTCAACCTGCCGATCCGCGAAGCCCGCATGCCCCGGGCCGCCGTCGCCTGAACTCTGCTCTTGTAACAGGTGATACATATACGTATCATCGGTTACATGAACCCTGAAAGCAACTGGGCGCTGCTCGTCGCCACCCTGCCGGCCAGGCCGGCCGCCGCGCGCGTCCGCCTCTGGCGGGCGACGAAGGCGCTGGGCTGCGCGGCGCTGAGGGACGGCGCCTGGCTGCTGCCGGCGGCGCGGGCGGAGGCCTTGCAACGGCTCGCCGCCGACGTCACCGCGGCCGGCGGCAGCGCCGAAGTGCTGGACGTCCGCGCCGAAGGCGGACAGGCGTCCCGCTTCGTCTCGCTGTTCGACCGCAGCGCCGACTACGGCCGCCTGATCGAGTGCGTGCGCCAAGCGGCGGCGAAAGCCGATGCCCGCACGGTGCAGTCGCTGCGCCGCGAGTTCTCGGCGATCGCCGCGACCGATTTCTTTCCCGGCGAAGCGCGCCGGCAGGCGGAAACGGCGCTCGCCGGACTCGCCGCCGCGGCCGAGGGCGAGCCGCACGCGGCCGCCGGCGACATCCGGCGTGTTACCGCGGCTGAGTTTCGCGGCCGCACCTGGGCGACACGCCGGCACCTCTGGGTCGACCGCCTGGCCTCGGCCTGGCTGATCCGCCGCTTCATCGACCGCAAGGCGAAATTCCTCTGGCTCGCCGATGCGAAGAAGTGCCCGAGGACGGCCGTCGGCTTCGACTTCGACGGCGCGCGCTTCACCCACGTCGGCGGCCGCGTGACCTTCGAGGTGCTCGCCGCGAGCTTCGGCCTCGACGACCCGGCGCTCACGAAGATCGGCGCCATCGTCCATGTCCTCGACGTCGGTGGCGCGCCGGTGCCCGAGGCCGCGGGCGTCGAAGCCGTGCTGCGCGGCCTGCGCGCGGCAGCGGCCGACGACGACGAGCTGCTGAAACGGGCCATGGCCGTCTTCGACGGCCTCTACGACCACTTCCGCGGGGAGAACGCCGATGTCTGACCAGCCCACCGCCCCTCCGCCGCCGCCCACGCTTGGCGAAGCCTTCAAGTACTGGCTCAAGCTCGGTTTCATCAGCTTCGGCGGCCCGGCCGGGCAGATATCGATGATGCACCAGGAGCTCGTCGAGCGCCGGCGCTGGATCTCCGAGCACCGCTTCCTGCACGCGCTCAACTACTGCATGCTGCTGCCGGGGCCGGAGGCGATCCAGCTGGCGATCTACATCGCCTGGCTGCTGCACGGCGTCGCCGGGGCCGTGATCGCCGGCGTGCTCTTCTTCCTGCCCGCCTTCGCGCTGCTTTCGCTGCTGGCCGCGGTCTATCTCGCCTGGGGCGACGTGCCGCTCGTCGCCGGCATCTTCGCCGGCATCCGCCCCGCGGTCGTCGCCGTGGTGCTGTTCGCGGCCTGGCGCATCGGCTCGAAGGCGATCAAGAACGAAGTGCTCGCCGCGATCGCCGCGCTGGCCTTCATCGGCATCTTCGTTTTCGACATCGGCTTTCCCTGGATCGTGTTCGCGGCCGCGGCGCTGGGCGCCGTCGGCGGAAAACTCGCGCCGGCGAAATTCCAGGCGGGCGGCGGCCACGGGGCATCGAACAAGCAATATGGCCCGGCGCTGATAGACGACGATACGCCACCGCCGGCGCATGCGAAATTCTCGTGGGCCAAGCTGATCCTCACGACCGTGATCTTCATCGCGATCTGGGCGATCGCCATGGCACTGCTCGGCGGGTCGCCGGTGCTGTCCGACATGGGCGCGTTCTTCACCAAGGCCGCGTTCCTTACCCTCGGCGGCGCCTATGCGGTGCTGCCCTACGTCTATCAGCACGCGGTCGAGGAGGCGGCCTGGCTCACCGGCCCGCAGATGATGGACGGCCTGGCGCTCGGCGAGACGACGCCGGGACCGCTGATCATGGTCGTCACCTGGGTCGGCTACATCGGCGGCGTGACCCGCGAGGTATTCGCCGATCCGGTAGCCGCAGGACTCGCCGGTGCGACGGTGGCGACCTTCTTCACCTTCCTGCCTTCCTTCCTGTTCATCCTCGCCGGCGCGCCGCTCGTCGAAGCGACCCGCGGCGAACTCAGGTTCACCGCGCCGCTCACCGCGATCACGGCGGCCGTCGTCGGCGTCATCCTCAACCTCGCGGTCTTCTTCGCCTGGCACACCTTCTGGCCCCAGGCCACTGCAGCCGCGCCCTTCGGCGGGCCGTTCGAATGGCCCGCGGTGCTCGTCGCCCTCGCGGCCTTCGTCGCGCTCTGGAAGTACAAGATCGACATCATGAAGGTGATCGGCGTCTGCGCGCTCCTGGGGCTCGCGCTCTCGTTCGTGTGCTGAACGCCTGCGGGTCTCCGGCCGACGATTGCCGCGGGGTGACCTCCCATGCCCGGACGACAGGCCGGCGACCGGCCCGGCCTTCCCCAAACTCAGCCGCCGTAACACGCCGGGATGGCCCCGAACTGCCGTGTCTTCCGCTGGCACCAGGCGTCAGGAGTCTTCCCGCGCCCGGATACCCAACCGGCGCAGCTTTTCCCAAAGGGTCTTGCGCGTGATGCCGAGCGCCTCCGCGGCGCGTGTCATGTGGCCGCCGTGGCGTCCCAGGACGAGCGTGAGGTAATCGCGCTCGCAGGCCATCAGATATTCGGCGAGGGGCGCGGAGGGCGCCTGGGCCTGCGCTCCGGCATCCTCCTCGACGCTATCGAAGAATGCCTCGGGGCCGAGCAGCGGTCCGCGCGCCAGGATGCAGGCGCGCTCGACCGCGTGCTTGAGCTCGCGCACGTTGCCGGGCCAGGCGTAGGCCATGAGCACCTGCTCGGTGCGCGGATCGATCCGCCGTGCCTCTTCGGGATGATGCCGGTTGAAGTCCTCGACGAAATGGCGCAGGAACCAGCGGATGTCCGCGGGCCGCTCGCGCAGCGGCGGAATGCGCAGATGCAGCACGTGGATGCGGTAGTAGAGATCCTCGCGGAACTGGCCTGCTTCGACCATCGCCTTGAGGTCGCGGTGCGTGGCGCAGACGAGGCGAAAGTCGGAGACGAGCGGCTTTTCGCCGCCGAGCCGGGTAAAACGACGGTCCTGGATCACGCGCAGGAGCTTGGCCTGCATCGCCAGGGGCATTTCGCCGATCTCGTCGAGGAACAGCGTTCCTTGGTGTGCCTGCTCGATGAGGCCGCGCTTCGCCCTGACCGCGCCGGTGAAGGCGCCCTTTTCGTATCCGAAGAGTTCGGCTTCCATGAGCGGTTCCGGGATCGCCGCGCAATTGACCGCGACGAAATTCTCGTCACCGCCCACCGCGTGGTGATGGAAGAGCCGCGCCACGTGTTCCTTGCCGACGCCGGACTCGCCGGTGAGCAGCAGCGTCGCCCCGTGGCGCGCGAGCCGCGGCAGCGAGGCGGCGATCTGGCGCATCGCCGGCGAGACACCGAGCGAGAGATCCTCGTCGGCATCGACGCCATAGTCTTCGGCCAGCCCGCGCACCTTCTGCACGAGCACGTCGACGTCGAAGGGCTTGGTGATGTAGTCGGCGGCACCGGCCTTGAGCAGAGCGACGGCGCGGTCGATGGTGCCGTAGGCGGTCATGAACAGGAAGGGCGGCAGATTGGTCTGGCCCGCGCGCAGTTCGAGAAAGAGATCGCCGCCGTTCCTGTCCGGCAGCCGGATGTCGCTGACGACGACGCAGAAGTTCGCCGTACCGAGGGCTTGCCGGCCCGCCTCGGCCGTGCGGGCCCATGTCACCTCGAAGCCTTCGAGGCCGAGCAACTGGCCGAGCGATTCGCCCATGATCTCGTCGTCTTCGATGAGCAGCAGGCGTGGCTTTCTGTCAGGCGGGCATCTCATAGGGAATCTCGACGCTGAAGACTGTGTGGTTGGGCTGGCTTTCGACGGAGAGGCCGCCGTTGAGCTGCCGGACGATCTGGTAGACGACCCACAGCCCGAGGCCGTGGCCCTTTTCCCTGCCGCTCGCGAAAGGCTCGAAGAGCGTCGCCATGCGTTCGTCGCTGATGTGCTCGCCATCGTTGCCGACCATGAGCCGGAGCCGGCCCTGCTCCGTGCCGACCTCCAGCCAGACGCGGCCGTCCGGCGCTGCGGCGGCCACGGCGTTGAGCAGCAGGTTGAGCAGGATCTGCCTCACGAGCGTCGCCGGCAGCGGCAGCGCCTCCGCCAGGGTGCCGGCAACCTCGACGCGCACCGACCGGGCATGCGCCTCCCCTTCGACGAGGATCAGCAGGTCGTCGATATCGGCCGGCGCGAACGAACGGTCCTCGGTCTTCGTTTCGACGAGCAGCGCCGAGACGGTATTCCGGATCTGCGTCAGGCCGCGCTCGAGCAGGGAAAGCGTCTGCGCCGCCAGCGGATCGCCGCTGCCGTGCCGCTGCCAGGTCTTGATCGCCGTCAGCATGCCGCCGAGCGGGTTGTTGATCTCGTGGGCGATACCGGCGGAGAGCCGCCCCACCGCCGCCAGCCGCTCGGAGGCGAGCATCTGGCGCTCCAATTCCTCCTTGCGTTTCAGTTCCGCCAGCATGCGCCGGAACGCGTCGCCAAGCTGGCCGATTTCGTCGCCGCTCTGCGGCAGACGGGCCGACTCGGCCTCGGCGAGCTGGTTCGGCACCTGGCGCATCGCTTGAGCCAGCGCCACCAGCGGCGCACCGGTGTGGCCGGCCCAGACCCAGGAGATGGGCAAGATCAGGGCCAGCACCAGCAGGGTAACCAGGGTCGCCTGCTTCACCAGGCCGAAAAAGCGTGGCAGGAACGCCACCTTCGAATACGCCAGGATCACATGACCGAGCACCACGCCATCGGCGACGAGCGGCGAAGTGACGAAATAATGGGGCGAGTCGGCGGGCTCGACGACGGTCTGCTCCATCACGGTCGCGGCGGACAGGACGTCCCGCAGCTCGGCGAAAGAGCCGCCGCGAACGGTCGGGTCGCTGCCGATCGGGAAATCGCGCGGCCGGCTCGAGACGAAGACACGGCGCTCCGCGTCGGTCACCAGCACGGCGACCGCCTGAAGCTCCGGCGCAATTGCGGCGCCATCGTGCGCCGACTTGATCACCTCGTAGGCGCGCCAGACATCGTCATGCAGCATCGGCGCGACCAGCGTGTTCGCCATCACCCGGCCGAGGCTCTTGGCGTGCGCCGTCAGATTGGCGCGCATGTCGTCGTAGTCGCGCGCCAGCAGGGCCAACGTCACCGCCAGCGCCGTTCCCAGCACCGCGCCCATCACCCTGAGCGGGATCTTCCAGCGTAGCGAAAGATGGGCGAGCGGACTCATGGCCGGCGCATCTTCTCGATCATCCGGGCGATGCCATCGAAGAGCCTGTCGTCGCCGGCCACAAATCCGTCCAGGCCGAGATTGCCGAGCAATTCCGCCCCACGGCCGTCCGCCGCCATGCTCATCAGCGCAGTGCGGAAATGGCGCAGCTCCCCGGCAGCGATGTCGCCGCGCGCGACGAAGGGCGGGAAACCCAGCCACGGCGAACGGTCGATCACGCGCGTGCCCTGGGTCAGCTGTGGCCGGGTCCGCGCCAACGTCTCCCAGACGTAGCCGTCGACCGCTCCGCCATCGGCGAGGCCGACGCTCACGGCCTCGACCACCGTCCGATGCGCCCAGGTGAAGAAAGTCCGGGAAAAGTAGGTCACCGGATTTTCGTTCATCGCCCGCAGCGCATACTGCGGATAGAGAAAACCGGAGTTCGAATCGGGATCCGAATAGGCAAAGGTCGCGCCGCGCAGGTCGGCCAGACTGCGGAAACTCGAGGTGTCCGCGACGATCAGGTAGGAACGGTAGAGGGGCCGCCCCTGCCAGAGCGGCACGGCAACGAGCTGCAGCTGGCGGCGATGGCGCACGTAGGGATAGCCGCACAGCCAGGCGAAGTCGAGCTTGCCGGCAAGCAGCAGGTCGACGATTTCCCGGTAGTTGCCTCGCTGGATGAAAGCGACCGGCCGGTCGAGTTTCTCTTCGATCCATCGGCGCCAGCGCGTGATGAAGCCGACCTGATCATCGAGGAATACGGGCGTCAGGCCGATGCGCAGGACGCGCGGCTCGCCCGCGGCGAGAACGGGCCTGCCGAAGGGAAGTCCCGCGGCCACGAGTGCCACGAATCTTCGGCGGCTGATTCCCCAGTCGTTCCCGTTCATCGCGAACGATGATAGTCCAGTCGCACCGTATCGCCGCAACCGATTTCCCGTTCCACCCCGAGGTGTTACGCCGGCGTAGCACGATGCAGCGCACCATTCCTGCCGGCCGTTACGCCCGCGTAACGATGCCCCACCCATGCGCGCGTGGCACGATCGCCCCGTCAGCCTCATGGAATCTGGACACGAGCGGAATCACTCCGTCGCTGGCCCGCTTGTTGCGTAACCCACGCACCAGCTCGTTTTTTCCGAGACATGAACGACGGTCCGCTCACCGAACGGGGTTCCCTCAACGCAAGCCCGCGCCTGCGCTTCGCCGAGGCAGCCTGCCTGTCCATACGCTTTCCTGATTACGCGTGCGGATCGTGCCAGGAGGCCTGCCCCACCGGCGCCATCGCCTTGGCCGACGGCGTGCCCGGGCTCGTCGACGAATGCATCGGCTGCGGCCGATGCGCGGCCGTCTGCCCCACCGCCGCGATCACCGCCGACGGCTTCGCCGCGCCGGCGTCGCCCGACCCGGCGGCAACGGAAGTCTGTATCGACTGCTGGCGCGTGCCGTTCGATGCGTCGCCCGCGGGGACGTTGCGCGTACCCTGTCTCGGCGGTCTCTCCGCCGGGTGGCTGATCGCCCTCGCCGAGCGCGCCGGGGACAGGCCGATCCATCTGCTCGATCGTGGCGGCTGCGCCGACTGTCGGGCCGGCGCAACGATGACGGAATGGGTCGCCGCCGTTACCGAGGCGCGCATCCGGCTGCATCAGGCCGGCCAGCCACTCGATGCACTGCCCGTCATTTCACACCTGCCGGCACCGCAGCGGCTCGCACCATCGATCCCCGCGGCCGATGCCGAGATTCGCATGGGCCGGCGGACGTTCTTCCGCAACCTGTTGGGCAGCATGTCGCGCAGCGCCGAGGCATTGACGGAAAGCGGCAATGGGGAAGGCGAAGCCGTCGTGCTGCGCGAGCCTGCCGCACCGCTCGACCGTCTGCGTGCGGTGACGGCGCTCGCCGCGATCGCCCGGCGGCACGGGCGGGAATTGCCCGGAGAAATCCTGCCGCAGATAAGGCTCGGCGAATGCAGCGGTCATGGCATCTGCGCACGGATATGCCCCACCCAGGCGCTGCAGCGCGAGGAAGCCGCCGATACGGCCGAGCTCCGCTTCTTCGCCGCGCGCTGCATCGCCTGTGGGCAATGCGCACGCCTCTGTCCGGACGGCGCCATTCGCGTGGAACCGGAAGGCGGCCATTCGATGTTCGAAGTGCTCGCCCGATGGAAGGCTCGAAGCTGCAGATCGTGCGGGCAGGTTGTCTACGAAACCGGCGATGACCTCTGCCAGGTCTGCCGGAAGAGTCAGCGGTTGATGCAGGGAGTCGCGGCCATGTTCGGTCCGCACGTCTGAAACGAAGTGACGAGAGGAGGAGGAAAGGATGGAAATCCTGAAAACGAAGCTATCCCGCCGGCGATTTCTCCAGGCCAGCGGCGCGGCCGGCGCGGCCGGGGCCATCAGCGGCGGCGGCCAGATCGCCGGCCTGACGGCCCTTTCCGAGGCCAAGGCCAATGCGGCGGACAACCAGACCCGGATCACGACCAGCATCTGCGGCCAGTGCCCGGCCCGTTGCGGCATCCATGTCTATACGACGAATGGCCGCGTTCATGCCATCTATGGCAACCCGGAGCATCCGATCGCCAACGGCAAGGGTTGCCCGAAGATGTTCCTCGGCACCTACATCCTCTACGACCCCGACCGCTTCAAGGGGCCGATGAAGCGCACCAATCCGCAGAAGGGTCGCGACCAGGATCCGAAGTTCGTGCCGATCAAGTGGGAAGAGGCCTTCCAGATCGTCGCCGACCGTCTGAATGCTTTGCGCGACAAGGGCGAGTCGCACCGTTTCGGCCTGTTCTTCGGCCGCGGCTGGGGCGCCTCCGACGTCGGCGTCAACATCGTGCCTTTCGGCCAGCTCTACGGCTCGCCGAACGTGCCGATCGGGCACTCGTCGATCTGCTCCGACGGCTCGGTGGTGGCCAAGCAATGCACCGACGGCAACGCCTCGTACAGTTCCTACGACTACCGCAATGCCAACTATCTGCTGATGTTCGGCGCGAATTTCCTCGAAGCCTTCCGCCCCTACAACAACAACCTGCAGGTGTGGGGCTACATTCGCGGCGAAAAGGTGCCCAAGACGCGCGTCACCTACGTCGACGTGCACATGAACCAGACGGCCGCTGCCGCCGATCGGGCGTTGCTGATCAAGCCGGGCACCGACGGCGCGCTGGCGCTGGCGATCGCGCACGTGATCCTCACCGAGGGCCTCTGGGAACGCCATTTCGTCGGCAACTTCAAGGATGGCGAGAACCATTTCAAGACCGGACAGACGCTCGATCCGGCGAGTTTCAACGAGCGCTGGACGCATGGCCTCATCGACTGGTGGAACGTGGAACTGAAGGATCGGACGCCGAAATGGGCCGAGGGCGTCACGACGATCCCGGCCGATCTGATCATCAAGACCGCCATCGAGTTCGGCACCACGCGCCCGGCGATCGCACTCTTCGAACGCGGCGCGCACACCCATAGCAACGGCCTCTACAACGGCATGGCGATCCATTCGCTCAACGCCCTGGTCGGCTCGCTGTTCGCCGAAGGGGGCCTCGCCTACCAGATGGGTCCGGCCTATGGCCCCGCACCGGCCGATCCGGCGCAGCACATGGACGACTATGCGAAGAACGGCCCGTGGAAGAAGTTTCCGCGCATCGATTTGCAGGGCGACGAGCGCGGCTACAAGCTGGCCAAGAACATGATCCAGGAGGCCGGCGCCAACCAGCTTTCCGGCAAGGCCGGCTACACGCTCGACACGGCGATGTTCTACATGACCAACCCGGCCTTCTCGACACCCAACGCCCGGGACTGGGAAGAGGCGCTGAAGACCATGTTCGTCATCGACACCTCGCCCTTCCCCGGCGAGACGGCCTGGATGGCCGACCTGGTGTTGCCTGACAACACCTACCTCGAGCGCTGGCAGGATGCGCCGACCTATCCCTTCCAGGGCTACCCGCTCGCCCAGATCCGCACGCCGGCGATCAAGCCGCTCTATGACACGAAGACCTTCGGCGACGTGCTCATCGAGATCGGCAAACGCATCAAGGGACCGACGGGCGAGTACTACAAGAAGCTCGACAACGTCGAGAACATCCTGCGCCACCTGGCCAAGGGCTTCGAGGCCAACCCGGGCGACAACGGCGTCAAGGACTTCGACACCTGGGTGCAGAAGGGCTCCTGGTACAAGAAGCCTTACCTGTGGCGACAGATCCGCGGCGAGTTCTTCGAATGGGACGGCAAGGGCTACAACAAACCGATGAAACCCGAGGAGGTCAAGGCAAAACTGCTCAAGACCGACTCGGGCAAGTTCGAGTTCAAGTCGTCCAAGCTGGAGCATGAGGCCGCATGGATCGCCAAGACCACCGGGCGTGA
Organism: uncultured Rhodocyclaceae bacterium; assembly: GCA_964530115.1. GTDB lineage: Bacteria > Pseudomonadota > Gammaproteobacteria > Burkholderiales > Rhodocyclaceae > Fen-999. The sequence goes on along the minus strand of CAZGYD010000203.1, from coordinate 15,235 downwards.
TCCGAAGAAGCTGATGTTCCCGCAATGGGAAGAGCCGAAATACACCGGCAGCGGCGATCTCCACTTCGTCACGCCGAAGACGGCATTGCACTGCGAGGGGCGCGGCGCCAATCTGCCCAACTGCATCGCCCTGTTCCAGCCGACGGTCGGCGGCAAGACGCAGGCGGTCTGCGAGGTGCACCCGAGCGTCGCCCAGGCGAAGGGCTTCAAGGACGGCGACCGCATCAGGATCAAGAACAACCTCGGCGAGATCGAGGCGATCGCGCGGGTGACCGAACTGACGCGCCCCGATGTGATCGTACTGCCCTTCGAACACGGCCACTGGGCGCACGGCCGCTGGGCGAAAGGGCGCGGTTCGCACGTCGATACGATCGTCAATCAGCAGTCGGACCGGGTGACCGGGATGGCCAACTACTACACCGGCAAGGTGTCGGTCGAGAAAGCGTAAGGAGGAGTCACCATGGCGAAATGGGGAATGGTCATCGACCTGGAAAAATGCACCGGCTGCCAGGCGTGCAGCACGTCCTGCCAGATGGAGAACAACCGGCTGCCCGGCGAGAACTATCAGGACGTCCTCTATTACACGGAAGGCAGACAGCCGACGCCATCGCTGAAATGGTTCCCGCGGCCGTGCATGCATTGCGAGGAGCCTTCGTGCATGCACGTCTGCCCGACCAAGGCCACCTACAAGACCGAGGACGGCGTGGTGCTGATCGACTGGAACAAGTGCATCGGCTGCAAGTACTGCATGATCGCCTGCCCGTACGGCGTGCGCTTCTACACCGACGAGAAGCCGCTCATCGAGCCCAATCTCAAGCAGGTGTTCAAGGGCGAGGGCGATCTGTCGTGGAACCCGCCCTACAAGGGGCCGCAGCAGGATGCCGCCCACGGCGTCGGCATCCAGCCGAACGGCGTGGTCTCGAAGTGCACCTTCTGCTACCACAAGATCAGCAAGGCGCCCAAGGGCGTGCCGGACCTCGACGAGTCGATCCCGGAACTTCTCGAGTTCGTGCCGGCCTGCGTCCGGAGCTGTGCGCCGAAGGCCCGTTACTTCGGCGACCTCGACAATCCGAACTCGCAGGTCAGCCGGCTGATCTCGCAGAAGAACGGCACACGCCTGCTCGACCATACCGGCAACAAGCCGCAGGTCTATTACCTGACCGGCGCCGGCGCGGCCGGCAGTGCCGTGCCGAGCAGCCGTTCCACCACGAACAAGGCTTGAGGAGATTCGCATGAGCACAAGCAAACCCGCATCGGTGAACCAGGTATGGCTCGCCTCGGTGGCCGCCCTGGCGGTCAGCGCCGTCGTCGTCGGCATGAACCTGTTCTCGCAGGGTCATGCCGCCTACAACACCACCAGCCACGGCCCCTTGGCCTGGGGGCTGCCGGTGGTGACCTACGACTATTTCGTCTCATTCTCGATCGGCATGGCCTTCGTCGCCGGCACCGCCTTCGTCTTCGACATCGAGGGCTTGTACGCCTCGATGAAGCGCGTGCTGTGGATCGCCATCGCCGCCCTGATCGGCGGCATCCTGGTGCTGGGACTGGAGCTCGGGCATCCGTTCCGCGCCACCTACGCGATCCTGTTCAACCTGCAGACCACCTCGCCGCTGTTCTGGAAGCCGATCCTGGTGTTCCTCTACATCTGGGTGCTGCTGGCGAGCTACGCCAAGGTGAGCAAACCAGGCTGGTCGCCGGCCGGCATGCGCCCCCTCGGCTACGCGCTGTTCGTCACCGGCGGGCTGCTGGCGGCCGGCTCGGCGGCGGTGTTCGGCCTGATGTCGATGCGGCCTGTCTGGTACGACCCGATGCTGCCGGTCTACGGCATCTTCGAGTCGATGGTGATGGGCCTGGCTGGCATCATCGTCGCGATCGCGATCGGCCACGGCGGCATCGCCAATGCGCCGGAGCCGACGCGCAAGGTACTCGAAGGCATCGGCCGCAGCGGCATGGCGCTGTTTACCGCGCTGCTGCTGGTTTCGGTGGTGGTACGCGCCTGGGGCGGCCTGTGGAGCAATCTCGACGGCCTGCAGGTCTGGCACGCCGTCGTGGCCAGCCCGGTATTCTGGGTCGAGATCGCGGCGCTGGCGGCGGCGCTTTACCTGTTGATGCAAGGCGGCTCGCTGGTTTATGCGGCGCTGCTGGTGATCGTCGCCACCTTCATCGGCCGCTACGAATTCGTGATCGCCGGCCAGATGGTGCCGTTGTTCAAGGGCTCCTGGGTGCCCGGCCTGATCCAGTACGCGCCCTCGCTGACCGAATGGATGGTCGCGCTGCTCGGCCTCGCGCTCAACTTCGCCATCTACACCTTCGGCGAGAAGCAGTTCGACCTCTCGGCCAGTCCCGGCCAGTAACCGCCCGCAAACGCGGTCGTCCCCGCACGGGACGACCGCCGCAGGAGCAAGCATGGATATCCGATCGAACGACATCGACACGCTGCGCGGCGACTTTTACCTGTGCCTGGCGCACGCCTTGCGGCCGCCTGTCGCTACCTCGTTCTGCGCGGCATTGTGCTACGACCTGCCTGCCGACCTCGAGGAGCTGGCAGGAGAAATCGGCTATGACTGCGCAGACGAGATCGCGGAATTCCGGCGCCGCATCGGCCGATACGATCCGGACCGGCTGCTGCAGACCTATAGCCGGTTGTTCCTGCAGCCACCGCGTGCGGTGCCCATCAATACCGGCACCTACCTCGATGGCAGTTTCAACGGCGGCAGCGTGCGCGAGATGGAAGAGTGGTATCGCGCATGCGGCCTGGCGCCGGCGGAGGATTTCTTCGACCTCGCCGACCACGTTTCCGCCCAGCTGGAATGTGTCGCGTATCTTTACACGCATGCCTTGGCCGGGGAGAACCTGCCGCATACGGCCGGTCAATTTCTCGGCCGTTTCGTCGCCCGCTGGGTGGCGCCCTGGCGCGACGATATCGCTCAGGCCGAACATGAGCTCGGCATGCCCGACGAGCCCTACCTTCCGCTCGCACGCATCCTCCATGAGGCCGTCCTCCACGACGCGGAGGGTCCGGTCTGCTCCGATCCCGCGCTGGCGAGGCGGGAACGGGCGTTGCTGCGGGCGCGGCGCAGGCAAGCCGGGAAAGGCATCACCGATGACGACCTCGCGGAGATTCGCCGTCGGCTCGAGGCGCATGGGCTGGCGACCGAGCACCTGGCCATTCCCTACGAGCAACGCGATGCGGCACGCGGCTGGCGCGCCGGCACCCCGCCGCGCCCGCGCAAGTGATCCTGTCGCGATGGCTGCTTTTCCAATGGTTTCTGCTTGGCCTGCCGGCGGCTGCGCCCGCCTGGGCCGATGTCGATGTCTCGGAATACCAGCCTCGGCAATCGGTGCGCTCCGCACAGGAACGCGAGTCGTTGCAGGCGGACTTCGAGCGTCAGCGCCACGAGGCGGAGGCGCGCGCCGAAGCCGCGCGCAGGGAGGAAGCGCGGCGCCGGGCGGAAGAACATGCCCGCCGCGAAGCCCGGCCCTATCCGGTCAGGCTCACCGAGGCGCGCTGTACCTCGTGTCATTCGGCCCTCAACTACGAGACCAACCGTCATGCCTGGCCCGGCTGGGCCGCCGTGGTGCTGCGCATGAAGTTTTTCAACCACGCGCCGCTGGCTTGGCAGGACATGTGGATCATCAGCCGCCATCTTTCCCAGACGCGGCCGGCCGATCCGGCGACGGCGGCCATCGAGTGGTGCTGCCTTGCGCTCGCCCCGGTCTTCTTCGCCGGCGCCGTCGCCTGGCGCCACCGCCGAAAATCAACCTGAAGGAGTCGTGAAATGAAACCGGTTCGGATACTGATCTGCTCATGCTTCGGCGTTGCCCTGATTGCCACCGTGCCAGGGCACGCCGCCAAGCAGGATGAAACCGAGGGGATGGCCGGCATGTCGGGCGAGGCCCGGCAGATCTACCAGAAGACAGACAAGAAGGCCGCCCAGCGTCCCGGCCAGACGGTGGTGCCGCAGCCGATCGCGCCGATCAAGGGCGAGAAGGGCGAAAACAGGACGACGAAGGGCGAGGAAACCGCGGGGACCGCGCCCGCCAGCAGCGGCGGCAAGTGACACCCCGGTTCATCGAGTCGAATCGACATCGGCGGGTCCTCGGCCTGCTTGCTGCCGGCATGACCACCTTGAGCGTGGCGAAGGCGGAGTCTGCGCCGGCGTTGTGTGATGGCTCCTCTGCGTCGGCCGGCCGGACACCCATCCCCGCGCACACCATCGAGGAGCGATCCAGCCGGACGGGCGCGCGGGGCAGTGGGCGCAACGACGACACGGGATCGGCTACAGGCCGGTCCGCGAAACGGGGCGCGCGGACAGGAAAGACCTCCAAAGCGGGCATCCCCGGCGCGGCCACCCAGCGGTAAGCTCGGAGTTCCGCCATCGAGGTCGGTCAGATTCGCTCCCACCCGATTTGCAGTCTGCGGACTCGCCCGAAACACCCCCGCCTCTACCGGTGGCCTTGCCGAAACTCAGCCGCCGTAACACGCCGGCCGACCGGGTCTCGGCTACCATTGCCGGGCCAGAACCCGGGAGAACGCCGTGAAGGAGAGACTTCAGGACCTGCTCGCGCGCATCGCCGAGCTTCAGGAACAGATCGAGGCGCTCTACGCGCAGGCGCGCGAGGAATTCGAGGAACAGCGGCTCAAACTCGCTGGCGAGCTCGTGCGGCGCCAGCGGCGTTACCGCATCGGCCTGCTGCGCTACGTCGTCCGCGCCCGTCCGCTCGTGGTGCTCACGGCGCCCGTGATCTACGTGGGCTGGATCCCCTTCCTGCTCATGGACCTCTTCGTCACGCTCTACCAGGCGGTCTGCTTCCCGGTCTATCGCATCCCGAAGGTCAGGCGCGGCGACTATCTCGTCTTCGACCGCGAGGGCCTGCCCTATCTCAACGCCCTGGAAAAGTTCAACTGCTTTTACTGCTCCTACGCCAACGGTGTGGCCGCCTATGCGCGCGAGGTCGCCGCGCGCACCGAGCAGTACTGGTGCCCGATCAAGCACGCGCGCAGGCTCATTGCCGCGCACGAGCGTTATCCGCGGTTCTTCGACTACGGCGACGCGGAGAGCTACCGCAGGGGCCTCGCCCGGCTGCGGCGGCAGTATCGCGACATGGGCGGCGAACCGCGGACGAACGACGGGCGGCACGGCGGCGCCTGAGACCCGATGGCCGGAATTGGCGGCACCGGCATGGTCTTTCCGGACTATTGACCGGCAGGCCGGCCGGCGTAGATTGAGACGCAAAAGAGCAACCGGCCCCGACGGAAGAGACTGGTGTCAGCAAACAGAACGAGGGAGTCCGGAAATGAAAAAGCGTTTTTCCTTCAAGCCGTTGCATGCCGCACTGGCAGCGGTGGCACTGTTCTCCGCCGCCTCGGCCGTCGCGGCGAGCTACCAGATCCCGGTCACGGCGGCCGGGGATGTGGTATGGAGGCGCAACTGGTATTACGGCGGCGCGGATAACTGGAGCGAAGTCGCTGCCGATCCGAACGCGGTGTATCACGAGTACGAGCCCGGCTGGGGCAATACTGCCTTCACCAGGCTGACCTTCGATCTCACGCCGCTTTTGCCGGTCGCGCCGGCGGACATCCAGTCGGCGAGCTTCAACTTCGACGTGCTCAAGGTCTGGACCATTGACGGTCGTGACAATATCGGCACCTTCAGCGCCGGGGGCACGGTCTATTTCAGCGGCGGCACGGGCTGGAAGAGCTTCGACATCACCGACAGTCTGCGCACGGCGCTCGGCAATGGCCAGTCCTCGGTCCAGTACGAGCTCAATTACACCGGCTACTCCGGTTTCGAATTCGGCAGCGCCGAGGGCGGGAAGCCCGCCTATCTGCTGGTCACGGCCGTGCCCGAGCCCGAAGCCTGGGCGATGATGCTCGCGGGCCTGGGCCTCATGGGCGCCGCGCTCCGCCGCCGGAAGTCCGCGCGGCCCTGAGCCGGCCCGGCCAGCCCCTGCGTGCCGCGGGGACTCTCTCCGCGGCACGCGGCGTTTTTCTAGACCACCCGCACGTTCTTGAACTGCCAGGGATCGTCGGTGTCGAGATCCTCGGGGAAGAGTTCGCCGCGGCCTTCGAGCGGCGTCCAGTCCGAATAGACGCCGGCCATCTCGCCGAGATAGGGCACGGCGACGTCGAGGACCTCGCGGAAGTCCATGTCGTCGGGATCGACGATGCCGGCCTCGGGATGGCGCATGGCCCAGACGACGCCGCCGAGCACGCCGACCGCGGTCTGCAGGCTCGTCGCATTGTTGTAGGGGCAAAGCGCGCGGGCCTGCTCGATCGTCAGCCGCGAGCCGTACCAGTAGGTCTTCTTCGCGTGGCCGCCGAGCAGCACGCCAAGCTCGTCCATGCCCGAGATGATGAGCCCGTCGGACAGCTCGCGCCGCTTCTCCTGCAGGTGCCAGTTCTTGCCGGCGAGCTCGTGCAGCGAGAGCACCGCGTCGTCGCACGGGTGATAGGCGTAGTGCACGGTCGGGCGATAGACGACTTGCCCGCCCTCCTTGACCGTCAGGTAGTCGGCGATCGAGATCGACTCGCCGTGCGTGATCAGGAAGCCGTGGTAGGGGCCTTCGAGCGGCGTCCAGCTGCGCACGCGCGTCGCCGCGCCGGGGCGGTCGAGGTAGATCGCGGCCTCGCAGCCGTAGCCGTGGCGGTGGCCGTCGGCCGGGAAGTGCCGCTCGTGCGCGCCCCAGCCGAGCTCGGCCGGCTGGCAGCCCTCGCCGGCGAAGCCCTCGATCGACCAGGTGTTGACGAACTCGCCGGGACGCTTGGGCTGTGCCGAGACCTGGGTGTCGCGCTCGGCGACGTGGATCACCTTGACGCCGAGCCGCCGGGCGAGCGCGGCCCAGCCGGCGCGGTCGCGCGGCTCGCCGCCCGTGTCGCCGACATCGCGCGCGATGTCGAGCAGCGCCTGCTTGACGAAATGCGAGACGAGCCCCGGATTGACCCCGTGGGTGAGCACCGCCGTCGGCCAGCGCCCGGGTTTGCGCAGCGCCAGCGCCTGTTCGCGCAGGCCGTAGTTCGAGCGCTCGGAGAGGGAAAGCCGCGTGTCGTAGTAACCGCCGGCCCACGGCTCGATGCAGGCATCGAGGTAGAGCACGCCATGCTCCTGGCACCAGGCGATCAGATCGACGCTGGCGACGTTGATCGACAGATTGAGGAGGAAGTCGCCGGGGCCGAGTTCCTCGGCGAGGATGCGCCGGTAGTTGTCGGGCCGCAGCGCCTCGACGCGCATGCCGATGCCGTGCGCCGCGGCGATGTCGCGGTGCGTGTCCTGGTCGGTGACGATGCGGATGCGCTCCCGCGGCATGCCGATGTGCCGCAGGATCAGCGGCAGCACGCCACGGCCGATGCAGCCGAAGCCGACCATCAGCAGCCGGCCTGCGAACTCGACATGGGTCTTGGTGTGGGGCATGGGCTCCTCCACGGGAAAAATGCAAAGGCGCGAATTCTAGCGACTAAAATCAGGCCGCTGAAAGCGTCTAGCCGGGAGATCCGTATGCACGTCACCCTCGTCCATGTCCGCGTGAAGCCGGAGCACGTCGCCGCTTTCGTCGCGGCGACCCGCCGCAACCACGAAGGCGCGGTCCGCGAGCGGGGTGCCGGCGCTTCGACGTGCTCCAGTCGCCCGACGATCCGGCCCGCTTCATCCTCTACGAGGCCTACGCGAGCGCCGAGGACGCCGCCCTGCACAAGCAGACGCCGCATTACCTCGCCTGGCGCGCCGAGGTCGAGCCGATGATGGCCGAGCCGCGCCGCGGCGAGGCGATGCTCGGCCTGATGCCCGCATGATCGCGCCGTTCTCCATCGCCCGCCTGCCGCGGATCGAGTTCGGCGCCGGCGCCATCCGCAAGCTGCCCGACATTGCCGGCTCGTACGGCCGACGCCTGCTGCTGGTCACGGGCCGCCGTTCGTTCGCCGAATCGGCCGCCGGCGCGTGGCTTCTCGGCGAACTCGGCGCGCGCGGGTTTGCCAGGGAATGGCTCAAGGTCGAAGGCGAGCCTGCGCCGGCCTTCGTCGATGATGCCGTCGCCCGCCTGCGCGACGCGGGCTTCGACGCCGTGATCGGCATCGGCGGCGGCTCGGCGCTCGACGCGGCGAAAGCGATCGCGGGCCTGCTCAGGCCGGGCAATTCGGTCATGGATCACCTGGAGGGCGTCGGGCCGGAACTACCCTACCGCGGGCCGGCGACGCCCTTCATCGCCGTGCCGACGACGGCCGGCACCGGCTCGGAGGCGACCAAGAACGCCGTGCTCTCCGAGCCGGGCAAGTACAAGAAATCCTTCCGCGACGAGAAGCTCGTCGCCGAATGGGCGATCGTCGACCCCGACCTGCTCGCCACCTGCCCGCCCGAACTCGTCGCCGCCGACGGCATGGACGCCTTCACGCAGCTCATCGAATCCTTCGTCTCGACGCGCGCGAATCCCATGACCGACGCGCTCGCGCGCTCGGGCATCATGGCCGTCAAGGACGCGCTGCTGCCGCTCCATCGCGATGCCGGCAACGCCGAGGCGCGGGAAAAGATGGCCTATGCCTCGCTCGTCTCGGGCATCTGCCTCGCCCAGACCGGGCTGGGCTCCGTGCATGGCATCGCCGCGCCGCTCGGCGCCTTCTTCCCGATCCCGCACGGCGCGGCCTGCGGCACGCTGGTGGCCACGGCCACGCAGGTCAACATCGCCGCGCTCAAGGCGCGCGACCCCACGAGCCCCGCGCTGCCGAAGTACGCCGAGATCGGCCGCCGCTTCGCGATGCAGAAGGGATTGAACGGCGACGATGCCCGCGCCTTCCTCGTCGCCACCCTGCGCGAGTGGGAGGAGCAGCTTGCCCTGCCCCGGCTTTCCCACTGGCGTGTTACCACGGCTGAGTTTCCGCAGATCGTCGCCGCAAGCCGCGGCAGCAGCATGAAGACCAACCCGGTCGTGCTCACCGACGACGAAATCACCGCCATCCTCGAGGAGCGACTCTGATGCCCATCCACCGCCGCCCGATCCAGGAACGCATCGACTGGCTGTTCGACCTCGCCCGCCGGCACGGCGAGGCCTTTCGCAGCCCGGAGGCCTTCCTCGCCCGCCAGCGCTATCTCGCCGAGCATCCGACCGCGATCGCCGTGCTCAAGTGCATGGACGGCCGCGTGAACATCCCGGTGGTCACCAACACGCCGGTCGGCATCCTCATGCCCTTCCGCAACCTCGGTGGCATGTTCGACCTCGGCTGGCCGCACCTCGGCGAAGTCCTCGCCCATCATGTCCAGCGCATGGTCGGCGAAGGCCGGCGCGTGCTGTTCTTGATCACCTACCATTTCTCCCGCGGCGATCCGCACCGCGGCTGCGCCGGCTTCAATTACGACACGGCCGCGGCGATGCGCCATACCCTGGAAATCCGCACGCAGATCGAGCACATCTTCGGCAGCGGCCACGGCACCGTCTATCCGCTCGTCTGCGGCCTCGAAACCGACGAGGACGCCCTCATCGTCCATGGCCGCGACGGCCAGACGCTCGACATGGCCAGCTTCCCGCCCGCGGACCGCGCCCGTCTGCCGCTTAGGCTCGCCGAGCTATTGCCCGACATGCCGGGGCAGATGCGTGCCGATCTGCTGCCGCTGCTCGAAGGCAATCTCGAGCGCATCGCCACCGTGCGCGAGCAGATCGCCCGTCACGAGCGCCAGCTCGACTTCGAGCACCGCGAATGGATGATCTGTCTCGGCCGCGGCTTCGACTTCCTGCACACGCCCAACGTCGCGCTGATCATCGGCCCCTACAGCCCGAACCTCGCCGAACCGATCCGGCGGGCGGCCGGCATCATCGAGGCCAACATGGCTGCGGGGCGCATTCCTGACGACGGCTTTCTCGTGCTCGCCTCGGCGCCTTATGACGAGATCGGCGTCGACCGCGCCCGCGCCGAGCTCAAGAGCCGCTTCCTTTCAGGATTCGCCGCCGGCGTGATCCGCGACACGCACCCGCAGCTCGCCGCCAAGATGACCATGCGCACCGCGGTACTCGACTGGCGCTCGCGGACGCTGGAGACGATCGCTTCTCCCTGAGCGACGAAACTCAGAGCTTGTAAAAAATTCGTCGCGAGCGGGCCGACGGCAAGGCGCACGGAGCGCAGCGACCGAGACATAACAAGGGGTTAGGCGAGGGAGCGAGCACCGCGCAACGCAGCCAGCGGGTCGCGCAGCAGAAATTTTCACAAGCTCTCAGCCGATCCGGATGGGCACGAACAGCGTCCGCTCGCCGCGCTTGACCAGCAGCGCGATGCCCTTGCCCGCGCGCTCCACATGCGCACGCAACTGCTCGACGCTGCCGACGCGCTCGCCATTGGCGGCGAGGATCACGTCGCCCGGGCGGATGCCGGCGCGCGCCGCGGGGCCATCGGCGACGCCCTCGACCATGAGGCCTTGGCCGCCTTCGACCTCGGCCCGCTCCTCGCGCGTGAGCGGCCGCAGTGCCAACCCGAGCCGGTCCGTCGCCTTTGGCTCGGCCCTGCCCGTGGCGTCGCTCTCGGCGACGTTCTTGAGCTCGCCGACGGTGAGCTTCACGTCCCTGGCCGCGCCCTGCCGCCAGAGCGAGAGCGTCGCCTCGCTGCCTGGCGCGGTGGCCGCGACCAGCGCCGGTAGATCGGCCGAGCGCGTGATGTCCTTGCCGTTGTAGCGGAGGATGATGTCGCCGGCCTGCAGTCCGGCCTTCGCCGCGGCACTGCCCGGTTCGACGGAACTCACCAGCGCGCCGCGCGGCCGGTCGAGGCCGAAGGAATCGGCGAGCCCCTGATCGACGTCCTGGATGCCGACGCCGAGCTTGCCGCGGCTGACCTTGCCCTTGGCGAGCAGCTGCTGGCCGACGTTCATCGCCACGTCGATCGGAATCGCGAACGAGAGGCCCTGGTAGCCGCCCGAGCGCGAGTAGATCTGCGAGTTGATGCCGATCACCTCGCCGCGCGTATTGATCAGCGGCCCGCCGGAATTGCCGGGGTTGATCGCGACGTCGGTCTGGATGAAGGGCACATAGCCCTCGTCGGGCAGCGAGCGCGACTTCGCCGAGACGATGCCGGCGGTGACGCTGTTCTCGAAGCCGAACGGCGAGCCGATCGCCAGCACCCATTCGCCGACGCGCGTCTTTTCGGGATCGCCGATCTTCACCGTCGGCAGGTTCTTCGCATCGATGCGCAAGACCGCGACGTCGGTGAGCTTGTCGATGCCGACCACCTTGGCCTTGAACTCGCGCTTGTCCGTGAGGCGCACCGTCACTTCGCCGGCGCCGTCGACCACGTGGGCATTGGTGAGTACCACGCCGTCGGCGGAAACGATGAATCCCGAGCCGAGGCCCTGCACCGGCACGCGGCCGCGCGGCGCCGGCCCCGGCCGCGCCTGCGGGCCCGGGATGCCGTGGCGGCGGAGAAAGTCCCAGAGCGGCGAGTCGGGATCGATGTCCGGCATCTCCCCGGCGCCGGCCCGCCGGCTGCCGGAGACGCTGACATTGACCACCGCCGGCCCCTGCGAGGCGACGATCTCGCTGAAGTCGGCCGCTCCGGCGGCAGGCCGCTCCGCGGGCGCGGTGACGGCCACCGGCGGTGTCGCGGCCATCGCCGCCCCGTGGCCGAAGCGATCATGGGCGAGATAACCGCCGGAAAAGGCAGCGGCGATCGCCAGCGAGAGCATGGCACGCTTCATCGTGATGTTCATCGTCATTCCTTTGCGCTACGTCGTGCGACAGTGTGGAAGAAGGGTGGAAGGCCGCGAAAGGGGAGGGAACGCGGCCTTCCGGGGTCGCGGCGGGCGGAGGTGGGACCCGCGGACCCGAAACTCACAGGCCCAGATATCGTCTCGACTGGGCAAGAAATTCGCTGATTCTCTGATCGGTCATTTCCGTCCCTCGTACGATTTTCCGGTACAGGCGATAGATCAGTCCGCGCCCCGCGGGTTCAAGGGCGAATTGCAAGCAAATGTTTCAAGGGGCGGATCAGGACGCCCGGTGATCGATGAGGTAGGCGAGAAAGGCCTCGGCCACCGCCGAAAGGTGCTTGCCCGCCGGATAGGCGACATACCATTGCCGCATCAGCGGAAAGCCGGCCACGTCGAGGGTCGTCAACGGCCCCTGCTCGCTCCCCAGGCCAAGGGTGTGGCTCGACAGCACCGAGATGCCGAGCCCCCCCGCGATTGCCTGCTTGATCGCCTCGTTGCTGCCAAGCTCCATGCGGATGCGCGGCTTCAGGCCGCGCTCGGCGAACTGGCGCTCGATGGTCAGCCGCGTGCCCGAGCCGGCCTCGCGCAGGATGAAGGGCTCCTCCGCGATCCGTTGTAGCGGAATCCGCCTCTTGCCGGCCAAAGGATGATCGCTTCGCGCGACCACCACGAGCGGGTTGTCGGCGATCGGCCGGGCGACGACCTCGAGGTGCTCCGGCGGGGTGCCGAGGACGACGAGATCGTCCTCGTTCGCCGCCAAGCGTTCGAGCAGGGTCTCCCGGTTGGTGACGACGAGCGCCGCCTCGATGCCCGGATAGCGCGTGCAGAACTCGCCGAGCAGGCGCGGGATCAGGTATTTCGCCGTGGTGACGATGGCGATGCGCAGCTTGCCGCGCTTCAAGCCCTGCAGGTCGGCGAGCCGCATCTCCAGCCGCTCGATCGCCTGCACGGTCTCGCGGCTGGTCGTGAGCACCTCGCGGCCGGCATCGTTGAGGTGGAGCTGCTTGCCGATCCGGTCGAGGAGCGGCATGCCCACGGCATCCTCGAGCTGCTTGACCTGAGTGAACACCGCGGGTTGCGTCAGATGCAGTTCCTCCGCCGCGCGTGTGTAGGAGAGATGACGGGCGACGGCCTCGAAGATCTGCAACTGGCGCAGGCTGAACCTCATGGCCAAATAATATACGATTTTATATTCTTCTGCTAAAAACTATTCAGTTTTACTTATCCGGTGATCGCGGCACACTGCCGTCCAGCCCGCCCGGGGCGGGTGACTTCCAAACTTGCACAGGAGAGAGGCATGGCCGCAAAGAAATACGATGCCGGCGTCAAAGAGTACCGCACGATGTACTGGCAGCCGGATTACCAGGTGAAGGATTCCGACATCCTCGCCGTGTTCAAGGTCGTTCCCCAGCCCGGAGTGCCCCGCGAGGAGGCCGCCGCCGCGGTGGCTGCCGAATCGTCGACGGCGACCTGGACCACCGTCTGGACCGACCTGCTCACCGATCTCGAATACTACAAGGGCCGGGCGTACGCGATCGAGGACGTGCCCGGCAATGACGAGGCCTTCTACGCCTTCATCGCCTATCCGATGGACCTCTTCGAGGAGGCCTCGGTGGTGAACGTGTTCACCTCGCTGGTCGGCAACGTCTTCGGCTTCAAGGCCGTGCGCTCGCTGCGACTCGAGGACGTCCGCTTCCCGCTGTGGTTCGTCACCACCTGCCCCGGACCTCCCCATGGCATCCAGGTCGAGCGCGACAAGCTCGACAAGTACGGCCGGCCGCTGCTCGGCTGCACGATCAAGCCTAAACTCGGCCTGTCGGCCAAGAACTACGGCCGCGCCGTCTATGAGTGCCTGCGCGGCGGCCTCGACTTCACCAAGGACGACGAGAACGTCAACTCCCAGCCGTTCATGCGCTGGCGCGACCGCTTCCTCTTCTGCCAGGAGGCGATCGAGAAGGCCGAGAAGGAGACCGGCGAGCGCAAGGGTCACTACCTCAACGTCACCGCGCCGACCATGGAGGAGATCTACAAGCGCGCCGAGTTCGCCAAGGAGATCGGCTCGAAGATCATCATGTCCGACTACCTGACCGTCGGCTGGGCGGCGCACCAGAGCCTGTCGAAGTGGTGCCGCGACAACGGCATGCTCCTGCACGTGCACCGCGCGATGCACGCCGTCATCGACCGCAACCCGAACCACGGCATCAACTTCCGCGTGCTGACCAAGCTGCTGCGCCTGATGGGCGGCGACCACCTGCACTCGGGCACCGTCGTCGGCAAGCTCGAGGGCGACCGCGAGGCGACCATCGGCTGGATCAACATCATGCGCGACCGCTACATCAAGGCCGACCGCTCGAAGGGCATCTTTTTCGACCAGGACTGGGGCTCGATGCCCGGCGTCCTGCCGGTGGCCTCGGGCGGCATCCACGTCTGGCACATGCCGGCGCTGGTGTCGATCTTCGGCAACGACTCCGTGCTCCAGTTCGGTGGCGGCACGCTCGGCCACCCCTGGGGCAATGCGGCGGGCGCCTGCGCCAACCGCGTCGCGCTCGAAGCCTGCGTCCAGGCCAGGAACGAAGGCCGCCAGCTCGAGAAGGAAGGCAAGGAGATCCTCACCAACGCGGCGAAGTCCTGCCCCGAACTGAAGGTGGCGATGGAAACCTGGAAGGAAATCAAGTTCGAGTTCGACGTGGTCGACAAGCTCGACGTCCAGCATCGCTAAGCCTGCGAACCGACCATTCACAGAAAGGATATTGCAATGAGCGACGTACAAGACTACCAATCCCGCCTCTCCGATCCGGCGAGCCGCAAGATGGGCACCTTCTCCTACCTGCCGCCGATGGATGCCGGACAAATCAGGAAACAGATCGAATGGATCGTCAAGAATGGCTGGAACCCGGCGATCGAACATACCGAGCCGGAAAACGCCTGGGGCCACTACTGGTACATGTGGAAGCTGCCGATGTTCGGCGAGACCGACGTCGATCGCATCCTCGCCGAGCTGGAAGCCTGCCACAAGGCCAATCCGAACAACCATGTGCGCTTGATCGGCTATGACAACTTCAAGCAGAGTCAGGGCGCCAACATGGTGGTGTATCGCGGCAAGATGGTGTAAGCCGGCCACGGTTCCGTAAGTGCTTGCCCCGTCGGCCGAACATTCTCCGGCGGCGGGGCTTTTTTTCACCCTGGAGCGCATCATGAGCGAACTGATCGAGCAATACCGAATCACCGAACAGCCCTACTATCGGCCCGTCGCCGACGAGGTCGAGCTCTTCGAAGCCGCCTATGCGGCGAAGATGCCGATGATGCTCAAAGGCCCGACCGGCTGTGGCAAGACGCGCTTCGTCGAGCACATGGCCTGGCGGCTGAGGAAACCTCTGGTGACGGTCGCTTGCAATGAAGACATGACCGCCTCCGACCTCGTCGGCCGCTTTCTGCTCGACGCCTCGGGCACGCGCTGGCAGGATGGGCCGCTTGCCATCGCTGCGCGCTACGGTGCGATCTGTTATCTCGACGAAGTCGTCGAGGCGCGCCAGGACACCACCGTGGTGATCCATCCGCTC
>CAZGYD010000202.1:0-8630 GCA_964530115.1 uncultured Rhodocyclaceae bacterium | reverse complement strand
GGCAACAGCGCAAGTCATCGGGCGACAAGGCCATCGTAACCATCGGGAAATTCGCACAGACGCTGGAGCAGTGCATCGGCCACCCTGTGGTGCGCAACGTGGTGCTGTGCGCCTTCGGTGACAGTTTGGGCCTGCTCAAGGGCGCGGTGGTCAACTACTTGATCCGCAACAAGCGCAAGATGGTGCCGCCGTTCAACCTGCCGCAGGCGGTGCGCTTCAACGAGGCCATTGCGCGCGGCACGCGCGGGCCGTTCAAGGCGCCGGCGGTCGCGGCCGACGACGTGGCCGTGCTGCAGTACACCGGCGGCACCACGGGCGTGTCCAAAGGCGCTGCGCTGCTGCATCGCAACATCATCGCCAACGTGCTGCAGTCCGAAGCCTGGAACCAGCCGGTGATGGACAAGATTCCGGCCGGCGAGCAGCCCACCACGGTGTGTGCGCTGCCGCTCTACCACATCTTTGCCTTCACCGTGGGCATGATGCTGACGATGCGCACCGGCGGCAAGCTGGTGCTCATCCCCAACCCGCGCGACATTCCGGCGGTGCTGCAGGAGCTCTCCAAGCACACGGTGCACAGCTTCCCGGCCGTGAACACCTTGTTCAACGCGCTGGCCAACCACCCCGACTTCAACAAGGTGGACTGGTCGCATCTGAAGGTCTCGCTCGGCGGCGGCACGGCGGTGCAGAGCGCGGTGGCGCGGCTGTGGCTGGAGAAGACGGGCTGCCCGATCTGCGAGGGCTATGGCCTGTCGGAGACCAGCCCCTCGGCCTGCTGCAACCCGACCACCAGCACCGAATTCACCGGCACCATCGGCGTGCCGCTGCCCAGCACCGACATCAAGCTGCTCGACGACGAGGGCCACGAGGTGCCGCGCGGGCAGCCCGGCGAGATCGCCATCAAGGGCCCGCAAGTGATGGCCGGCTACTGGCAGCGGCCCGACGAGACGGCCAAGGTGATGACGGCCGACGGGTTCTTCCGTACCGGTGACGTCGGCGTGATGGACGAGCGCGGCTATTTCCGCATCGTGGACCGCAAGAAGGACATGATTCTGGTCAGCGGCTTCAACGTCTATCCCAACGAGATCGAGGAGACTGTGGCCGAGTGCCCCGGCGTGCTCGAGTGCGCGGCGGTGGGCATCCCCGACGAGAAATCGGGCGAGGCGGTCAAGCTCGTCATCGTCAGGAAAGACCCGGGCCTCACCGAAGCCGCGGTGCGCGCGTTCTGCCGCGACAACCTCACCGGCTACAAGCAGCCCAAGATCGTCGAGTTCCGCACCGAGCTGCCCAAGACGCCGGTGGGCAAGATCCTGCGGCGCGAACTGCGCGACAAGCGCTGATCGCCACCTGACGCATCGCCCCAGGGCACAATGAAAAGGCGGCCACGGCCGCCTTTGTCGTCTGCGAACCCACGCCCCGCACCATGAAAGACCAACCGCTCGCCCTCGTCAGCGCCATGCGCGAGGAGCTCGACGCCGTGCTCGCGCGCCTGTCCGAGGCGCGGGTGCAGCGCGTGGCCGGGCGCGACTTTCTGCTCGGCCACTGGCGCGGCGTGCCGGTGGTGGCCACGCTCTCGGGCATCGGCAAGGTGGCCGCAGCCACCACGGCGGTGCTGCTGGCCGAGCGTTTCAGGGCGCGGGCCGTGGTGTTCACCGGGGTGGCGGGCGGCCTGGCGCGTGAAGTGGCGGTGGGCGACGTGGTGGTGGCCGAGGCCTTTCTGCAGCACGATTTCGATGCCTCGCCGATTTTTCCGAAGTACGTCGTGCCCGCGCACGGCCGCGCGCGCTACGAGGCCGACGCGGCGCTGACGGCCCAGGTGCGCGCGGCGGCGCAGGCGGCCTTGCAGGCGACCTCGCAGCATGGGCTGGACGAGGCGCTGGCCGCGCTGGGCCTGCACGCGCCGCGGGTGCACACGGGGCTGTTGGTCAGCGGTGACCGCTTCGTCTCCACCGCGGCGGAGAGCCGGGCGCTGCAGCAGGCGCTGCCCGAGGCGCTGGCCGTGGAGATGGAGGGCGCGGCGTTTGCGCAGGTCTGCCACGACTGCGGCGTGCCGCTGGCGGTGGTGCGCACGATTTCCGACCGCGCCGACGACGCCGCGCACACCGACTTCACCCGCTTCGTGCGCACGGTGGCCAGCCCCTACAGCCTGGCGGTGGTCGATGCGCTGCTGCAGAATATCAAAAATGATAGCGGCAACTGACCGGATGGCGCTGGGGTCCGCGCAGAAAACCTGAAAAATTCTGCCGGCGGGCTTATTTCAGCCAGCCGCGGCGGCGGAAATACATCATCGGCACCAGGGCGGAGGCGACCATCAGCCCGATGGCGAACGGGTAGCCGATCTGCCACTCCAGCTCGGGCATGTACTTGAAGTTCATGCCGTAGACGCTGGCAATCAGCGTGGGCGGCAGCAGCGCCACGCTGGCCACGGAGAAGATCTTGATGATCTTGTTCTGGTTGATGTTGATGAAGCCGACGGTGGCGTCCATCAGGAAGTTGATCTTGCCGAAGAGATAGACCGTGTGGCCGTCGAGCGACTCGATGTCGCGCAGGATCTGGCGCGCGTCCTCGTGCTGCTCCGTGGTCAGGATGCGGCTGCGCATCAGGAAGGAGAGCGCCCGGCGGGTGTCGAGGACGTTCCTGCGGATGCGGCCGTTCAGGTTCTCGCTTCGGGCGATTTCGGCGAGGATGGCGGCGGCCTCGTCGTCGCCGACGTGCGGCGTGAGCACGCGGCGGTCGATGCGGTCGAGCTCGGCGTAGATGTCCTCGAGCGTGTCGGCCGAGTACTCGACGTCGGCGTCGTACAGATCGAGCAGCACCTCCAGGCCGTCCTTGACGTAGCCCGGCTGGCTGCGCGCGCGCAGCCGTTGCAGGCGGAACACCGGCAGCTCCTCGCTGCGCACCGAGAAGAGGATGTTGTCGTGCAGGATGAAGGCGACCGCGACGTTGCGCGCCTCGCTGTCGGGACGGTCGAGCAGGAAGTCGGAGTGCAGATGCACTTCGCCGTTGTCCTCGACGTAGAAGCGCGCGCTGGCCTCGATGTCGGTCAGGTCCTCGGGATCCGGCAGATCGACGCCGAAGTGCTGGCCAACCCACTTGCGCACCAGCGGCGTCGGCGCGACGAGGTCGACCCAGATCGGCCTGACCGCGGCCAGGTCCTCGCGGCTGCCGATCTGCACCTGCGACAGCCGGCCGTTCCGGAGCTCGAAGGCATTGAGCATGTTGCGCACGCTCGCGTAGGAGCGGGCGCCGACCAGCTCCTCGCGCACGTCGTCGGGCAAACGTTCGAGTATGGACTCGCAGCGCGCCTCGTTGACCTGTTGCCAGGCGGTGATGCGGTCCTCCTCGGAGAGTGTCTCGAGGATGCGCGCGATGGTGTCGTCATCGAGGCGGTCGAGCAGCTTTTGCAGCTCGACGAGGTGCTGCTTGTGCACGATCTCCTCGACCAGTTCCTGGCGCGGCATCTCCTGCCGGTGGACCAGATCCTCGATGCGGCGCTGGCGCGACAGCAGGAGCTGCACCTCGGCGAGGTGCTGCTCGAGCTGGGTTTCGGCGCGCGGGCGGAGATCCTGTGCTTCGCTCATGGCCGCGGATTCTACGCCGCCTGGCCGGCTGCGGGCGCCCCGGGTGCGGCTGGCGTATTGCCACGGCTGACCAGCCCGAAGGGCGCAGGACGCCACGAAGTGGCGGTCCCGAGCGACCAGCCCGAAGGGCGCAGGACGCCACGAAGTGGCGGTCCCGAGCGAAGCGAGGGATGGGGCGAAGCCCCACAGGCGAGGGATGGGGCGAAGCCCCACAGGCGAGGGATGGGGCGAAGCCCCACAAGCGAGGGATGGGGCGAAGCCCCACAGTTTCGCAACCGGCGGCCGCCACGCGCAGCCGATGCCGGCAGGGGCGGGATTTCAGCCCTTCCGGCAGCTTTGTCGCACAATAGCGTCCGGACGATCCGACACAAGGGACAGGGAGGAAAGCGATGACGCGTCACCAAGGGGCCTTGGCCTTCGCCGCGCTGCTGGCAACGAGCGCCGGCGCCTGGGCCGACGGTTATACCGGCGACATCGGGCTGGGCATCTTCAGCCGCCAGGGCACGTACAAGGGCGAATCGACGCAGACCAGCGTGCTGCCCTACGTCTGGGGCCAGTGGGGCCGTTTCTTCGGCCGCGTCGACACCTTCGGCTTCGAGGTACTGCCGCTCGGTCACGGCCACCTGGAACTCGCCACGCGCGTCCTCCTCGACGGCATGGACAGCGACACGCTCTCGAGCGCCGGCGTGCGCGAACGCCGGCATTCGCGCCCCTTCGGCTTGAGCTCCTTCCAGCGCACGCCGTGGGGCGCCGTGTCGCTCGCGCTGATGCGCGACTTCGGCGACTCGAAGGGCTGGATCGCCGACGCGAGCTGGATCGGCCGGATCGAGGCCGCGCCCTGGCTCAAGATCTACCCGGAAGTCGGCCTCGAAATGCTTTCCGAGAAATACACGGCCTATTATTTCGGCACCTATGAAGGCGAAGGCGGCTTCGCTGCGTACTCGCCGGGCAGGGCGCTCAACCCTTACGTCGCCATCCACACCAGCTCGCCGCTCGGCGGCCACTGGAACCTCGCCTTCACCCTGCGCAACAAGGCGCTCGACGAGGGCATCGGCCAAAGCCCGCTAACCGCGCGCACCGGACGCTGGAACGCCTATGTCGCGGTGAGTTACGAGTTCAAGTAGCCGGCACCGGGCGGCGCTTTCATCGGCAACCTGCGATCCGCGCCATGACGACTGACATCCTGCTCTCCGCCCCCCAGCTCTCCGCCTTCCTCGTCGCGGCGGTGCTCGTCACCCTGGCGCCGGGGCCGGACAATCTCATGGTGCTGTCGCTGAGCATGGCGCGCGGACGCCGCGCGGGGGTCGCCTTCGGACTCGGCTGTGCGGCGGGCTGCCTGAACCACACGCTGCTCGCGGCGCTCGGCGTCTCGGCGCTGATCGCCGCCTCGACCACTGCGTTCACGGCACTCAGGGTCGCCGGCGGGCTCTATCTCGTCTGGCTCGGCTTTCAGGCGATCCGCCACGCACGCGCCCAAACTCAGCCGTCGCAACACGCCGTGCCCGAGGATTCCCCCGGCCGGCTGTTCGTCAAGGGACTCGTCGCCAATGCCATCAACCCGAAGGTGATCCTGTTCTTCCTCGCCTTCCTGCCGCAGTTCGTCGATACCGCGCGCGGTCATGCGGGCTGGCAGATCGTCCAGCTGGGGCTGGTGTTCACGCTCGGGACGGTCGTCATCTTCGGCGCCATCGGCTGGTTCGCCGGCCGCCTCGGCGAACGCCTGATGCGCCACCCCGGTGTCGGCGCCTGGCTCGACCGGATCGCCGGCGGCATCTTCGTCGCGCTCGGGCTGCGCCTGCTCGTCGCGCGCTGACCATGGCCGAAGAGACGCTCCAGCAGGCCGTCGCCCGTCAGCGCGCGGAACTGAAGCGCTCGCTCGAAGAACCGCTGCGCCGCGTCGCCCAGGCCTGCGCCGAAGTCTGGCACGACCCGGAGCCGCGGGCGAGGCTCGACGACGTCCTCCGGCGCATGTTCCCGACGGTGCCCTACTGCCGCTACCTCTACGCGATGGACACCGGCGGCCGGCAGATCTCCGACAACGTCGGCCCGGACGGCATCGTCGCAGCCGATTTCGGCCGCAACCGCGCACACCGGCCCTACATGCGCGAGGTCCAGCCGGCCTCGGGCTTCCTGCTCTCGAAGGCGTACATCACGCTGCGCGACCGCCGCCCCGGCCTCACGGCGATCCAGATCGTCCGCGACACGAGCGGCCGGGCGCTGGGCTTCATCGGCGCGGACTTTTTCCTCCAGGACCTGCCGCTCACGCGCGAGCCGATCGCCGAGCGTACGCAGTGGCGGCAGATGCGCGGCGACCCGGCGATCCGCAGCACGGTCTTCCACCAGACGCGCGCCGAGAGCGAGATGGACCGGCAGCTCGACACCGTGCTCGGCGTCGTCGAGGAGCTGATGCTCGATCACGGCATGCACCACGTGATGCTGCATTTCTCCAGCAGCCGCGCGGTCTATTGGATCATCGACGACCCCTACCGCTACCGCCTGCTCGACATCGGCGCGCTCACCAGCCCGGACATCTGCCTCGCCTTCCGCCGCCAGCCGTATCCGGCCGGCGCCGTCGTGCCCAGGGAACGCATCCGCGCCATCCTCGACGGGCTGCGGAACCTTCGCTTCGTCGACGACACCTTCTACCTGCGCACGGGAACGCTCAACGTTTTCAATGGCATCGTCGGCCTGACGTTCTCGTGCGACGGCTCGCACTACGTGCCGTGGGACGAATTCCTGAAGATGGACGTCGCCTTCTGGCTCGGTTCAGCAGCGGCCGGCTGACTTGCAGGCGGCGAGCGTCGCCGCGGCCGGCTCGACCGGCCGCTTGTCGCGCAGCCAGCCGTAGATGCCGTGCCTGACGTTGTACACCTTCGTGTAGCCGACCTTCTCGTCGAGGAACTTGGCGAGTAGGCCGGTGCGGTTGCCGGTGCGGCAGATCAGGATCACCGGCTGGTCGGGCCGCGCGACGGGCGCAAGCTTCGCCAGCCACGCCGGTGGATCGGCGCGGCCGCGTTCGTCGAAGAAAGTCAGCAGATGGCTGCCCTTGACGATGCCGGTTTCGCGCCACTCGGGCTCGGTGCGGATGTCGATGACCGGCACGCCCGCGGCCATGAGGCGGGCGAGTTCCTCGTTGTCGATGTGGGTGACTTCGGCATGCGCGAAGGAAGCCGCCGAGAGGGCGGCGAGGGCGAGCAACGATGCGGCGGCAGGTTTCATCGATATATCAGCGAAATACGATATTCCTGATTGTAACTTGCGGAACCGGCCGGGTGGCCGGGGTGTCGGAGCGTAGAATCAACGCTCCGGCCTCCTTTGGCAACGTCATGAAGATTTCGTTCCGCATCCTTGCCGCGCTCGCGGTCATCGTCCTTCTCGTCGCCGCTTTCTGGTGGTTCTCGCGGCCGAAGCCCGTCGCCGTCGTCGTCAAGGCCGTCGACCGCGGGCGGGTCGAGGCCTCGATCGCCAACACCCGTGCCGGCACCGTGGAAGCGTGCCAGCGCACCAAGTTGTCCACGATCCTTGGCGGGCGCATCGAGATCCTCGCCGTCCGCGAGGGCGACCGCGTAAAGAAGGGCCAACTGCTCATGAAGCTCTGGAACGACGACCAGAAGGCCCAGCAGGCGCTGGCCTCGACCCAGGTGGATCTTGCCCGGCGGCGTGTCGCCGAGGCCTGCACGCTCGCCGCCAGCGCGGCGCGCGAGGCCGAGCGCATTTCCAGCCTGCGCCGGCAGAACTTCGTTTCAGTGTCGAAGGAGGACCAGGCCCGCACCGAGGCCGAGGCGAAGGCCGCCGCCTGCGAGACGGCCAAGGCCGACGTCAGGCAGGCCGAGGCCAAGCTCGCCGCCACGCGCGTCGAGCAGGGCCGCACCGTGCTCTACGCGCCCTTCGACGGCACGGTCGCCAAGATCGTCGGCGAGGTCGGCGAATACTCGACACCCTCGCCTCCCGGCGTGCCGACGCCGCCGGCGATCGACCTGATCGACGATGGCTGCCTCTACGTCAAGGCGCCGATGGACGAAGTCGATGCGCCGAAGATCAAGATCGGCCAGCCCGTGCGCATCACCATCGACGCCTTCGCGAAAAAGCCCTTCGCCGGCAAGGTCCGCCGCGTCGCTCCCTACGTCTCGGCGGTCGAGAAGCAGGCACGCACCGTCGACGTGGAAGTGGATTTCGCCCATCCCGAGGAGGCCAGGGGACTCCTGGTCGGCTACAGCGCCGATGTCGAGATCGTGCTCGACGTGCGCGAAGATGCGCTTCGGGTACCGACGGCTGCGCTGCTCGACGGCGGCCGTGTGCTCGTGCTCAAGGAGGGCATACTCGAGGAACGCCGGATCCGTGCCGGCCTCGCCAACTGGGAATACACCGAGGTGCTGGAAGGCCTCCAGGCCGGCGAACAGGTCGTCACCTCGCTGGAGAAAGAGGGCGTCAAGGCCGGCGTCAAGGCGAAAGTCGCCGACGGCCAGACGAAATAGATGGCGCTGATCGAGCTTTCCGGCATCGAGCGCGTGTTCACGCTCGGCGACAGCCGGGTGCATGCGCTCGCCGCGCTCGATCTCTCGGTCGAGGCCGGCGAATACCTCGCGGTCATGGGCCCTTCGGGCTCGGGCAAGTCGACCCTGCTCAACCTGCTCGGCCTCCTCGACCGGCCCGATGCCGGCACCTACCGGCTCGAGGGGCGTGACGTGACCACGCTCACGGCCGACGAGCAGGCACGCATCCGCCGCGAGCGGATCGGCTTCGTGTTCCAGAGCTTCCATCTCGTGCCGCGGCTCACCGCGGCCGAAAACGTCGCCCTGCCGCTGATGCTCGCCGGCGTTCCGGCGGCGGAGCGGCGGGCGCGCGTTGCGGGGGCGCTGGCCGGCGTGGGACTCGCCGACCGCGCCCACCATCGCCCCGACCAGCTTTCCGGCGGCCAGCGGCAGCGCGTGGCGCTCCCCCGCGCGACGCTCATGCGTCCGGCCGTGATCCTCGCCGGCGGGCCGTCGGGGAACCCCGGTCCCTTATACACATCTCCCGGCCCCCGTGAGCGTCCTCGCACTCCGTTCGCGG
>CAZGYD010000201.1:0-2090 GCA_964530115.1 uncultured Rhodocyclaceae bacterium | reverse complement strand
CCGCCATGTCCAGTTCGGATTGGTCATAGTGGTGCGAGCAACCTGGCAAGGGTTTGGTCGATTTCGCGAGCCTTTTCGTCGAGCGCGAGCATGTCTGCGACGATGGCCTTGATGGGGCGATGATCCGCATCGCTGCCCTGTGCAACCCACCGGCCCGGACTCAGGTTGTAATCCGCCTCCCGCGCCTCTTCGTTGGTGATCACCGCCAGTTCCCCCTCGACCGGCTCGCCCTTGAGGTACATCGCAGCGAGCGGCCGGATGTCTTCCTCGGGCAGGTAGTTCTTGGGCCGGCCCTTCTTGAAGCGGCGGCTGGCGTTGAGCAGGACGATCCTGCCCTGGCGCGCAGCGGTCTTGCGCTTGAAGAGCACAACGATGAGGCCGGCGGCGGAGGTGTTGTAGAAGAGGTTCTCGGGCGGCAGGATCAGGCCGTCGATCAGGTCCTGCTCGCCGAACCATTTGCGGATGGTGCGTGCCTTGGCCTCGTTCTTGGAGCCGGAGCCGCGCGTCACCGCGCCGGTATCCAGCACCACCGCGGCGCGGCCGTGGTCGTTCATGCAGGCCAGCGTGTGCTGCAACCAGGCCCAGTCGCCTTTGCCCGAAGTGATGCCGCCGGCAGTGCGGAAGCGGTCGAACGGGTCGTTGGCGAACAGGTCCGGCTGAAAAGGCTGGTTCCACATCGGGTTGGCCACCACGATGTCGTGCTGGCGGATGGAGCCGTCGCTGTTGCGGAATTTGGGGTTGATCATGGTGTCGCCGCGCGCGAGCTCCACCTCCATGTCGTGGATGATGGCGTTCATCTGCGCCACGGCGTAGCTCTCGGCCTGCAGTTCCTGGCCGGAGAGCTTGAGCGGCACGCGGCTCACAGGGTCGAGTTCGCGGGCGACGAGCTGCAGCTTGATCAAGAGCCCCGCCGATCCGCAGGCGTAGTCGTGGCAGGTCTCCCCGGGCCTGGGACGCAGGATGTGCGCCATGAGAAACCCCACCTCGGTCGGGGTGAAGAACTCGCCGGCGCTCTGGCCCGAGCCTTCGGCGAACTTGCGCAGCAGGTATTCGTAGGCGCGGCCGAGGAAGTCCGGCTGCACGTCGGCCAGCCCCAGCCGATAGCGCGGGTCGGAGAAGGTCTCGACCACGCCGCGGAGTTTCGCCGGGTTGATGTCGCGCTCGCCGTTGCGCTCGGCGGCGAAGTCCACCACGTCGATCACGCCGGAGAGCGTCGGGTTCTGCTTAACCACGGCACGCACGGCTTTGGTCAAGTGCTCGCCGATGTCCCGGGGTGCGGTCGGGCGGCCACGGTCATCGAGCGGCCAATCGAACGACTCGCGCCCGCTGATCACCGCCCAACGTGCTTCGGGAGGAAGGTAGAAGCGCAGCAGGGAATGGTCCGACTCGGCAATCTCCAGGGCGGTGGCGCGGTCGCCGTACTCTTCGGCCAGACGCTCGATCTCGTCGTCAAAGACGTCGGACAGGCGTTTGAGGAACAACAGCGGCAGCAGATAATCCTTGAACTTGGCCGCGTCCTTCTCGCCACGGATCGAGCAGGCGGCATCCCACAGCATCTGCTCCATCGGCTTGGTCGTGGGTGTGGCGGCCGCCGACCGGCCCGTGCGGCGGCGGGTCACCAGCGCGGCGGCCTCGCTCGCCGGCAGGCTCTCGGCACCCTCGACCCCCGCCTCGCGCGCCAGTGCGAGGATGGCCTCCTGCGCGGCACGCTGGGGCTTGTTACCACCCCCTTCCCAGCGGTTGACGGTGGCGAAGGAGACGCCCAGGCGCTCGGCGAGCTGTTCCTGGGTGAGGTTCAGCTTGGCGCGGATGGAGCGCAGAAGAGACGGAAAAGAGTCAATGCTTGTCATATGTGCGATGTTTGCAATATCGCACTCTTTTGTCAAGTGCGCGTGGCGACCGAGGTGACAAGGCGACCTTTCTGGCCCGGTCGTCAACCATGGTGTAAACTGACAACCGAACTGTCAACCAAAGAAGATCGGAGCCTTCCCGTGAGTGAGAGGATGTCGAACGCGCCGGTGTACTACGCCCTTGCGCAGGCGCACTTCAATCCTGTCGCCGCGATGTCCAAGTACGTCGATCAGATCCAG
>CAZGYD010000200.1:0-1772 GCA_964530115.1 uncultured Rhodocyclaceae bacterium | reverse complement strand
CGACCGAGACGGAACGTATCGTCTGGGGCGAAGGTTCGCAGGAGAAATACGACCGGCTGTGTTGGGAACTGGTCGAGGCAGGCACCTTCGTCAGGCTAAATCCCGCAAAACGGCCGAACCCCTTCCACGCCTGCACCGATCCTTCGGACGTGGACCGGGTCGAGGACAGGACCTTCATCTGTTCCGAAAAGCAGGAAGATGCCGGCCCGACCAACAACTGGGAAGACCCGGCGAAGATGAAGGAAACACTGCGCGGCCTGTTCAAAGGCTGCATGCGCGGCCGCACGCTGTATGTGATCCCCTTCAGCATGGGCCCCTTGGGCTCGCCGATCTCGCAGATCGGCGTCGAGATCACCGACAGTCCCTACGTCGTCGTCAACATGCGCATCATGACGCGCATGGGCCGCGCGGTCTATGACGTGCTGGGCAGCGACGGCTTCTTCGTGCCGTGTCTGCATTCGGTCGGCGCGCCGCTCGAACCCGGCCAGAAAGACGTCAAGTGGCCCTGCAACCCGACCACCAAATACATCGTGCATTTCCCCGAGACGCGCGAGATCTGGTCCTACGGCTCCGGCTACGGCGGCAACGCGCTTTTGGGCAAGAAGTGCCTGGCGCTCAGGATCGCCTCGACGATGGCCCGCGACGAAGGCTGGCTCGCCGAGCACATGCTGATCCTCGGCGTCGAGTCGCCGCAAGGCGAAAAGACCTATGTCGCCGCCGCCTTCCCTTCCGCCTGCGGCAAGACCAACTTCGCGATGCTGATCCCGCCCGAGTCGTTCAACGGCTGGAAGGTGACCACGGTCGGCGACGACATCGCCTGGATCAAACCCGGCAAGGATGGCCGCTTCTACGCGATCAACCCCGAGGCCGGCTATTTCGGCGTCGCGCCCGGCACGTCGGAGAAGACCAATGCCAACGCGATGGCGACGCTCAAAGAAAACGTGATCTTCACCAACGTCGCGCTCACCGACGACAATGATGTCTGGTGGGAGGGCATGGGGCCGGCGCCGGCGCACTGCATCGACTGGCAGGGCAAGGACTGGACGCCCGAGGACGGCAAGGCCGGACGCAAGGCCGCCCACCCGAACGCGCGCTTCACCGCGCCGGCCTCGCAATGCCCATCGATCGATCCGGACTGGGAAAACCCGCAGGGCGTGCCGATCTCGGCCTTCGTCTTCGGCGGCCGGCGCGCGACGACGGTGCCGCTCGTCTATGAAGCCTTCAACTGGAGCTTCGGTGTCTACATGGCGGCGACGCTCGGCTCGGAAACCACCGCCGCCGCCTTCGGCCAGCAGGGCGTCGTGCGCCGCGACCCGTTCGCCATGCTGCCCTTCTGCGGCTACCACATGGGCGACTACTTCAACCACTGGCTGCACATGGGCCATGTGGTCGAACACACGCCGCGGATCTTCTGCGTCAACTGGTTCCGCATGAACGAAAAGGGCGAGTTCATGTGGCCGGGCTTCGGCGAGAACATGCGCGTGCTCAAATGGATCGTCTATCGCGTGCAGGGCAAAGTCGGCGCTCGCGAGCCGGCACTGGGCTGGATGCCGCGCTTCGAGGACATCGACTGGACGGGCCTGCCCATCGTCAAGATCGAGTTCGAGGCGCTCACCCGGTTCGATACCGATGCCCGGAAGGAGGAGCTCGCCAGCCCCAAGGAATGGTTCGACCAGATGGGCGAGAAACTGCCACGGCCGCTGGCGCTGAAGCGGGATTTGTTCGAGCTGGCGTTGATCGACTGATGAAGCTCGCTGCGCGCATGGAGGGCA
>CAZGYD010000199.1:0-35769 GCA_964530115.1 uncultured Rhodocyclaceae bacterium | reverse complement strand
TTAATAGAAGTCCACGGTTGGCCACTCCGCTTGCGCGTCGTCGGTGACCGCGGGTTGCAGCCCGTAAGTCAGAAAGGCCAGTTCCCGCAACCGCTGGCTGATCAGGTGCGCCTTGAACTCCGTGGTCTCGCGGAAAATTTCCGGGCCCGGCTTGAAAGTCATGAGCGTGCCCGTCCTGGTGGAGGTGGCGATCCCCTCGAGCTTCTTCGTCGTCTGCGCGCGCGCGAATTCCATGTGATACACCTTCGGGTCGCGCGCGGGCAGACGACGAAGAAGCTCGAGGTGATCTGCACCTCCACCAGTACGAGCAAGCTCATCACTTTCAAGCCGGACCCGCAAATTTTCCTCGAGACCACGAAGTTCAAGGCGGACCTGATCAGCCAGCGGTTGCGGGAACTGGCCTTTCTGAATTCCGGGCTGGAAATCGCGTTCACCGACGAGCGGAAAGCGGAGGGGCAAACCGAGGTTTTCTATTACAAGGACGGCATTGAGGAATTCGTCCGGCAGCTCAACAAGGGCAAGGAGGCGCTTCACCCCAAGCCCATCACGCTCCGGCGCGAGGCCACCGAGAAGCTCGACGACAAGGACATCGAGGTCCACGTCCAGGTGGTGCTGCAATACAACGACAGCTTCAGCGACCAGGTGCTCTGCTACACGAACACCGTCCACAACCCCGATGGCGGGGCGCACCTGTCAGGCTTCCGCAGCGCCCTGACCCGCGCCATCAACCAGTACGCGAAGTCCAACGAACTGCTGAAGGAGAAGGACCCGCAGATCACCGGCGACGACGTGCGCGAGGGCTTGAGTGCGGTGATCTCGGTCAAGCACAGCGATCCGAAGTTCGAGTCGCAGACGAAGGTGAAACTGCTCTCGCCCGAGGTGGAGCGCATCGTCGGCTCCGTCACGTACGAAGGGCTGATGTCGTATTTCGATGCGAATCCGCCCATCGCCCGGCGCATCGTGGACAAGGCGCTCAATGCGGCCCGCGCCCGCGAGGCCGCCCGCAAGGCGCGCGAAGCGGTGCGCAAGAACGCCCTCACCGGCGGCGGTCTGCCGGGCAAGCTGGCGGATTGCTCGGATCGCGACCCGGCCAACACGGAGTTGTACATCGTCGAGGGCGATTCCGCCGGCGGCTCGGCCAAGCAGGGGCGCGACCGCAAGTTCCAGGCGATCCTCCCGATTCGTGGCAAGCTGATCAACGTGGAGAAGGCCCGGCTGGACAAGGTGCTTCAGAACAACGAAATCCGGACCATGATCACCGCCATCGGGACGGGCATCGGCGATGGCGAGGGCGAAGGCGCGTTCGACCTGAACAAGCTGCGCTACCACAAGATCATCATCATGACCGATGCCGATGTGGACGGCTCGCACATCCGCACGCTGTTGCTGACGTTCTTCTACCGGCAGATGCCGCAGCTCGTCGAGGGTGGCCACGTCTATATCGCCCAGCCGCCCCTGTACAAGATCAAGCATGGCAAGTCCGAGCTCTATCTCAAGGACGATCACGCGCTCCACCAGCACCTGCTGACGCTGGCGCTCGAAGGCGCGTCGCTCGTGCCGGCGGCAGGTGCGACGCCGATCGAAGGCGAGGCGCTCGGAGAACTGGCGCGCAACTACCTGCTCGCCGAGGCGGTGATCAAGCGCCTGGCCGATTTCGTCGATCCGGGCGTGCTCCATGCCATGCTCGCCCGGGACATCGCCCTCGATCTCTCCACCGAGAGCAGCGCGCGGGCGAGCGCCGAACGCCTGGCGCGGCATGCGCCGACCGGCGTCCGCATCGAGGCCGAGCAGGACGCCAAGACCGAATCCTGGCGGCTGCGCGTCGAGCGGATCAAGCACGGCAATCTGCGCGTCGGCCACCTCGACGACGATTTCGTCCATTCCGGCGATTACGCGCAGATCCGTCGCACGGCGCAACTCGTCGCCGGCCTGGCAAACTCAGGCGCGGTCATACGCCGCGGCGACAAGTCACAGGTGGTGGCGGGCTTCGCCGAAGCCATGACCTGGTTGCTTGCCGAAGCCGAGCGCGGCCTGACCAAGCAGCGCTACAAGGGGCTGGGGGAGATGAACCCGGAACAGCTTTGGGAAACCACCATGGATCCGGCCGTGCGGCGCCTCCTCAAGGTGCAGATCGAGGACGCCATCGCCGCCGACGAAATCTTCACCACGCTGATGGGCGATGACGTCGAACCGCGGCGCGCCTTCATCGAAGCCAATGCCCTCTACGCGCGCAACCTCGATGTCTGAACCGCTCACCATCATCCGTGAGTTCCTCGGCGAGCGGCTCGGCGTGCCCGCCGAGCGGGTCACCGAGAGCGCAACGCTCGCGGAGCTTGGCGTGGACTCGATGATGCAGCTCGAACTGCTCTTCGAATTCGAAGACCGGTTGGGCGTCAGGCTCGACCGCAACATGGCCATGCCGAAGACCGTCGGCCAGCTGGCTGGCATCGTCGGCAAGGCGTCCGCGACCATCTCGCCGGTGGAATAGCCATGAGCCGACGGCGCGTCGCGATCACGGGCATCGGGCTCGTCAGCCCTTTCGGCGGCGACACCGCGGATTTCTTCCGCCGCATGCTCGCCGGCGAATCGTGCATCCGCCACTACACCACCGACGATCCGCCGCGTCCGCTCGCCATTCCCGCGGTCCGCTGTACAGGGTTCGATGCCGACGCCGCGCTCGGCAAGCCGGTCGCCAACATGGCCGACCGCTATGCCCAGCTCGGCCTCGCCGCGGCGCTCGAGGCCTGGCGCCACGCGGGATTCGCCGTGCCCGCGGACGAAGGGGAACGGCCGCATCTGCCCGAAGCCGGTGTCGCCTGGGGCACGGCGCTCGGCGGCACGCTCGCCTACGAGAAGGGCTATCGCATCCTCTGGCAGGAAGGCCGCGATCGCGTCTCGCCGCTCTCGGTCGTGCACGGCATGAACAACGGCGCCGCCGCGCACATCTCCATCCGCCTCGGCCTTGGCAATTCCTGTCTCACCTACACGGTCGCCTGCGCCTCGGCGGCAGCGGCGATCGGCGAGGCCTTCCGGCGCATCCGCGCCGGTGACGCCGAGATCATGCTCGCGGGCGGCTCGGACATGCCGCTCACCTATGGCGTGGTCCGCGCCTGGGGAGCACTGCGCGTGCTGGCCGCCGGCGACGAAACCACCTCGCCGCGGGCCTGCCGGCCGTTCGCGGCCGACCGCGACGGCCTCGTCCTCGGCGAAGGCGCTGCCGCCCTGGTGCTTGAGGAATGGACACGCGCCGAAAGGCGCGGTGCCCGAATCCTCGGCGAACTCTGCGGCTACGGCGCCACCGCCGATGCCGCCCATCTCGTGCAGCCGAACGTCGACGGCCAGGTTCGTGCGATGGGACTCGCGCTCGCCGACGCGGGCCTCGAAGCGCGCGACATCGGCTACGTCAATGCCCACGGCACCGCGACGCCGGAAGGCGACCCGGTCGAGATCGCGGCGCTCAAGCGCGTCTTCGGCGCCGCCGCGGCTTCCCTGCCGGTGAGCGCGACGAAATCGATGCACGGCCACATGATGGGCGCCACCGGCGCAGTCGAGGCCGTGATCACCCTCCTTGCGCTCACCGAAGACGCGCTGCCGCCGACCGCACACCTCGAAGCCGGCGTGGATCCGGCCTGCGCCGGTGTCCGCCACATCGTCGGCGAAGCCCTGCGCGGCACCGGCGCGAGGGTCGGCCTGTCCAATTCCTTCGCCTTCGGCGGCAGCAATGCCGTGCTGGTCATCCGCGCCGGCACCGTCTGACACTCCATCATCATCATCCAACCATGAACCAGAGCAACGATTCCCTGATGGCCGAAGTGGCCGACATGATCGTCGAGGCCCTGAACCTGGAAATGAAGGGCAGCGACATCGATCCCGACCAGCCGCTTTTCGGCGAAGGCCTCGGCCTCGACTCGATCGACATCCTCGAGGTCGCGCTGGTGGTATCGAAGCGCTACGGCTTCCAGCTGCGCTCGGACGACGAGGACAACGTGCGCATCTTCTCGTCGCTGCGCAGCCTGACCGAGCACATCGCCGCCCACCGGACCAAATGATCCGCCGATGAAGGCAGGCAGCGGCACCGTGCTCGGCGCGCTGGCCGCGGGCGTCGGCATCGTCGCCTTCGCCGTCGGCAGCCACTGGCTCGTCGGCATGAACGTGGCCGGCCGCTGGGCCGCCTGGCTCAATTTCGCCCAGCATTTCGGCTTCAATGCCTTCATGGCTTTCGTCTTCGGCCGCACGCTGCGGCCCGGCCGGATGCCGCTGGTGACCCGGCTCGCGGCGCTCGTCCATGAGCGCATGACGCCCGTGCTCGTCGCCTACACGCGCCAGGTGACCACCGCCTGGACGCTCTTCTTCCTCGCCTGCGCGGCGCTTTCGGCACTGCTCTTCGCCTTCGCGCCGATCGGTGCCTGGTCGGTGTTCGCCAACATCCTGCCGCTGCCGCTGGTGGCGCTGATGTTCGTCGTCGAGTACGAGGTGCGCAAGCGCGTGCTGCCGCCCGAGGACATCGTCGGCATCATCGAAACCTTTCGCGCTTTCCGCGCGGGCTGGAAGTCATGAGCGATGCGCTGCCGCTCACGGCCCATGCGCGGGCCGATGAGATCGTCGCCTGGCGCGCCGACGGGCCGGTGACGCAGGCGCGCTTCCTCGGGGATGTGCTGCGGCTCGCCGATGCGCTGCCCGCGGGCACGGCGATGCTCAACGTCTGCGAGGACCGTTACCGCTTCATGGTCGGCTTCGCCGCCGCGCTGATTGCCGGCAAGCCTAGCCTGCTGCCGGCCTCGCAGTCGGCGGAGACCCTCGGCCAGCTGTCCGAACGGCATCCGGGCCTCTTCTGTCTCCACGACGGCAAGCCGCCCGCCGCGGACCTGCCGATGCTCGCCTACCCGGATCTGCCGGCCGGCTCCGGCACGCCGGCGGTTCCCAGGATCCCTTCCGCACAGCTCGCCGTGGTCATGTTCACGTCCGGCTCGACGGGCACGCCCGTCGCCCAGGCGAAGACCTGGGGTGCGCTGGTCAGGAACGGCCGCGCCGAGGCCGAGCGGCTTGGCTTCATCGGCAACGGCCACGCCATCGTCGGCACCGTGCCCGTGCAGCACAGCTACGGCTTCGAATCGACGCTGCTCCTCACGCTGCACGGGGATTGCGCGATGTGGGCCGGCCGGCCGTTCTATCCCGCCGACATCGCCGCCGCGGTCGCGGCCGTGCCGCGGCCGCGCATGCTCGTGACCACGCCTTTCCATCTGCGCACCCTGCTCGATTCGGGCGTCGAGGTGCCGGCGCTCGATCTGGTCCTTTCGGCGACCGCGCCGCTATCCACCGAACTCGCGGATCAGGCCGAGACGCGGCTTAAGGCGCCGCTTCATGAAATCTACGGCTGTACCGAGACCGGCCAGCTCGCCAGCCGGCGCACCGTCGCCGGTCCGGCTTGGCGACCGTTTCCCGGCCTCCGTCTCGAGCAGGAAGACGGCATCACCTTCGTCTCGGGCGGCCATGTCGAGGGCGGCCGCCAGCGCCTCGGCGACGTCATCGAACTTCGTGACGATGGCAGTTTCCTTCTGCATGGCCGCGGCGCCGACATGGTGAACATCGCCGGCAAGCGCACCTCGCTGGCCTATCTCAACCACCAGCTCGCCGCGGTTCCCGGCGTCGAGGACGGCTGCTTCTTCCTCCCTGACGGTGACGACGGCCAGGCCGTCGTCAGGCTCGCGGCCTTCGTCGTCGCGCCGACGCGGACCGCGGGCGCGATCCTCGAGGAATTGCGGCGGCGGCTCGATCCGGTCTTCCTGCCGCGGCCGCTCATCATGCTCGATCGCCTGCCGCGCAACGCCACCGGCAAGCTGCCGCGCGCCGAACTCCAGGCCCTGCTCGACCGTCATCCGCGGAGCGCGTCATGAGCGTTCCGGCGACCGAGGGCATGGGCAGCGCGAACTGGCGGGTGCCCGACGACCACCCGGCCTTCGCCGGCCACTTTCCGGGCCGGCCCATCGTCCCCGGCGTGCTCTTGCTCGACCGCCTGCTCGCGGCCGTGGGCCGGCCGTGCGACGTCGCCAGCGCGAAGTTCCTGAGCCCGGTCGGCCCCGGAGAGACCGTCGAATTGGCATGGCGGCCGCAGACGTCGGGCACTCTTCGTTTCGATATCCGGAGCGCCGGCCGGCTCGTCGCCACCGGCAGCCTGACGACGCGATGAGCACCGAGGCGATCGACTGGACCCGCAGCGCCGAGCGCAGCAACCGGGCGATCCTGCGCCTGATGGTCTGGATTTCGCTCGTGCTCGGCCGGCCCGTGGGCCGGCTGGTGCTTCGCGGCATCGCCGCCTACTTCCTTGCCTTCGCGCCGCGCGCCCGGCGCGCCAGCGCCGATTATCTGCGCCGCGTGCTCGGCCGGCCGCCGACCGTGGCCGAGCGATTCCACCACATCCTCGCCTTTGCCAGCACGATCCACGACCGCGTCTATCTGCTCAACGGCCGCTTCGATCTCTTCGACATCGAGATCGTCGGCAGGGAACACATCGATGCCGCGATGGCCGACGGCCACGGCGTGCTGTTGATGGGCGCGCACCTGGGCAGCTTCGAGGTCATGCGCGCGCTCGGCCGCGAGCGCACCGGCCGGCGCATCAGCATGCTCATGTACGAGGACAACGCGCGCAAGATCAACGCCACGCTGGCGGCGATCAACCCGGCGGCCGTCGAAGACATCATCCCGCTCGGGCGCATGGAGTCGATGCTCGCGGCCAAAGAACGGCTCGAGGCCGGCCACCTGGTCGGCATGCTCGCCGACCGGGGCTTGGGCGACGATCCGCGGCGCGAGCTGGATTTCCTCGGCGCGCCGGCGCGTTTTCCGGTCGGGCCGTTCCGCGTCGCCGCCATGTTGCGCCGTCCCGTGCTGTTCATGACCGGCCTGTATCTGGGCGGCAACCGTTACCGGATCCACTTCGAACCGCTCGCCGACTTCTCGCACGTCGGCCGCGAAGGCCGCGGCGCGGCGATCGAGGCGGCCCAGCGCGCCTATGTCGCGCGGCTCGAGCGCCATTGCCGGGCCGCGCCTTTCAATTGGTTCAACTTCTTCGATTTCTGGGGCGGACGATGAAGCGTGCCGGCGTGTTACCGTGGCTGAGTTTCGCGCTGCTGCCGTCGCTGGCGATGGCGGCCTGGGACATCGACGCGCTGATGAAGTCGCTGGCGAGGAACGAGGGCGGGCGCGCCCGCTTCGTCGAGACGAAGCACATTGCCCTGCTCGATGCGCCGGTCGTCTCTTCCGGCGAACTGCTCTACGTGCCGCCGGCGCGGCTGGAAAAGCGCACCACGAAGCCAAAGCCCGAGCTCATGGTGCTCGATGGCGACACGCTGATCCTCGAACGCGGCAAGCAGAAGTTCTCGGTCCGGCTCTCCCAGCAGCCCGAGGCGCAGGCCTTCGTCGACAGCCTGCGCGGCACGCTCGCCGGCGATCGTGCGGCGCTCGAGCGGAGCTACCGGCTCAAGCTCGACGGCACGGCCGAGCGCTGGACGCTCGACCTGCTGCCCGATGACGCGCGCATCGCCAACTTCGTGCAGCGCATCACCTTCGGCGGCAGCCGGGACCGCGTCGAGTGGATCCGCTGGCTCCAGGCCGATGGTGACAGCGCCGAGATGACCATCCAGCCGGTCGCCGAGGCACGCTCCGGCAAATGAAGCGACACATCCCCATCCTCCTCTGGCTGGCCGGGCTGGCCGCTTGCATCGTCGTGATCGCGCAGACGCGCTTCACGGCCGACATGTCGGCGTTCCTGCCTCATCGGCCGAGCGCCGAGCAGGAACTGCTGGTCGAGCAGCTGCGCGAGGGGGCGCTCTCTCGACTGCTCCTCGTCGGCATCGAGGGGGGAGGCGGGCAAACGCGGGCACGGCTGTCCCAAGCGCTGGCCGCCCGGCTCGCGGCCAGCCCCGAGTTTGCCGGCGTGCAAAACGGCGACGCCGCGGTCGTGGCCCGGGACCGCGCGATCCTCTTCGACAACCGCTACCTGCTGAGCCCGATGGTGACGCCGGAGCGTTTCACCGTCGAGGGACTGCGCCAGGCCATTGCCGAGAGCATCGACATGCTCGCCTCGCCGGCCGGGATGATGGTGAAAAGCCTGCTGCCGCGCGATCCGACCGGCGAGATGCTCGCGATCGTCGGCGCGCTGGGCGGCGAACGCGGCCCCGCGGTGCGCCACGGCGTCTGGATGTCGCGCGATGGCCGGTATGCGCTGCTGATGGCGCAGACGGCCGCGCCGGGATCGGACACCGACGGCCAGGAGCGGGCCCTCGAGCGCCTGCACGCCGAGTTCGCCGCCTTGCCGGGCGCCGGCGAAGCGCGCCTGCTCGTCGCCGGCGCGCCCGTCTTCTCGGTCGATGCGCGCGCCACCATCCGCGGCGAGGTCGAGCGGCTGGCGGTGATCGGCGCGGCGGCGATCGTCGCGGTGTTGCTCCTCGCCTACCGTTCGCTGACGGCGCTCTCGCTCGGTCTGCTGCCGGTCGTCTCCGGCGCGCTCGCCGGCATCGCCGCGGTCGGCCTCGGCTTCGGCCACGTCCATGGCCTGACCATCGGCTTCGGCACCACCCTGATCGGCGAGGCGGTCGACTACAGCATCTATTACTTCGTCCAGACGGGTTCCGGCTCCGACGCCGACTGGCGGGCCCGCTTCTGGCCGACCATCCGGCTCGGCGTGCTGACTTCGCTGTTCGGCTTCGCCTCGCTGCTGTTTTCCGGCTTTCCCGGGCTCGCGCAACTGGGCCTCTATTCGCTGTCGGGGCTTATCGCCGCCGCCGCGGTGACACGTTTCGTCCTGCCGCGCCTGCGCCCGGCCGGTTTCGCGCTGCGCGACACGACGGCGATCGGCCACGCCGTGGCACCGGTGCTGAAGGGGCTTTCCAGGCTGCGCTGGCTCGCGCTGGCGCTCGCGGCGGCATCGCTCGTCGTCCTGGCGGGCAAGCGCGACGGACTGTGGAACGCGCGGCTCTCCGAGCTCAGCCCGATGTCGCCCCGGCTCGTCGAGATCGATACGCTGCTGCGCGGCGAGCTCGGCGCGCCCGGCCAGGGCCACCTCGTCGTCGTTACCGGGCCCGACCGTGAATCGGCGCTCGCTGCCGCGGAGCGCGTCGCCAACCGCCTCCAAGGACTCGTCGAGGCTGGCGCCCTCGGTGGCTTCGAGACGCCGACGCGCTTTCTGCCGAGTGCGGCGACGCAGGATGCGCGGCGCGCCGCGCTGCCCGGTCGGGAGACCCTCGAAGCCCGTCTCGCCGAGGCGACGGCAGGGCTGCCGATCCGCGCGGAGAAGCTCGCGCCCTTCGTCGCCGACGTCGAGGCCGCGAAGTCGCGGCCCCTGCTTACCGCAGAGGCGCTCGCGGGCAGCAATCTCGCCCTCGCCACCGCGGCGCTGCTGCTCGAGCGCGCCTCGGGCTGGTCGGTGCTCATGCCGCTTCGCGCCCCCGAGGGCGGCGAGATCGACGCGCGGCGCGTGCGCGCCGCACTCGTGGAGGAGAAGGGCACCGTCTATCTCGATGTCGGCGCCGAATCGAACCGGCTCTATTCCGAGTATCTCGACGAGGCGATCTGGATGTCGTTCGCCGGCTTCGCCGCGATTACCCTGCTGCTGGCGGCATCGCTGCGTTCGCCGGCGCGCCTCGTGCGCGTGCTCGCGCCGCTGGTGCTGGCCGTGCTCCTGGTCATGGCCGGACTCGCCCTGGCGGGCCGCCATCTGACGCTGCTCCATCTCGTCGGCCTGCTCCTGACCATTGCCGTCGGCTCGAACTACGCGCTCTTCTTCGACCGTCAACAAGACGCGACGGCGCCGCGCACGCTGAGCTCCCTGATCATCGCCAACGTCACTACGGTGATCGGCTTCGGCATCCTGGCGACGTCGAGCGTGCCGGTGCTCCAGGCGATCGGCATCACCGTCGGTCCCGGCGCGGTCCTGGCGCTGCTCTTTTCGGCGATGCTGGCCAGAGCGAAGGAGCGGTGATGCGCTGGCGCCCGAGTCCGACGATCAAGGCCAGCGTCGTGCTCCACGCCGTCGCGG
Source organism: uncultured Rhodocyclaceae bacterium (assembly GCA_964530115.1). Lineage (GTDB taxonomy): Bacteria > Pseudomonadota > Gammaproteobacteria > Burkholderiales > Rhodocyclaceae > Fen-999. The sequence goes on along the minus strand of CAZGYD010000199.1, from coordinate 25,739 downwards.
GCGCCACGGTCATCGCCTCGCCGGCGCTGTGGCCAGGGGCGCTCGCTGCGGTCGCCGCCAACCAGGTGCTCCTCACCGTGGCCGGGCTGCTGCCGCGCTCGACGCTGCTCGGGCCGAACATTCGCCGGCTGCCGCCGGCGGCGGCCGCCCGGGGAGAGATCGCGCTCACCATCGACGATGGGCCCGACCCGGAGGTGACGCCGCGCGTGCTCGATCTGCTCGACGCCGCGGGCATGAAGGCGAGCTTCTTCTGCATCGGCGAGCGCGTGACCGCGCACGCGGCGCTCGCGCGCGAGATGGTCGCCCGCGGCCACGCGATCGAAAACCACAGCCAGCGGCACCTGAAGATGTTCGCCGCGCTCGGACCCGTAGGCATGCGCCGCGAGATCGGTCTGGCCCAGCAGAGCATCGCCGCCGCGGTGGGCCGCGCGCCCCGCTTCTTCCGCCCGACCGCCGGCCTGCGCAACCCATTCCTCGATCCCGTGCTCGCCGGGCTCGATCTCCGTCTCGCCAGCTGGACGCGCCGCCCCTTCGACACCCGCTGCGGCGATCCGGCCACGGTGCATGCACGGCTCGTCCGCGGCCTGGCCGCCGGCGACATCCTGCTCCTGCACGACGGCCATGCGGCGAGGACGCCCGCCGGCCGGCCCGTGATCCTCGAAGCGCTGCCGCGCCTGCTCGAAACGCTCGGGCGGGCCGGCCTGCGATCCGTGACTCTCGATTCCGCCTTCGATCATGACCCAGACCTTCCTCGATCGGCTGCTCGATGACGCCACGCGGCCCTATCGCGCCGCCGGGCACTTTGGCTACCACTTCTCGCGCGGCAAGCTCTCGGGCGACTGCATCTTCCGCGAGCTGCTGCGGCTGGGCGTCTTTCCGCGCGAGGCACGCTTTCTCGACCTCGGCTGCGGTCAGGCGGTGTTCGCCTCCTGGCTTCTCGCCGCGCGCGGGCGCTGGGAAGCGGGCGACTGGCCGCCGGGCTGGCCGGAGCCGCCGCGTGTCGTCGGGCTGCGCGGCATCGAGCTGATGGCGAAGGACGTCGCCCGCGCGCGCGCCGCGCTGGCAAGTCACGAGCCCGTGGTGACGATCCGCCAGGGCGACATCCGCGAGGCGGACTTCGGCCGCGCGGATGTCGTCACCATCCTCGACGTGCTCCACTACATCGACCACGCGGCGCAGGAGGACGTGCTGCGCCGCGTGCGTGAGGCCCTGCCGGCCGGCGGGCTGCTGGTCACGCGCGTCGGCGATGCTGCCGCGGGGCTGCCCTTCCACGTCTGCAACTGGGTGGATCGCGCAGTCACCTTCGTCCGCGGCCACCGCCTGCCGACGCTCTGGTGCCGGCCGCTCGCGGAGTGGTGCGCGCTCCTCGAAGACCTCGGCTTCGGCGTCGAGACGCGGCCGATGAGCGAGGGCAAGCCCTTCGCCAACGTCATGATCGTCGCGCGGCGGCCGGGGTGATGAAACTGTGGGGCTCCGCCCCATCCCTCGCTGCGCTCGGGACCGCCGCTGCGCGGCGTCCTGCGCCCTTCGGGCTGGTCAGCCGTGGTAACACGCCAGCAGGCACGGCGGCCGGGCGGAACGAGCCGCCGCCGTTTTATGCCGCCGGCCCGGTGCGCCGTTCCGGCGGATAGCCAACCCGGAAACCGCCCCAGTGTCGACCATCGATGAAAATCGGCACCGAGAGATCGTGCATGACTTCGCCGGTGTCGCGCTTGTAAGTCTGGATCAGAACAGGGTCGGTGTGGGAGCCGCAGCGGATGCCCGTGCTGTCGTCAAAAATCCGCTTGGTCCGGTTGCCGGCCAGATCCTTGTCAGGATCGCCGGTCAGCGGCTTGCAAAAGGCATGGTTGTGGGTCGGTACGTAGCCCCGGCGGTCGGTTGCGATGGCGTAGACGGCGCCCGGGTTGCGTTGGAGGAAAGTCTCCTGCAACGGGGGCAGCAGCCGGTCGGCGAGCTTGTCGAAGCGGCTGGTGAATTTCTGTGGCCGGGTGTTCGGGATCGGTTCGTACTGGTCCGAGAAAAGGTCATCGAGGCTGATCTCTCCGGCCTTCACCGCGGCCGAGAATGCCTCGGCGATGGCGTCGGCCGTGGCACGCGCGTCCCTGAAGATGCGCGTGTGCACGGATTCGATTCCGGTCGTCGCCAGCAGGCGGAATGCTTGTTCGCCCGGTCGGTTGGCCAGTTGCGCTGCATCGGCGAGCTCGTTCTGGAACCGGCTGGCACGGCTGTAGCCCGATTGGGCGTGGGCGACGATGGTATCGGCGTGCTCGGCCGTCACGCGCGCGTCGGCAGCGATGGACTTAAGTTGCGATTCACTGTGCACGGCGTCCTTGAGGATCGCGCTCAGCTGCACGCCGACACGCTCGGCGGTGTGCGCCACGCGACCGGATTCGGCCGCCAGCTGGGTGATGGTTCCAACCGATTCGCGCGTTTGGTCCTGAATCGTGGCGACAATGCCGGAAATCTCTTGTGCTGCCGCCATCGCCGAGCCGGCGAGCTTGCGCACTTCGTCGGCAACCACGGCGAAGCCTCGGCCCTGCTCGCCCGCACGGGCCGCCTCGATGGCCGCGTTGAGCGCGAGCAGGTTGGTGTGCTTGGCGATCGACTGGATGGCGGTCGACGTCGCCTCGATCTTTGCGATCTCGCCTACCAGACGGTCGAGCGCCGCCTCGGCTTCCCGGACACGGACCACCATGCCGCCCATGCCGCTGACGACGCTGGCGAGCGCTTCCGAACCGCGTTCGGACTCGGCTCGGGTGCGTGCCGCCGCATCGGCGGCCAATCCGGCGCTTTCGGCCACGGCACGGGCCATGTCCTTGATGCCGACCGATTCGTCGGCGATCATGTCGGCCTCTGCCGCGGCCTGCTCGGATTCACGGGTCAGATGCGTGAGTTTCTGACAGACGTGGGCCAAGCCGACAGCCATCTCCTGCAAGGTTTCGGTGAATTGGCGTTCGAGTGCCGTGCCTGGGGACGTAGCCGTCTGGCTTCCGGCGTGCCCGGCCGACACCGCCTCGGACCGGGAGCCGCGAAAAAGCGAAACCATTGCTCCACTCCATGAAATTTATTGATTGATGAAGTGGCAAACCTAATACATTTCTGCGCCAAGTCAAGGGTGGGACAAGGGGCGATTTGCCGCGTGATCACCGTCTCTTCTCGGCATGACGTGCGCAACCCGCAATTGTGGCGTAGTGCCTCGTCGAATTCATAGCCAGCGATTGCGCCGATCCGTGATCCCTATCGAAGCCGCGCTTCCCTCCGCCGACTTCTGGCTCTTCGCGGCCGGCACGGCCATCTTCGCCTGGTCCTCGCGCAAGGCGCTGCGCCTTCCGGGCAGCCACGGCTTCTACCGTTTCTTCGCCTGGGAAGGCATCCTCGTGCTCGTGTTGATGAACCGCGACGCCTGGGGCAGGGACCCGCTCTCGGCGCACCAGCTCGTCGCCTGGCCGCTGCTCGTCGTGAGCTTCCTGCTCGTCGCGCTCGGCGTGTCTGCGCTCGTCCGCTTCGGCCGCGTCACCGGCGGCCGGCCGGGCGAAGGGCTCTACGAATGGGAGAAGACCACGCTACTCGTCACCGAAGGCATCTACGCGCGCATCCGCCATCCGATGTACGCCTCGCTGCTCGCGCTCGCCTGGAGCGCCTTCCTGCAGCGGCCTTCGTGGTCCGCGGCGCCCGTCGTCGTTGCCGTGACGGCGCTGGTCGTGCTCACGGCGATCGCCGACGAACGCGAGTGCCTCGATTATTTCGGCGCTGCCTATGCCGACTACATGCGCCGGACCTGGCGCTTCATTCCCGGCATCTTCTGAGCAAGCACCGCTAGAATTCCGGGCAGACCCGGATCCCGCCAACGTGAGCCCCCTTCTCCTTTCCGCCTTCACCGCCACGAGCTGCCTCGGCCGAGGCCTCGACGCCCATCGCGCGGCGCTCGAAGCGGTCTCGAGCGCTCTCAAGCCCTGCGACTTCGAAACCGCGCGCATCGACACCTGGATCGGCGAGGTCGCCGGCGTCGACGAGGTCCGTCTGCCTGCGGCGCTCGCCGACCACGACTGCCGCAACAACCGGCTGGCGCTGCTGGGCCTGGAGACCGACGGTTTCGCGAAGGCCGTGCGCGCGGCGGTCGGACGGTACGGCGTTCGCCGCGTCGCCGTCATCCTCGGCACCAGCACCTCGGGCATCCTCGAGACGGAGATCGCCTACCGCCACCGCGATCCGCACACCGGCGCGCTGCCGCCCGGCTTCCGCTATGCGACGGCCCACAACACCTATTCGCTCGGCGGTTTCGTGCGCGCCTACTTTGGCCTCGAGGGGCCGGCGGCCGTCGTCTCAACGGCCTGCTCGTCCTCGGCCAAGGTCTTCGCCGCCGCGGCGCGGATGATCGCCTGCGGTCTCGTCGATGCTGCCGTGGTCGGCGGCGTCGATACCCTGTGCCTGACCACGCTCTACGGCTTTTCCTCGCTCGAACTCACCTCGCCCAAACCCTGCCGGCCCTTCGACGCCGATCGCGACGGCATCTCGATCGGCGAGGCCGCCGCCTTCGCGCTCCTGGAGCGCCCCGCCGCCCCGCTCGCGGACGACGCGGTGCTGCTCCTCGGCGCCGGCGAATCGAGCGATGCCTGGCACATGTCCTCGCCGCATCCCGAGGGGCTCGGCGCGCGTCTGGCGATGGAGCGCGCGCTCGCCGATGCGGGCCTTGCGGCCGACGACATCGACTACATCAACCTGCACGGCACGGCGACGCCCGCCAATGACGCGGCCGAGGGCAAGGCCGTGGCGGCGCTCTTCGGCGACCGCGTGCCGATGAGTTCGACCAAGGGCGCCACGGGCCACACGCTCGGCGCGGCCGGCGCGCTCGAGGCGGTGGTCTGCGCGCTCGCCCTCTCGCACGGCTTCCTGCCCGGCAGCGCCAACACGGCGCGTATCGATCCTGCCATCCCGGTCGATTACCTGCTCGAGACGCGGCGCGGCGACGTGAAGCGCGCGCTCTCGAACTCCTTCGGCTTCGGCGGCAGCAATTGCAGCCTCGTTTTCGGGAGGGCTTCATGAGCGCGCCGCTGACCGCCTGGATCGAGGGCATCGGCTTCCTCGCACCCGGACTTTCCGGCTGGCCGCAGGCGGCCGAGGTGCTCGCCGGCCGGCAAGCCTATGCGCCCGCGCCGACCGTGCTGCCCGTGCCCGCCATCCTGCCGCCGGCCGAGCGGCGGCGCGCGAGCCGGCTCGTCAAGGCCGCGATCGGCGTCGGCCTGGAAGCGGTGACCCACGCCGGCGCGGAAGCGTCGGCGCTGGCGACCGTATTCACCTCCTCCTCCGGGGACGGCCACAACTGCCATGCGCTCTGCGAGACCCTCGCCTCGGATGACCGCGCCGTCTCGCCGACGCGCTTCCACAACTCGGTACACAACGCCGCGGCCGGCTACTGGGGCATCGCCGCCGGCGCGATGACGCCCTGCCAGGTGCTCTGCGCCCACGACGCGAGCTTCGCCGCGGGGCTCGTCGAGGCGATGACGCAAGTTGCCACCGCGCAGGCGCCCGTCCTGCTCGTCGCCTACGACGCCGAGTACCCGGAGCCGATCCACAGCGTCCGGCCGGTGCCCGATGCCGCGGGCGTCGCGCTCGTGCTCGTGCCCGCGCCGACGCCGCGCGCACTCGCCGCGCTCAAACTGTGGGGCTTCGCCCCATCCCTCGCTGCGCTCGGGACCGCCGCCAAGCGGCGTCCTGCGCCCTCCGGGCCGGTCAGCCTTGGTGACACGCCGGCGGCGACCATGGCCGATGCGGCACTCGAAGCGCTGCGCAGCGCGATTCCCGCGATGCGCGCGCTGCCGCTCCTGGAGCGGCTCGCGCGGCGGCAGGCGGGCGCGGTGGCGATCGAGTACCTCGCGCCTTTGCAGGTGCAGGTCGAGGTGGCGCCATGCTGAACCGCGACTGGATCGAAGCGCATATCCCGCACAAGGGCGGCATGTGCCTGCTCGACGCCGTCGTCGAATGGTCGGCCGAGCGCATCCGCTGCGCCTCGGCGAGCCACCGGCGATCCGACAATCCGCTGCGCGAATCCGGCCGGCTCGGTGCCGCCTGCGGCATCGAGTACGCGGCACAGGCGATGGCCGTGCACGGCGCGCTGGTCGCCGGTGAAGGCGGCCCGCCGCGCCAGGGATTCCTTGCCAGCGTGCGCGGCGTCGAGCTCGACGTTTCCCGGCTCGACGACATCGAGGGCGAACTCGACATCGTCGCCGAGCGGCTCTCGGGCGATGCCGACAACGTCCTCTACCGTTTCGAAGTGCGCGGCGACGGCCGGCGGCTGCTCGCCGGCCGCGCGGCGGTGATCCTCGATGCGGAGGCGATGAAATGAAGCGCGCGCTCGTGACCGGCGGGTCCGGCGGCATCGGTGCCGCGATCTGCCGCAAGCTCGCGGCCCAGGGCTGCGACGTGCTGGTCCATGCCAACAGCCACCTCGACCGCGCCGAGACCGTGGCCGCGGAGATCCGCGCCGCCGGCGGCGCCGCGCGCGCGATCGCCTTCGACGTCACCGATGCCGCGGCGACCCGTGCTGCGCTCGAGCGCGAGCTGGAAGCCGGCGCGATCCAGGTGCTGGTGAACAACGCCGGCACGATCGCCGACGGCCCCTTCGCCGGTATGTCACAAAAGCAGTGGTCGAGCGTCGTCGACGTGTCGGTCAATGGCTTCTACAACGTCACCCAGCCGCTGACGCTGCCGATGATCCGCACGCGCTGGGGCCGGATCATCAACATCGGCTCGGTGGCCGGCATCGTCGGCAACCGCGGCCAGGTCAATTACGCCGCGGCCAAGGGCGCGCTGCACGCGGCGACCAAGGCGCTGGCGCTGGAAGTGGCGAGCCGCGGCATCACGGTCAATGCCGTCGCCCCGGGCTTCATCGCCACGGCGATGATCGAGGGACTCTTCGACCCCGAGATGGTGAGGAAGCTCGTGCCGATGCAGCGGGTCGGCAAGCCGGAAGAGGTGGCGGAACTGGTCGGCTTCCTCGCTTCCGACGCCGCCGCCTACATCTCGGGCCAGGTGATCTCGATCAACGGCGCGATGGTCTGAGGGTGGCCGCGCAGCCGAATCCTTGTCCCTGCGGCAGCCAGCGGGATCTCGATGGCTGTTGCGGCCCGTACCTCGACGGCCGCGAACTCCCGAAGACTGCCGAAGCGCTGATGCGCTCGCGCTACAGCGCCTACGTCCTGCGCAACGAGCCCTACCTGCTTGCCACGTGGCACTTTTCGAGCCGCCCGGCCGCGCTCGGCCTGGCCGACGGGCCGGCGCCCAAATGGCTCGGCCTCGAAGTGAAACGCCACGAACAGCGGGACGAGCACCACGCCATCGTCGAATTCGTGGCGCGCTACAAGGTCGGCGGCCGCGCCCAACGCCTGCACGAAATCAGCCGCTTCGTGCGCGAAGAGGGGCGCTGGCTCTACGTCGATGGCGAGGTGACGTGAGCAGGTCTCGTGTGAGCCGCTGTGTCGTCCGGCACACTCTGGCTGCTTGACCCGGGCGGCGGCTCCCTGACACGGCGCGAAAGTCAGCCGCCGTGGCACGCCGCGGGCGGCGGCTGATCACTTCTTCACCGCCTCGAGAGCGATCTCGATCTTCACCTCGTCGCCGACCGCCGGCACGTACTTGCCGAGGCCGAACTCCGAGCGGCGGACGACGGTCCAGGCGTTGGCGCCGAGCGCCTCCTTCCTGAGCATCGGGTGCGGCTTCGCGGCGAAGGAAGTCACGGTCAGGGTCACGGGCCTGGTCACGCCCTTCAGGGTCAGTTCGCCCTCGATGCGCACGGGCTTCTCGCCATCGAAGACGACCCGGGTCGACTTGAACGTGGCGGTCGGATACCGGGCCGTGTCGAAGAAGTCCTCGCCCTGGATGTGCTCGTTGAAGGTCGGCGAGCCGGTGCTAACCGAGCGCGTGTCGATGGTGATGTCGACCGAGCCCTTGCGCGCGAGCGCATCGTAGGCGACGGTGCCGGTCGTCCTGTCGAAGCGCGCGCTCTGCGTCGAGAAACCGAGGTGGTTCCAGGAAAAGTTCGGGAAGGTGTGGTTGCCGTCGATTTCATAGGTGTCGGCCGTGGCCAGGGTCGATGCAGCCAGCAAGGCGAGGAGGGCGAAGGGCTTTTTCATGGGTGTCATCTCCGTTGGGGGTGGCGCGGTCATTTGCCTGCCGCGGTCAGGCGGAACTTGATCTGGACGTCGTTGGCGACGATGTCGAACTTCGCCCAGCTGCCTTCGCCGATGGCGAAGTCGGCGCGGCGGAGGGTGAACGCGCCATCGAACGCGGCGCTGCCGCCCTGGACGGTGACGGTCGCCGGCACCGTGACGTCCATCGTTCGGCCCTTGAGGGTGAGCTTGCCGGCGACCTCGTAGCGGTTGCCGCCGAGCGGCTTCACGGCGCCGGAGACGAAGCGGGCGACCGGATGGGCGCGCGTGTCGAACCACGGCTTGCCGGCGAGCTCCTGGTCGGCTTCCGGCAGGCCGGTGTCGACGCTCGCGAGATCGACCTCGATCGTCGCGCGCGCTGCCTCGGGCCGGGCCGGATCGAAGGCGAGCTGGCCCGAGAAGCGGCGGAAGCGCCCGTCCATCTTCACGCCCATCTGCTGGTAGCTGAAGGTGATCGCGCTCTGCTCGGGCACGAGCCGGCCGAACTCGGCGGCAATGGCGGGCCCGGCGAGCGCGGCGGCGAGCGTGAAGAACACGGGGGCACGAAGTCGTGCGGTCATCGGCGGTCTCCTTTCCGGTCGGGGAGCATGCGGGCGAGGATGTCGTCGCGGTCGATGAAGTGGTGCTTGAGCGCCGCGGCGACGTGACCCGCGATCACGGCGACGAAGACGAGGTTCAGCGTCTTGTGCACGATGGCCAACAGGTCGCCGAGCGCCTTGTCCTTCGCCAACAGGTCGGGGATGGGCAGCACACCGAACCAGACGGTCTGCACGCCCTTCGCCGAGCTCATCAGCCAGCCCGAGAGCGGGATGGCGATCATCAGCAGATAAAGGAGCGCATGGCCGGCATGGGCGGCGAATCGCATCGGCTTCGACATCGTCGCCGGCAGCGGCGGTGGCGGGTGCGCGGCGCGCCAGGCGAGGCGCACGAGCACCAGCGCGAAGGCGGTGACGCCGGCCCACTTGTGCCAGGAGTAGAGCTTCAGCTTTTCCGGCGAGAGCGGCAGGCCCTGCATGTAGAAGCCGAGCGCGAGGAGGCCGAAGATCAGCACGGCCATCAGCCAGTGCAGGGCCTTGGCGGTGCGCGTGTAGCCGACGGTCATGGCGGCGGCCTTCATTGGGGTGGAAAGACGTAGGCATCCATGGCGATGACCGCCTCGTCGATGCCGGCATGAAAGCGCTCGCCCCGGCCGTTGCCGGCGCCGAGCCCGACGAAGAACGGCAGCAGGTGCTCTTCCGTCGGATGGGCGCGTTCCGCGCCGGGCGCCCGGTTTCGATAGTCAAGGAGCGCCGGCAGGTCGCCGGCCGCGACGCGGTCGGCGACCCAGTCGGCGAATTCGCGCACGTAGGCTGGCGTGTCACCACGGCTGACCAACCCACCAGCCCGCCAACCGGTGGGCGCAGGACGCCGCGCAGCGGCGGTCCCGAGCGCAGCGAGGGATGGGGCGGCCCCCCACAGTTTCGCGGCCTGGAAGTCGCGCAGATTGTGGGTGATGCTGCCCGAGCCGATGATCAGGAAGCCGCGCCCGGCAAGCGGCGCGAGCGCGCGGCCGAGCCGGTGCGCCTGCGCGGTGCCGCCGCGGCTTTGCAGCGAAAGCGGGATCACGGGCACGTCGGCGTTCGGGAACATCAGCCTGAGCGGCACCCAGGCGCCGTGGTCGAGCCCGCGCACACCGTCGCGGGCGGCCGGCATGCCGGCGGCGGCGATCGCCTGGGCGACCTCCTCTGCGGCCTCGGGGCAGCCCGTTGCCGGGTAGCGGATCGAATGGAGCGCCTCCGGGAATCCCGAGAAGTCGTGGATGGTCTCGAGCCGGGAGGCGGTGCCGACCGTCGGTATTCCGGTGTCCCAGTGGGCGCTGATGATGACGATGGCGCGCGGCCGGGGCAATCGCCCGGCCAGCCCGGCCAGCGCCGCACCGGCGGCGCCGGGACGCAAAGCGAACGTCGGTGCGCCGTGGGGTACGAACAGGCTCGGCAGGGCGGTGGTCATGTTTTGTCGCGAGTTTGGTCGGATATCGTTGGAAACACTCTAGCCCTGCCGATCTACGCGAAAAAGGCCATAATCGGAAAAACATAATTGCGAATACAGCAATAATGGACCGCCTGAACGCCATGCAGCTCTTCGTCCGCGTCGCCGAGCTGGGCAGCTTCGCGGCGGCGGCCAACCAGTCCGGCATCGCCCCGTCTGTAGTGACGCGCCAGATCGCCGCGCTCGAAGCCCACCTCGGCGCGAAGCTCATCGAACGCAGCACGCGCCGCCTTCGGCTGACTTCGGCGGGCACCGCCTATCTCGAAAAGTGCCGGGTGATCCTGAACCTCGTCGAAGTGGCGGAAACGGATCTGGCCGAAGCGCGGCAGAGGCTGCGCGGACGCATCCGCCTGAGCCTGCCGCTCGCCTACGGCATCCGGCGCATCGCGCCCCTGCTGCTGGAGTTCGCGCGCGAGCATGCCGAGGTCAGCCTCGACATGGAGTTCAGCGACAAGCCGCAAAACCTGATCGGCGAGGGCATCGACCTCTCGGTCCGCATCGCCGCGCAGCTCGCAGCCGGCGATGTCGCGCGCCGGCTCGGCACGAGTCGCATAAAGCTCGTCGCGGCACCGGAATACCTCAGGCGTCATGGGCGACCGGAGGTGCCATCCGACCTCGCCCACCACGAGTTCCTTGGTTACAGCTATGCGTCCGGACTGCTGGAGTTCCTCGACGGCGACCGCGTCGAGCGCGTCGCGGTCCGCGGCCGCCTCGATGCCAACAACGGCACGGTGCTCGCCGAGGCCGCCGCGCAGGGGCTCGGCATCTGCTGCGGCCCGGACTTCATCGTGGACGAGTTCATCGCCGCGGGGCGGGTCGAGCAGGTGCTGGCCGAACGCGAAATGCCGCCGCTCGGCATCCATGCCGTGCTGCCCGGCAACCGCCAGGTGCCGCACCGGGTCCGGGTGCTGATCGAGTTCCTGGCCTCCCGGCTGGGCTGAGCCGGGGCGCGAAACTGTGGGGCTCCGCCCCATCCCTCGCTTTGCTCGGGGCCGCCGCTGCGCGACGTCTTGCGCCCTTTGCCGCCGCAAAGCGGCGTCCTGCGCCCGCCGGTTGGCGGGCTGGTGGGCTACTCAGCCGCGGTAGAACGCCAGCACGGCGTTGGTACCGCCGAAGGCGAAGGAGCTGCTGATCGCCGCCGTGAGTCCCGGCGCGGTTTCGCCTGTGCGGGTGACGAGGTTCAGCCGGCAGGCGGGGTCGGGATCGTCGCAATGGGCATTCGGCGGCAGCCGGCCCTCGGCGAGCGCGAGCACGGTGATCGCGGCCTCGAGCGCGCCGGCGGCGCCGAGCAGGTGCCCGTGCATCGACTTGGTCGAGCTCACGCGCAGCCCGTCGATGTCGGCGCCCCAGACGGCGCGGAGTGCCTCGGCCTCGACCTGGTCGCCGATCTTGGTCGCCGTGCCGTGGGCGTTGCAGTAGCCGACCTCGCGCGGCGAGAGGCCGGCGCGGTCCAGGGCCTGCCGGAGCGCGGCGGCCTGGCCGGCGGCATCCGGCTTGGTCAGGTGCGTCGCGTCGCAGGAAAGTCCGTATCCGCGCAATTCCGCGTAGATCCGGGCGCCGCGCCGGCGCGCGGCCTCGACCGGCTCGAGGACGAGGAAGGCGGCGCCCTCGCCGAGCGCGAAGCCCGAGCGGTCGCTGGCGAAGGGCCGGCAGGCCGTGGCCGCGCAGCCGGGCTCGAAGCGCGCGAGCGTCTGCATCGCCTGCCAGGCCTGGATGATGCCGGGCACGAGCAGCGCCTCGGCGCCGCCGGCGATGGCGAGGTCGATCTCGCCGCTCTTCACCGCCCTGGCGGCCTCGCCGATGGCGATGGCCGAGGAGGCGCAGGCGACCGAATAGGTCAGTACCGGCCCGGTGACCTTGAGCCGCATGGCGACGTGGGAGGCGGGCGCGTTGGGCATGAAGGCGGGGATGGTCAGCGGCGGCACGCGGCCGCTGCCGAGCCCCGAGCGGTAGGCCGCTTCGAGCGAACCGCCGCCGCCCATGCCGCAGCCCGCGTAGATGCCGATCCTCGCCGGGTCGTGAAGGCCGGCCGCGCCCGCATCGTCGAGTGCCCGGACCGCGGCGGCGACGGCGAGCTGGCTCACGCGGTCGACCCCGGGCAGCTGGAGCGGCGTGAACCAGCGCGAGGCATCGAAGGCGGCGCTGGCCACGGCCGCGGGCTTCGGCGCCTGGGTGTCCTCGCGGATCGCCGATTCGCTGCGCATGAGCGCCGCGAACACCGCCCGCGGATCGTCGCCGTGCGGCGAGACGAGCCCGATGCCGGTGACGGCGACCATTCAGGTGCTCGCGGCCCTGGCCTTGTCGGCGAGCAGCTCGTCGATCACGCTCGCCAGGCCGGCGAGCGAATTCACGTCGGCGCGGCTGTCGGGGAAGCTGATGCCGAAATGATCCTCGATTTCGAACAGGAATTCGGCGAGCGCCAGCGAATCGATGCCCTGGTCGAGCATGGAGGCGTTCGGGTCGATCGTCGCCGGATCGATCTTGTACTTGGCCTGGATCAGGTCCTGCAGTTCCTTCAGCGAACTCATCGGGGAGAAGCTCCGTTGCCGGTCTCTTTTGGCTGCATATGATAATCGGCGGGACGCAGCCACAGCGAAGGCAGCGCGAAAGCGAGGCCGAGCAGGAAGCCGGCGAGGACGTCGAGTGCCACGTGCTGCTTGATCGCCAGCGTCGACCAGGCGATGGCGAAGAACCAGGCGCCGTTGAGGCTCCGCAGGTTCGGCCCGGCGCCGATCTCGCGCAGCAGGCGGTCGAGCCACAACGCGGAAAAGGTGGCCGTGGCGACGTGCAGCGACGGGCAGGCGTTGCCGGCGGCGTCCAGGCCCTGGAGGACCTCGAAGCCCGGATAGCGCAGCGTGTCGATCTGCGGCGCGGGGATGGCCGTCGGCCAGAAGTGGAAGATCACCAGTCCGGTGACGCACAGCGCGGCCGCCCACGCGCCATAGGCCGCGAGCTCGCGGAAGCCCTTCAAGAGCGAGGGCGGGATGCCCAGGTAACACCAGAGCGAGAGGTAGGGGATCAGGCCGAGCGGCTCGAAGTCGATCCGGTGGTCGAGCCAGGTCAGCGGCATCACCGTCACTTCGTAAGCCGGATGGCGCAGGACGTGGAAATAGCCGACGAAGAAGAGCCAGATGAACGCCGCGGTGCCGGCGACCTTGAGCACGGTGTAGCGACGCAGGCGCGCGCCGATCTCCACGAGGAGCTGCCGCCGGATCACGACGAGACCTCGGCGGCCGGCAGCGCGGCGGCCCGTCGGCGCAGCCGCGGCGCGACCATCGGCACCGTGAGCATGGTGCTGGCGACGGCCATCAGCAGCAGCGCCGTGAACGCCTCGCTGGTGATGACCTGCTTGTCGAGCAGGATGTTGGCGAAGATGATCATGATCAGCGCCTTGGTCTGCAGCAGCCAGCCGATGATCGCGGCTTCGCCGGGCGGCCAGCCGAGGATGCGGCCGGCGAGCCGCACGCCGGCGAGCTTGCCCGCCACCGACGCGGCGAGGAGCAGCGCCGCGGCGAGGAAGACCGCCTCGCCGCCGACCGCCCAGTTGGTGCGCAGCCCGGTGCTGAGGAAGAAGACCGGCATGATCACCAGCAGCACATGGTGGCGCAGCATGTCCATCTTCTCCTGGTCGAACCAGGCGGATTCCATCACCGCGCCGGCGAGGAAGGCGCCGACCATGAAGTGCAGCCCCGCCCAGTCGGCGCCGAAGGCGACGATGGCGAGCCAGACGAGTGCCAGGTACCAGCGGTCGCGCTCGGGCAGCCGCTGCATGAGCCGGTGGAAGCCCCAGGCGGCGAGCGCGAAGATCACGAGGAAGGCCGCCTGCCGGCCGATGCGCTGCCAGTCCATCAGGATCACCGCGAGCACGGCCCAGATGGCGATGTCGTCGAGACTCGCGTAGCGCAGGATGCGCTGGCCGAGCGGCTGGCGCAGGATCTCGAGCTTCTCCATGAGCAGGATCAGGATCGGCAGCGCGGTCACCGCGCAGGCCATGCCGACGCCGACGATGAACTGCCAGGTGAGCGCCTTCGGGCCGATCCAGCCGTCGCTCGCGAGCATGAGCGCCGCCGCGGCGCAGCCGAAGAGGAGCGGCGTGCCGAGCGCCAGGCCCGCGGTGATGCCGCTCTCGACGCGGTGCGCCCAGGCCTTCCGCAAGTCCAGCTCGACGCCGGCGATCATCACGAACAGCATCACCGCCCACCAGGCAATGCCGTTCAGCGATTGGATGACCTGCGGCGTGAACACGAACTGGTAGTACTCGGGATAGGCCTTGCCGAGGATGCCCGGGCCGAGCAGGATGCCGGTGACGATCTGCACCACCACCAGCGGCGCCCAATAGTCGGTCCTGGCGAGACGCCAGACGAGCCAGGGCACCGTGAAGATGATGGCCATCGCGATCAGGAAGAGCTCGGTGACGTTCATGCGGGGAACCGGCGCCTGCCGCCGGGTGTCGTAACGATCGGCGGATTCTATTGGCATCGGGCGGGCGGAGAAAGTTGTCGCCCCGGCGAGACGACGATAGACTCGCAACGATTTCCCATCGGGGGGTGGGAAGGAGGAAGTCATGAAAAGCCTTGGCTGGCGGGTGCGGTCGGCGGCCGCCATCGCGGCGCTGATATTGGGCACCGCCGTCCGTGCCGAAGGGTTGGGCGCCGGCGAGAAGCCCATTCACGACGCGGCGCGCTCCGGCACCGGCGCCCAGGTTGAGGCCATCCTCAAGGCCGATCCGGCGATGCGCGACGCGCGCACCCCGCTCGGTGCGACGCCGCTCCACCTCGCGGCGACCAATGCCGACGTTTCGGCGCTCAAGGCCCTGATCGCCGCGGGTGCGGATCCCAATGCCCGTGATGGCGAGGGCCACACGCCGCTGCACATGGCCGCATTCAGGCAGCGGGCGGCCCACGCCCGGCTGCTGCTCGAAGCCGGCGCCGATCCGTCGATCAAGAGCAACGCCGGCCGCGACGCCACCTCGATGGCGCGCAAGGCCATGGCCCACGAGGTCGCCGGCGTCATCTCGCTGTGGATCCTCAAGGGCTGCAGGGCGGGCAAGCCATGCTGAGGCCGCTGGCGGCAGCCATCTTCGTTCTCGGCGCCCAGGGAGTCCTCGCCGAGGCGCTGCCGCGGGTCGAGATCTACGGCCCCAGGGTCTGCCTCGCCTGCATCGACTGGGCGGAGCACCTGCGCGAACACGGCTTCAAGGCCGACTTCAAGGGTGTCGACGACCTTGCGGCGGTCAAGCGCCGGCTGAAGATTCCCGCGGAGCTCGAATCGTTGCAGTCCGCCGTGGTCGCGGGCTATTTCATCGAGGGGCCGGTGCCGGCCGAAGACATCAAGCTGCTCCTGAAAGAAAAGCCGAAGGCACGCGGCCTCGCGGTGCCCGGGCTGCCGCGCGGCGCGCCGGGACGGGAAAAGTCCGCGCCTTTCTGCGAGACCGGCTGCACCATGCTCGACAACGAAGCGGGCGAGCCGGTCAACCGGCGCGAGATGTTCAATACCTATCTCGTGTTGCCCGACGGCCGCAGCCGAGTCTGGGCGCGGCACTGACCGCGCGGGCCGTCAGCCGCCGGGGGCGGAGCCCAGGAGTTCGGCGAACATGCCGGCCGCCCAGGCGAGATCCTCGTCGCGCGGGTTGGGATCGTGGCTCTGCTTCGCCGACTGCTCGATCAGGCCGTCGCCGCGCAGCCGGTAGCGGGTTTCCAGGCGCGCCATCTCGGCCGGCCCGAAATCCTGATGGACGAAGCAGACGCTCTCGGGCAGCAACGGCGGCGCTTCGGCGCCGGCGGCGCGCGCGGCGATCCGTGCCGCGACGATGCGGCCCTGCCGGCTCGCCATGTGACCGCTCTTCGGATAGTGGCCGAAGAGCGGCGAGACCGGCCCGGCCGAATCGCCGATGACGAAGATGCGCCCGTCGGCCCGGCTCTGGAAGCCGAGCGGATCCTGGTCGGCCCAGCCGGTCGGGCGGCCGTCGCGGTCGATGCCGGAAAGCCCCGCCTCGTGGACGAGGTCGCCGGCCTGCTGCGGCGGCATGAGGATCGCGTCGTCGAAGCGATACTCGTCGAACTCGGTCCGCACGCGCTTTGCGAACGGATCGACCGTTTTCACCGCGGCATCCGGGACGTAGGTGATCCAGTCGCGGTAGCGCTCTTCGAACACGCGGCGGAAGCCGCGCGGCAGCGGGTTGGGATCGAGCACGATCAGCCGGCCCCTGATGCCGCGGGCCTTCATCCGCGAGGCGATCGCGACCGCGCGCTCGTAAGGCGCCGGCGGGCAGCGGTAGGGCATGGGCGGCAGGTTCATGAGCAGCTCGCCGCCGGGAAACGCCTCGACTTTGCCTTGGAGCACGGCCAGCTCGTCGCCGGCGGTGTAGGCCGCAGGGTAAAGGGAGCGCGTGATCTCCGCGGTCTTCCGGTCGTCGCCGAACCAGGCCGCGTAGTCGTGGCGGATGCCGACCGAGAGGATGAGCCAGTCGTAGGGCAGCGGCCCGGCGCTCGTGACCACGGTGCGGCGATCGCGATCCACGGCCGTCGCCCGGGCCTGGAGGAAGCGGTAGCCAAAGGCGCGGGCGGCCGGCGCGTAATCATGAACGAGAAAGCGGTCTTCGAGGCGCCCGGCGAGCCAGCGGTTGCCGAGCGGGCAGGAATGGAACCGGGCCTGCTGCTCGACGAGGGTGATCTCCATCCCGGGCGCCAGGGCGCGCAGATGGCGCGCGGCCGAGAGGCCGCCCCAGCCGCCGCCGACGATGACCACGCGGCCGACGGGCTTCGGGTCGGCACGGGCGAGCGCCGTGGCCGCGAGCCCGGCGCAGGCCGTCAGGAAACGGCGGCGGTCCGCACGCATGGATTCAGGCCGGCTTGGTCGCCTGGTATTCGGCGAGCATGCCCAGGCCGCGGTGTTCGACGTGGCGGCGGACCTCGAC
Organism: uncultured Rhodocyclaceae bacterium; assembly: GCA_964530115.1. Taxonomy (GTDB): domain Bacteria; phylum Pseudomonadota; class Gammaproteobacteria; order Burkholderiales; family Rhodocyclaceae; genus Fen-999. The sequence continues at coordinate 8,630 of CAZGYD010000199.1, read as the reverse complement.
GAAGCCCGCGTTTTCCAGCGTGGCGACGATGCGCTCCGGCGGCGCGCAGGACTCGATGGTGTCCCAGTAATAGCGCCAGAGCAGCGCGGTCTGCCGCCGCCGGCCGACCAGCGCCGCCAGCGCCGGCACCACGCCCTTCATGTAACCCTTGAGCAGCAGGGTGCCCAGCCGCCCGTCGGGCCGGGTGATCTCGAGCAGGCAGAGGCGGCCGCCGGGCCTGAGCACCCGGTGGAACTCGCGGCAGGCCGCGGCGAAATCGCCGATGTGGCGCAGCGCGTAGCCCATGCTCAGGAAATCGAAGCCGCCGTCCGGCAGCGGGATCGACTCCGCGCGGCCTTCGACGAGGCGCACGCCGGCCGGCAGCCGGGCGCTCGCCATCATGCCGACGCTCGGGTCGACGCCGGTCACCAGTGCGCCGTCCCCGGCGATCGTCACCGCCTCGCGGGCCGTGAGGCCCGTGCCGATGCCCACGTCGATCACGCGCATGCCGCGCTCCAGGCCGGCGCGGCGGAGCGCCTGGCGGCGGTACCAGGAGCCGGTGCCCAGCGCGAGCAGCCGTTCGATGCGGTCGTAGTCCGGCGCGGTGGCGTCGAACAGCCCGCGCACGAAGCCCGCGCGTTCGCGCTCGTCGTGGTAGTACCGCGTCAGCGGCCGGTGAGGGGCGTGGACGACTTCATCGGTGTCGGGCATGGGCGCGTTCCTTGAGGGGCATGAAGGACAGGACGGCCGCCGGAGCGGCATCTTCGGCGAAACTGCCCTGGCGGTGCGGGTTCATCGGCGTGTTACCACGGCTGAGTTTCGCATGAGCAGGCCCGGCAGCCGGAGCAGGAAGCCGAGGAAGAGCCGCGTGTGCATCCAGGTGAGCAGGGCGTTGTCGCGCAGATAGCGGAAATGCGAGACGCCGCCCTCATCGGCGCGGAAGTAGCGCACCGGTGCGTCGAGATTGACCGGCCGCACGCCGGCCCAGCACAGGCGCACGACCGCCTCCGGGTCGAAATCGAAGCGGCGCATGAAGCGCTGTCCGTTCATCACGCGCATCAAAGGCGCGATCGGATAGACGCGGAAGCCGTAGAGCGAATCGCCGATGCCGGCCCACAGCGTCTCGAGGTTCGCCCACCAGTTGGACACCTTGCGGCCCTTGACGCGCAGGCTCGGCGCGTCGGCGTCGAAGACCGGCCGGCCGAGGATCATCGCTTCCGGATCGGCCTGCGAGGCGGCCATGAAGGCGGGGATCAGCGCCGCGGGATGCTGGCCGTCGGCGTCCATGGTCAGCGCGTGGGTAAAGCCTTCGGCGGCCGCCCGCGAGATCCCTTCGAGCACCGCGGCGCCCTTGCCGCGGTTCTCCGGCAGGACGATGACGCGCAGGCCGGGGTCCCCGGCGGCCAGCGCCCGCAGGCCCTCGGTGGTGCCGTCGGTGCTGCCGTCGACGACCACCCAGACCGGCGACCAGTGCGCCCGCGCCTCGCGGACGGTCTCGAACACCTTCGGCCCGGGGTTGTAGGCGGGGATCACGACCAGGTGGGTCGTGGAAGGGGTCACGACATCGCCTCCCGGCCGTCGACGACTCCGTCCCAGCCGGCCGCCGGGGCGGCGGCCAGTTCGCTGCGGAAATAGGCCTCGAGTTCGCCGGCGAAGGCCGCGGCGTCGGCCGGCGGATCGAAGCGACGGCCCAGCCGGACGCGGAAGCAGAGCGGCAGCTCGGGCGGCCGGAACAGCGGCCAGGCCTTGCCGAGGTAAGGCGAGCTGAATTCGATGATCAGCGCCTGCACCGGCACCCGGGCGCGGCCCGCGATCAACCCGGCAGCCGGCGTGCAGGCGTCGACGGGGAAATGGACCGTTCGCGTACCCTCGGGAAAGAGCAGCAGCGGGTGGCCCTTGCGCAGCTCGTCGATCGCCGAGAGCACCATCGCCAGTGGCGCGTCGTTGGGGATGTAGCCCGCGAGCCGCGCCGCGGCACCGAGGAGCAGGTTGTCCATCAGGCCCGCCTTCATCACGCAGGCCATGTCGGGAAAGCGCGAGAGGATCATCACCGCGTCGAGCAGCGACGGGTGGTTGGCGACGAGGACCATCGGCCCCCGGCCGGCGAGCCGGTCGAGCTCGGCGAGGTCGAAACGGCAGCCGCAGAAGGTCTCGAGGAAGCGCAGATAGAAGCGGAAGCCGGCCATGATCATCCGCCGCCCGAGCGGCTGCCCCAACCGCTCGGGCAGCAGCGGCTGGAGCAGCATTGCGAACGGCAGCCAGAGCAGGCACAGCAGCCCGAGCATGCCCAGGCCCGCGACCATGGCGAGGAACTCGCGGGCGCGCGCAAGCGGCGCGGTCGTCGGTGCCGGATCGCCGTGCCGGGCCATCGCTTCAGTCCTCGACGCGCACCCGCGTCCGCGATTCGCCGAGGATCCAGGAGACGGCGACGCCGGCGGCGGCGAAATGCCGCTTCGCCACCAGCGGGCTGTCGGCGAAGGCCGCGCCGGCGAGCGTGTCATAGCGGACGAAGGCACCGAACCAGGCGCCGTCGAAGCGTTTGGACAATGCGGTGAGGAACTGTGTGCCGCTGTAGCCGCCGGCCGCCGCGTAGGCGGGGCGGCTGGCCGTCGCGTATTCGGGTGAGACGCCGTAGAAATAATCGTGCTGGCGCCGCGTCGCCCAGATCGGGCCGGCCACCAGGCCGATGTTCCAGCCGGGCAGCGCCGGCAGGTCGGTGATGTCCATGTTCAGGTTCGGCGAGAAGATCCAGCCGATGTCGCGCGGCGTGCGCTCGAGCGTGAAGGCCGTGCGCAAGGGCAGCCTCAGCTTGACGAAGCGTGCGCGGTTTTCGCTGCGCCAGAGCGTGAGGTCCATCTGCGGGCCGAATTCCGCCGTTGGCTTGAGGTCCGGCATGCCGGCGCGCGCGGCGACGTCGCTGCTGTTCGTCGGCGGTGATGCCGAGAGGCTCAGCGTCAGATCGACGCGGTCGCTGTCGAACAGCGCGCCTCGGATGCCGTGCCGGTCGGCCTTGAGGAATTCGCCGCGATAGACGAAGTACGGTACCGGCATGACGAAGTCGTGGCGCTTGGCCGCGCCCCGGTAGGCCGGAAAACTCAGGGCCGCGACGCCGGCGCCGGCCTCCCAGAGCGGCTTGTCTTCCGCAGCGCCGGCGAGCGCCGGCATCAGCACGGCGGCGGCGCGCAGGGCACGCTTCACGAATGCCCCAGCGGATGCGCGGCGACGGCTTCGATCTCGACCAGCAGATCCGCGCGGCAGATGTCGGCACGGAGATAGGCGACCGGTGCCGAGGGCGCGGCGAGCGCCTCGACGATGTCACGGACGACCGCGACGTCGGCCGGCTGGCGGACGTAGGCGCGCAGGTGCAGCTCGGCCAGGCGGTAGGGGCCGGTCAGCGACTTCTCGTTCGCCGCACCGAGCAGCGCCTCGATGTTGGCGAGCGTCTCGCGCGTCTGGCCGGCGATGTCGCCGACATGCACCGTCCGGTGGCCGACGATGCTCGCGGTGCCGGAGACCAGCAGCAGCTCGTGGCCCGGCGGATGCGCGAGCACCGCGCGCGAGAAGGTCGGGCTGCGCGGACCGTAGGCGGCCGGGTAGTCGTAGGCGCTGACCTGGCGCGGATTTTCCAGCGGGATCGCCGGGCTGCGGCCGGCGAGGAAGGCGATGCTCATCGGCCCGTCGGACGTGCCGAGCGCGCAGGCCGCGGGCACGTTGCCGCGGGCGAGGCGGTGGCAGGCGACGAAGGCATCGTGCCGGCCGATGTTGAACTGGCGGTAGCGCTCGAGGCCGTCGGTCTCGACGTTGATGTCGGCCACGTAGTTCCAGGCGCGCCAGAGATGGGGATAGCCCATTCCGTCGAGCAGCGCGAAGAGCCGGCGGTAGGCGTCCTGGGTCGCGCGCTGCAGCGCGAGCGGCCCGGGCCCGAAGGCGGCCTCGTCGATGTCCATGATGCCGTAGAGCGCGGTCTCGTCGGCCTGCCAGCGGATACCCCCGGACTCGCCGCGACGCGAGGGGGTACAGCGCCAGAGGTCGCCGAGCGCCGCGAGTTCGGCGAGCGCCTCCGCGGCGCCAAGGCCGGTGAGGCGCGGCGGCGGCAGCGTTGCCGGCGCGGTTTCGCGGATGGTGAGGGTCATGCCTGGCTTCCTGCGCCGGCCTCTTCGACCGGACGGATGTTGAACCGTCGTTTGCGCCACGCCTGCCACGAGCGCAGCGGCCGCAGCGCGCCGGCGACGTAATAGATGCCCTTGAGGATCGCCAGCGAACGCCAGATCGGCGTCTTGCCGAAGATGTCGCCGGCGAGCATCGACAGAAGCGCCTCCTTGACCCGGAAGACGTTCTTCGGGTGCATGAACAGGTCGCGCATCGTCGGGTTGGTGACGCGGTAGATGAACCACGAGAATTCCTTCGGCCCGTGCTTCATCAGCCGGTCGAACTCCGCGAGCGCCGCGGCGGCCGCTTGCGGCCGCTTCAGGCAGGTGTCGATCGCGTCGGCGGCGAGGAAGCCGCTGTTCATCGCCAGGAGCACGCCCGAGGAGAACACCGGATCGATGAAGGCGTAGGCGTCGCCGAGCAGCACCCAGTTCGGGCCGTGGTTGCGCTCGGAGACGTAGGAAAAGTTGCCGGTCGCCTCGACCTCGTTGACGAGCCGGGCGTCCTTCAGGCGCTCGGCGAGCGCCGGGCACATGGCGATGCCGTCGAGCAGGAAGCGCTCGAGGCTGCGGCCGCCGCGCGTCTTCATGAAGTGCGGCCAGGTGACCATGCCGACGCTCGTCGCGCCGTCGTGGAGCGGGATGAACCAGAACCAGCCGTAGTCGAACCAGAAGATGGTGATGTTGCCCGCGTCGCGGCCCGCATGGCGCCGTGCGTTGGCGAAGTGGCCATAGACCGCCGAGCTGTTGTGCTTCGGGTTGCGGTGCTTGATGCGGAACCTGTTGGCGAGGAAGGTATCGCGGCCCGAGGCATCGACGACGAAGCGCGCGCGCCACTGCGACGTCCGGCCGTCGTCGTGCTCGGCCTCGATGACGGCGCCCACGTCGTCCGGCAGGAAGTCGACCGATTTGCACCGGCAGCCCTCGTGCACCTCGACGCCCTTGCGGGCGGCATTGCGGATCAGGATCTCGTCGAATTCCGAGCGGCGCACCTGGTAGGCATAGGGCATCGACTTGTCCCAGGCTTCGGCGAAATGGAAGACCTGGGCATGATCGTGCCAGGGCGAGACGAACTCGGCGGCCCACTTTTCCATGCCGATGGATCTGACCTCGTCGGCCACGCCCAGCTTCTCGAACAGCGGCAGGTTGGCGGGCAGCAGCGATTCGCCAATGTGGAAGCGCGGGTGGCGTGCCTTTTCGAGCAGGACGACCTTGTGGCCTTTCTCCGCGAGCAGCGGCGCGACCGTGCAGCCGGCCGGGCCGCCGCCGATGACGAGAACGTCGCAATCGAAAGTCTGGTCAGCGTGGGATTCCAAGCGTCGCGCTCCTCTTTGTGCCGTGGCTTTCGGCCAATAACGGCAAGGTAAACGCCGAATAAATGGCTGCGCGGACGGTCTGCTACGTTGCGCGGTGCTCGGAACCTCGCCTATCCAGTGGATATGTCTCGGTTCCTGCGCTCCGTGCGCCTTGCATCCCATCCCGCTCGCGGCTTTCTTCGGCGTTTCCCTGGCGGGCCGAAAAATCAACGAATTGTAACCTCGCCGGCGTGTTACGACGGCTGAGTATCCCGCAGTGCGCAGCAGGCCAAACAAGTGGCGTCCCCGGGCGCAGCGGGGGATGGGACGAGGCCCCACGGTCTCGTGACCGCGCTCAGGCGGCCTTTCCCTCGGGCGGGCGGACCCGCCGCGAGATCTTCACCGGCGACATGGCGGCGATGGCGTCGGCCTGGAGCTCGGGGCTCAGCACCGGGCGCAGGCCGACCGGCTGGCGGGGGTGCCGCTGGAATTCCCGCCGCGCCCGCTCGAGGGCGTCGCGGTTCTTGCTGAAGTAGCGCGCCGCGGCGATGGTCTGCGGCAGGTGCCTGAGGACGTGCCAGAGGCTCCAGCGGTGCTGCCAGAGCCTTTTCGCGAAGCGGCGGCGGTAGCCCTTGCTGTCGTAGAAGCGGCGCACGTGCCAGTTGTAGAGCGCGTCCATCTGCTCGCGCGACTCGAAGCCCGCCGGCTTGAAGACGAAGTTGAGGCAGTTCATCAGCCGCCAGTCCTCGATGAAGTCGCCGCTTTCGCCCGAGACGCACTCGTCCCAGATCGGCGCGCCGTGGAGCGGCGCGAACTTGGTCATGTTCATCTCGTCGAGGTCGAGCGAGAGGATGAAGTCGCTGGTGGTCCTGATGGTCTCGGGCGTCTCGCCGGGCATGCCGAAGATGAACAGGCCCTTGGCGCGCAGGCCGGCGGCGTGGATCTGCTCGACGGTCTTCTTCACGGCCTCGAGCGTGACGCCGGCCTTGTGGCGCCTCATCATCTCCGGGTCGGCCGATTCGATGCCCATCGACACCATCAGCGCGCCGGCTTTCTTCAGCCTGGCGAGCATCTCGTCCGAGGTGTGGCCGGTGCGGATCGCGCAGTTGAACTGCATGCCCAGCGGCTTGTCGATCAGCAGGTCGCACAGCTCGAAGACGCGGCGCTTGTTGGCGGTGAACAGGTCGTCGTAGAAGTTGATGTGATGGACGCCGAAGCGGTCGCGCAGATACTTCATGTGGTCATAGACGTACTGCGCGGAATTGACCTTGTAGAGCCGCTCGAACACCGTGCGGTCGCAGAACGAGCAGGTGTAGGGGCAGCCGCGCGAGGTGATCATCGTCGCGCCGTGGCGTTTTTCGTAGGCGAAGAGCGGCAGGTGGTAGCCCTGCGGAAAGCCGGCGAGCTTCTCCCAGGCGGGGAAGGGCAGCTCGTCGAGGTCGCGGATGCGGTCGCGGCGCGGGTTGGTCACGGCGCGGCCGCTTTCGTCACGCCACACCAGGTTGGCGATGTCCTTCGGTGCCCTGCCCTCGGCGAGGTCGAGCATCGCGCCCTCACCCTCGCCGATCACCAGCCAGTCGATCTCCGGAAAGTGGTCGAGCAGCGGCGCGCCGAGCGACGAGGCATGGACGTTGCCGAAGACGATCTTCACCCAGGGCCGGCGCGCCTTGATGATGGCGGCCATGTCGACGGCGTCCATGAAGCCGGAAGTGGTCGCCGAGAAGCCGACCAGCTCGGGCTCGGTGGCGAGGACGATCTCGGCGTTGGCCTCGATGCCGGGCGGCGATTTCGGCCCCAGACAGTCGTGCACGGCGGTCGGATGGCCGTGCTTCTCGAGCCAGGAGGCGAGCTGGAGGATGCCGATCGGCGCCATGCGGTTGGCGAGCACGGAGAAGTCCGGCTGTCCGGGCACGAAGTTGAAACCGGCGGGATGGACGAGGGTGACGCGCATGGGCGGGCAACGGTTCGGGCGGAAACGCGATGATACGGGATGCCGGCACGAGACTGCGATATCCCGCGATGTCTGGCCCGGGCGACAGGCAAGCGGCCGACGCAGGCCGGCTATACTGCGCCGGCCATGACGATCAGATATCTTCCGGCCGCGCTGGCGATGCTGCTCGCGGCCTGCGGCGGTTCCGGCGGCGATGCCGGCGCGGCCGGCCAGCAAGCGGCGACCCAGTCGCCATCGCCGACGGCCCCTGCCGCGCAGGGCGGGACATCGGCCACGGCGCAGCCCGCCGCGGCCGCCACCTGGTGGCGCCCGCCGGCCGACAGCCGGTGGACGCTCCAGCTTTCCGGCACGGTGGTGCCGGCATCCGGCGCGACGGTGGTCGATGCCGATCTCTTCGAAACGCCCGCGGCCAAGATCGCCGAGTGGCACCGGACGGGTCTCAGGGTGGTCTGCTATTTCTCGGCCGGCTCGTCCGAGGACTGGCGGCCCGATTTCGCCCGGTTCCGCGAGGCGGACCAAGGCAAGGCCATGGCCGGCTGGCCGGGCGAGCGCTGGCTCGACACGCGCTCTGCCAACGTCCGCGCGATCATGGCCGCGCGCCTGGACATGGCCCGGGACAAGGGCTGCGACGGCGTCGATCCCGACAACGTCGATGGCTACGCCAACGATACGGGCCTCGCGCTCGATGCCGCGAGCCAGCTCGACTACAACCGCTGGCTCGCGGCAGCGGCCCACGCGCGCGGCCTGGCCGTCGGGCTCAAGAACGACGTCGAACAGGTGCCGGCGCTCGCGGCGGTCTTCGACTTCGCGGTGAATGAAGAGTGTCACGAGCACCGCGAGTGCGACCGCTACGCGCCCTTCGTCGCCGCCGGCAAGCCGGTGCTCAACATCGAGTACGCGGGCCGCTACGTCAGCAACGCCAACGGCGCGCGCGACGCGCTCTGCGCCGCATCGCGCGCGCTCGGGCTGACGACCCAGGTATTGCCCCTCGAGCTGGACGGCAGCTTCCGCTACGCCTGCCCGTGAGCGGCGGGTGCCGCGTCCTCCGGCCCTCGGTCACTTCTCCGGCCTGGCCGTTCCTGCCGGCGTGTTACGGCGGCTGAGTTTCGCAACGGGGCTATTGATCCGGCCATCTCATACTTGAAATCTTCGAGCCTGTCCCCATATTCTTGGGATGGAACTGACCGACATGAGATCGCTTGGGGCTGAGGCGCGGGCCGAGCGACGCAAGATGGTGATCAAACTGCGCCGGGGCGG
>CAZGYD010000198.1:0-2359 GCA_964530115.1 uncultured Rhodocyclaceae bacterium | reverse complement strand
CCGTCGTTCGGCGAGACGAGGTTGTCACCGCTGGCCTTGTCGCTTACCTCTTGCTCCTTGCCCCTCGCCCCTCGTCTCTCGCTTCCGGTCTCCCGGATCTTCCTAACGCCCTTTGCATCCTTTGCGGTGAATCCTGCTTTTTCTCCGCGCTCCCTGCGTCCTCCGCGGTGAAAACGCCTGCCCCGCCGGCGTGTTACGGCGGCTGAGTTTCCAGCGAAGGGCGCAGGACGCGACGCAGTGGCGGTTCCGAGCAATGCGAGGGATGAGTGGAAGCCCCGCAGCTCCACGCCACAACACAGCGCCCCACCCGAACGACGAAGGGGTAAACAAGTACAATTCGTACAATTTTCACCATTCCGGGGTCGATCATGCGTACCGTATCCGCGAGCGAAGCCAAGCAGAGCCTGGCCCAGGTCATCGAGACCGCCGCCCGCGAGCCCGTGGTCATTCAGCGCCAGAAGCGGGACGTGGCCGTCGTCATGTCCATGCAGGAATTCCAGCGGCTCACCCGCCTGAACGTCGCCGAGTTCCAGCGTTTCTGCGACCGCATCGGCGAGCGCGCGCAGGCGGGCGGCATGGACGAGGCCAGGCTCGCCGAGCTGCTGGCCGATGATTGAGCAAGCGCTCTGGGTAGTCGACACCAACGTCCTCATCAGCCGCCTGCTGGTGCCGAAGGGGCAGGCCGGCCGGGCCGTGGATCATGCGCTGGCGCGCGGCATCCTGCTGGTTTCCCAAGCCACCCTGACCGAACTGGTCACGGTTCTCGACCGCCCCAAGTTCGATCCCTGGGTAAGCCGTGAGGAGCGGCGGCAGTTCGTGGAACTGTTGGGCGGCGTGGCTCGCCTCATTCCGGTTCACCGGCAATTGCGCGCCTGCCGCGATCCGGGGGATGACAAGTTCCTCGACGTCGCCGTCAGCGGCGGCGCCACGGCAATCATCACGGGTGATCGCGCCCTGCTCGATCTCGATCCCTTTCACGGCGTGCGCATTCTCAGCCCCGCGGATTTCCTGCGTTGGCCGTGACGAACGGCCCGGGACGGCAATTGGATGCCCGATCCCTCACAGGCTTCTCGCCGCGGAGGTGCCGTTCGCGGCTAAGGACGCAACGGCCGCGAAGAAAGAGCGTTTCACGACGGAGAACGCAGCGAGCGCAGCGCGGAAACGAACGGGGTCCGGCGAGGCCGGGTTCGACGTCGTCGCCGACGTTTCGCCGCGAGGCATGGATTTCACCCCGGAGCTTTCCGAAACCGCCCGTCGTTCGGCGAGACGAGGTTGTCACCGCTGGCCTTGTCGCTTACCCCTCGCCCCTCGCCTCTCGCTTCCGCTCTCCCGGATCTTCCTTGCGCCCTTTGCGTCCTTTGCGGTGAATCCTGCTTTTTCTCCGCGCTCCCTGCGTCCTCCCCGGTGAAAACGCCTGCCCCGCCGGCGTGTTACGGCGGCTGAGTTTCGAGCAGGAGCGGTGACGGGTACGGACGGACTAACGACGGGGTCGGCGAAGCCGGTATCATTTGAAATTGTCATCGCGTGTCATTCCGGCAACACCCAGGGGAGAGGGCGAAGAATGATTCTGGTCACCGGCGGCGCCGGGTTCATCGGTTCCAATTTCGTGCTCGACTGGATCGCCGCGACCGGCGAGCCGGTGGTCAATCTCGACAAGCTCACCTACGCGGGCAACCTGGAGAACCTCGCGGCGCTGGCGAACGACGCGCGCCATATCTTCGTGCAGGGCGACATCTGCGACCGGGCGCTGATCGACGCGCTGATGGCCGAGCACCGGCCGCGGGCGATCGTGCATTTCGCCGCCGAATCGCACGTGGATCGTTCCATCCACGGCCCCGGCGAGTTCGTGCGTACCAACGTCGAGGGCACCTTCACGCTGCTCGAGGCCGCGCGCGCGCACTGGAGCGGACTCGCGGGCGCGGAAAAGGAAAACTTCCGCTTCCTGCACGTTTCCACCGACGAGGTCTATGGCTCGCTGGGCCCGAACGACCCGCCGTTCGCGGAAACCAACCCCTACCAGCCGAACAGCCCCTACTCCGCCTCCAAGGCCGCCTCGGACCACCTGGTGCGGGCGTGGCACCACACCTACGGCCTGCCGACGCTGACGACCACCTGCCCGAACAATTACGGCCCCTACCAGTTCCCGGAGAGGCTGAGCCCGCTGCTGATCGCCAACGCCCTCGCCGGCAAGCCGCCGCCGATCCACGGCGACGGCCTGACCGTGCGCGACTGGCCCTACGTCGGCTACCAGTGCGCGGCGATCCGCCCCGTACTGTCGGGCGACCGGCCCGGCGACCCCTCCAACGACCGCGGCCGGCACGATATGCCCGCCCTGGGTACGGTGCAAGCGATCTTGCCG
>CAZGYD010000197.1:0-1008 GCA_964530115.1 uncultured Rhodocyclaceae bacterium | reverse complement strand
AACCCAAGTATTAATAATCTATATATACCTCTCATAACTTCCCTCCTACCTTGCTATTATTATTGTTCCAGAATATTTTTCATTACCAGCATATATCTGATAGATATATACTCCCGTCTTGACTGGATAACCTTCGCTATCCTTCGCATCCCACGATATCTCGCCCTGCGTATAGCTTCCGCTCCTCTCAAACCTCTTCACAAGATTACCTTTAAGATCATATATCCTTACCTCATACTTATCATAAGCCTTATCAAACTCAAAACTTAATCTTACACTACCAAAATATCCTTCCTTATCCTTCGGCGTGAATACCTTAGGCCTTACAGCTACATTCCTTATCACTCCGCCCTTGTCTTCTCCCTTGCCCATTACAGCATAGAAACCATGTATATAACTTACCTTCGCCAATACATACTTCCTGTCCTTATCTACAACTCCTCCTATCTTTACCCATCTCGAATTATTACCTATTCTATCCCAGTAGTATATCGCAAGATCGTCCTCTTTCCATCCTCTGCTTTCTATCTCAGCCTTGTCATATTTGAGATAAAGAACTGCATCAAGATTTAATACAGCCCCATCTATAGATGTGTCTTTGAGATTATAAAGATTCAGTTTATACCCATACATATTGTCTGAATATGAAGGTTTCTTCACAAACTTGTTGTCCATAGCATTCCTCTTCTGTTCTTCTGTAAATAGCATCTTCATTATATCTACAGAGAAATCCTCCTGTAAGGACGATACAGGAAATACTACATAGCTACCCATATCATCATAGCAGGTGACTTCCTGAACGCCACTTGCTCCTGCTGATAATGGTGCATTCCTTAACCTGTAGTCTGGTAGATAAAGTATCTTATCTCCTTCAACATATATGTTCGTGCTATCCGTCTTAAATACCCCCTGCTTTGAAAATTCAAGTCGGTAATTACCTTCTGGTATCCTTGTTAACTTGTATTTACCAGTTGAAGAGCTTGTTATAAGATTCTGTCCATTTATATT
>CAZGYD010000196.1:0-2837 GCA_964530115.1 uncultured Rhodocyclaceae bacterium | reverse complement strand
TCCCAGATTTATTTTGGACAGCACTGTTTGCCACTTTATTTTCGGGGCCATCTGGATTGAGTGAATTTTCGAGATAAACTTTATTTTTTATTTTACGATATTCATTTCTTGGTCTTTTGTAATTATTAAATTCTAACCTTCCATCACTTGAGTAATAAACACCATATAAAGATTTTCCTCCATACGGAGAAGGGTTATAAGCAATGTTGGTGTAACGCTCTATAAAATACCAAACGGATCTAGCCTCATGTTCATATAAATTAGGACTGACATAGCTATGATTAGGTATCGGTAATGTACCAACTGAAATATTTTCCAGCGAAACCCATGCTTGCGAGGAGTTCTTCAATTCTTGAACTTCTGGCCAAAATTCAGCAGTCCAAGGTTCATAACGAAAAGTGGGCACGACACAATTAATTTCATCGTTATATGCGGATTCTCCAACATATTGTCCCTTAATGTATTGAGGAGCAAATCCATATTTCCCTCCCCAGTAAATACAAGTACTATCAACATTATAAGTACTTCCATCAACTAACTTACCGTTTCTATATTGAATTGCTAATTTATTTGTTCCCAAAGTTTTTGGTTTTTTAACTTCAATAACTATTGATGCTTCATCTCCATTTTGTGTTCTTGCTGTAAGTTTAACTTTATATGTTTTTCCTTCTTCCCAATATCTGCCCACCAACCTTATTAGTCCCTTTGCTAAATTTCCTGTTATTGTTGTTCCTTCCCAAACGGGTTTTTCTTTTTCCCAGTATACTCCAAGTTTATCTCCCTCTGCTGTTGTTACAGGATTTTCTCCCCATACATCATCTGTTAATCCGCCATTCCATAAGTTTGGTCCTGATAATTCATCAATAACCAGTTTCCCAGATACGATATCTGAATATCTCGCTTGATAATACTTCGTCTCACCTAATAATATCTCATACTTCTTTTCAACCTTCACATCTGCATCTTTATATATTACACTTTCAAAGTTGTTGAGAAAACAATATTCTCCCGCTTCTGTCTGCAGTCCGCCTTTATTACTTCTGTTTCCTGTTGTGCTGTCTTTCAATCCTACCCGTATCTTTACTACTCCACTATCTGCACTGCTGTCGGCTATGAAGTATATTGGTTGTGTGGCTACATTTATGTAATTCGTGTCTGTGCCTCCTGAGCTTAACTTTCCAAGCAAGCATCCTTCAAGCATTCCTATCTCAAATTCCTGTTCTGCCGGGAACTCTACTATGCTTCCATCCTCCTGTCTCTTCTTTATTACTATGCTTCCTGTATCTCCTGCCGAGATTTCTTCCGGTATTATCTCTACTACTATCGGTGTTTTGTTTATTATTATTTCTTCTACTCCTATCAGATGATCACCCACTATTATAAACTCAGGTGTTATGGGTTCTTCCTTTTTATTCCTTTCTGTCGCTTCTTCTTTCTTTTGCTTTATTGCTCCGCTTATCGGTGTTCTTCCTCCCCACATCATTAAATCGCATTGTGCTACTATTGTGATCTTTGCTGTCTCTGCTGTGATGTTGTCTTCTATTATCAACTTTATTTCTTTTCCTGCATCGTTAAAATAATCTCCTGTCTGTCCGCTTTCCACATCTATCATTCTTCCATATTCTGAACCTTCTGCCAATTCTATCTGAAATCTTTGCATAGTCAAAAATTCAAGTGTGTCTCCTACTTCATTTATCCTCTTTAAGTATATATTCACTGTGTCCGATGGCATCACCAGTTTCTTATCTAATTGTATATATATCGCTCCGCCTTCTGATGGTGGTGGTATTGTATTGCGTTTAACCGTAAACTCAAACTCCATCGAAGGTATTTCTGCATCACTGCTCGAGTGTCTTATTCTTACAGTTGCCGAAGAGTCAGGCTGAACTCCGTTTGCATAATATGTGAAGATTGTATTATTCAGCTCTTGCCAACTTATCCCTGTAAAAATTGTGTTCGTTTCGTCTGTCTCTTCATTTTTTATAATTCCATACTGTTGTCCTTCTGTTATTTCTATGTTAAATGTTACATTATCAGGCGGACAGCCTCCATATCCGGGATGCTGACATGCAAATTTTGTGTTATTAAGTTTCAGAGACACATCCTTCGAATAATAATGCGGCACTGTATCATTTTCTAATTGCTGGCTTGCTATTACCAACTGCGGATTTACTATCGTTGTGTACCAATAGGTTACTATGTTACTGTCAAGGTCTGTGATTTTTACTGTTACATTTGCTTCTGTCTGATCATAGTTCTCATAATGAATGTAGTATAATGAAGGGTTTTCCCTTAGATATGTCCCTGCTCTTTGAATGGCTGGATTAGTTGGATCAAAAAATATTATATAACTTCCTGTTCCCGATAATTCATCACCTTTTACTCCTGTCAGATAACTTCCCAAATATTCTCCTGGATGAGTTACTCCTAATGTGTCCTGATATTCCACTCTTTCCATATATGCATAATCACTACCTCCAACAATCTCTATCTGATAGAATCTGTTTGGGTTAAATGTACTGTTGCTTCCTCCTCCCTGAAATGGAAACAGTTGCTGATATGGTTCTATCGGATACATTGAGCAGCTATATACTACCTGATGATATTCCTGGTTTGGAAAATCTCCGCAAGGGTCAAATGCTGAAACAGGATAGTCACTTTGTATGTTTTCTCCTGCAGGATTTATTTCTACTTTCTCTTTTATTACTATCTGGGCTTTAACGGTTGATATGGTTATTAGGTATATGGGTATAAGGTATAAGAGATAACGAATAACGAATAACGAATAACGAATAACGAATAACTTATGCAAATTATTTTTTATTCTGTCAACTGTT
>CAZGYD010000195.1:0-1739 GCA_964530115.1 uncultured Rhodocyclaceae bacterium | reverse complement strand
CTTCAAGCCTGTGCGCATCGCCACCCGGCTGGGCGTGACCGGTCAGGTCATGCACGCGCTGGTTCCACGGGTCGCGCAGATCGTGATGAACACGAGTTTCCGCATGTTCCCGGACTCGGCGGCCGCCAAGGGCGACAAGAGTGCCAAGCCGCAGCTCTCGCCCGAGGCGCAGGCCTTGCAGCAGATGATGCAAGGCATCCATTTCTGACCCGACGGCTGGCGGCCACGGGCACGGGCGGGTCGTCGAACCGCAATGACATAATCGTGCGCGCACCCAACCCCCGGAGTGCGCGTTTTTTCTTGCTTCCACACGTTCTCACCACGACATGATTCTGGTCACCGGCGGCGCGGGCTTTATCGGCGCCAACTTCGTGCTCGACTGGCTCGCCCGCAGCGACGAAGCCGTGGTGAATCTGGACAAGCTCACCTACGCCGGCAACCGCGAGAACCTCGCCGCGGTCACGGACGACCCGCGCCATGTGTTCGTCCAGGGTGACATCGGGGATGGCGACCTGGTCTCGCGGCTGCTGGCCCAGCACCGGCCTCGGGCCATCGTTCATTTCGCCGCCGAGAGCCATGTCGACCGCTCCATTCACGGCGCCGAGGCGTTCATCCAGACCAACGTCGTCGGCACGTTTCGCCTGCTCGAGGCCACCCGAGCGTACTGGGCTGGGCTCGATGCGGCCGAGCAGGCGGCCTTCCGGTTCCTGCATGTCTCCACCGACGAGGTTTACGGGTCGCTGGCGCCCGATGAGCCGGCCTTTGCCGAAACCCGTCGCTATGAGCCCAACAGCCCTTACAGCGCCAGCAAGGCCGCCAGCGACCACCTGGTGCGCGCATGGCACCACACCTACGGGGTGCCGGTACTCACGACGAACTGTTCGAACAATTACGGGCCGTTTCACTTTCCGGAGAAGCTCATCCCGCTGATGATCGTGAATGCGCTGGCCGGCAAGTCCTTGCCCGTCTATGGCGACGGCCTCCAGGTGCGCGACTGGCTGTATGTGAGCGACCATTGCTCGGCCATCCGGCGGGTGCTCGAGGCGGGTGTGCCCGGCGAGGTGTACAACGTGGGCGGCTGGAACGAAAGGCCCAACATCGATATCGTGCACACCATTTGCGCACTGCTCGACGAACTGCAGCCCAGGGCCGACGGGCGCAGCTACCGCGAGCAGATCACGCATGTGAAGGACCGGCCCGGGCACGACCGGCGCTATGCCATCGACGCCCGCAAGATCGAACGGGAACTGGGCTGGCGGCCCGCGGAAACCTTCGAGACGGGCATCCGCAAGACCGTTCGGTGGTATCTGGATCATCCGGAGTGGGTCGCACGCGTGCAAAGCGGCGCCTACCGCGAATGGGTTCGCACCCAGTACGCCCAAGGCTGACATGAAGATCCTGCTGTTCGGCAAAGGCGGGCAGGTCGGGCGCGAATTGCAGCGCAGCCTCGCCCCGTTGGGTGAGGTGGTGGCCCTGGGCTCGAGCGGTGAGCCGTGGCCGAGCGACTTCCGTCAGCCCGAGGCCTTGCGGGAAACGGTCCAGGCGGTCAAGCCGCAGGTCATCATCAATTCCGCCGCTTACACGGCTGTGGATCGCGCGGAGACCGAGGTGGACACGGCCCACGCGATCAACGCGGTCGCGCCGCGCGTGCTGGCCGAGGCGGCGCAGGCCTGCGGTGCCTGGCTGGTGCATTATTCGACCGACTATGTGTTCGATGGCTCCGGCAGCCGCCCCTGGAC
>CAZGYD010000194.1:0-1049 GCA_964530115.1 uncultured Rhodocyclaceae bacterium | reverse complement strand
CTGCCCGTGGCCACGGGCCGCCACCACGTCGGGGCAATGCCGGCGCGGGTGTCCATCCTCGGCAACGGCTCCGTGCTCCAGTTCGGTGGAGGCGAGCTCGGCCACCCCTGGGGAAATGCCGCGGGCGCCTGCGCCACACGCGGCGCGCGAGAAGCCTGCGTCCAGGCCAGGAACGAAGGCCGCCAGCTCGGGAAGGGAGGCAAGGAGATCCTCACCAACGCGGCTAAGTCCTTCCCCGACCTGAAGGTGGCGATGGAAACCTGGAAGGAAATCAAGTTCGAGTTCGATGTCGTCGACAAGCTCGACGTCCAGCATCGCTAAACCGAACTGCCGAACCTACATCGAAAGGAACGAAACATGAGCGACGTACAAGACTATCAGTCCCGGCTGTCCGACCCGGCCAGCCGCAAGATGGGCACCTTCTCCTACCTGCCGCCGATGGATGCCGGCCAGATCCGCAAGCAGATCGAGTGGATCGTCAAGAACGGCTGGAACCCGGCCATCGAGCACACCGAGCCGGAGAACGCCTGGAGTCACTACTGGTACATGTGGAAGCTGCCGATGTTCGGCGAGACCGATGTCGATCGCATCCTCGCCGAGCTGGAAGCCTGCCACAAGGCCAACCCGAACAACCATGTACGCCTGATCGGCTATGACAACTTCAAGCAGAGCCAGGGCGCCAACATGGTCGTTTATCGCGGCAAGCCTGTCTGATTGTTCAGCGTTGCCCCGCCGCCTCTCCCTCCGTGTGCGGCGGGGGCTTTTTTCCCGGAGCCCGACATGAACGACGTGATCGCGCAGTACAGGATCGAGGACGAGCCCTATTACCGGCCCGTCGCCGATGAAATCGAGCTGTTCGAGGCCGCCTATGCGGCAAAGATGCCGATGATGCTCAAGGGGCCGACCGGTTGCGGCAAGACCCGCTTCGTCGAGCACATGGCCTGGAAGCTGAGGAAGCCGCTCGTCACCGTCGCCTGTAACGAAGACATGACGGCGTCCGACCTGGTCGGCCGCTTTCTGCTCGACGCCTCGGGCACGCGCTGGCAGGA
>CAZGYD010000193.1:0-1170 GCA_964530115.1 uncultured Rhodocyclaceae bacterium | reverse complement strand
CTGCACCAGCAGCAGATTCAGGTCTTCCTGAGGCACCGCGTGGTTGCCGCGCTGCTTGCCGGCATAGATGCGCTCGGCTGCCGGATTGACGAGGCCGAGGATCGCCTCGGAGACGAGCTGGTCATAGACCAGCACGTCGGCCTCGCGGATCAGCCGCAACGCGCGCAGCGTCAAGAGCTCCGGATCGCCCGGACCGGCGCCGACCAGATAGACCGTGCCGGGGACGGCTGCACCGCGGCTGGGCACTTCGGGAAGCAGGGGCTGCGTCATCTTCAGCTGCAACCTCCCGTCGAACCACCACCACAACTGCCGCACCCGCTGCTGCGGCTGGCACAGCCGCCTCCTGCGCCTGGAGCCGTTTCGGGGTGCAGGAAGACGAACTGGAACTCACCGGGCCGCAGTTCGACGAAATCGAGCGTCGCGTCGGCAAGCAGATCGCGGCTCAATGGGGAGATCAGCACGGTCACCCCGCAGGATTCGACGACGGTGTCCTGCTCGCGCTGCTCGTCGAAGCCCATGCCATAGACGATCTCGCCGTCTTCGAGCTTGGCCGCGACGCGCAGGCAGGGGATTTCATCGTCGTCGTGCTGATAGGCCGCAGCGGCAGAGAGGATCTCCTGGGCGGCGGCGGGGGTCAGGGTGAACATGGGATGGTCTCCGGAGTCGGGATGGTACATTGAAACCCCTGCGAAACTGGCTGCGCGGGCGGTCTGCTGCGTTGCGCGGTGCTCGCTCCCTCGCCTATCTCGTTGATATGTCTCGGTCGCTGCGCTCCGGGCGCCTTGCATCCCATCCCGCTCGCGGCGTTTCGCAGGGGTTTCACAGTGTCTGACGAAGCGGATGAAGCGTTCCGGCCAGTCGCAACCGGCCGTGCCGCGCAGATGGGTGTAAGAGGCCAGCAGATTGTGGCAAAGGATGCCGTCGTGCTGGCCATCGGTGCCATGGCCGCGTTTGACCCGATAGGCATAGCGCTGTTCGGCCGGCAGCCCGCGAATCTCGGAATAATGGAATTCGTGGGCATGGATGATCGGAAAGTCGGCGCTGCCGGGACGGCACCCCGACGCCGCTTCCGTCTGCCACCACGGATGGTCAGCCGTGGGCTCGATGATCACATAGCCACGCCCGACCGGTTTGTCGAGCATGAAGATGTCGCCGGGGATCACGCCGACC
>CAZGYD010000192.1:0-84070 GCA_964530115.1 uncultured Rhodocyclaceae bacterium | reverse complement strand
GGGCTGGTGCAGGCGGATCTCGGCTTTGCCATTGCCGTCAATGGCAGTGATCTTGCGAACGATCCGGACCGGACGATCGAAGCGAGCGTGACCACCCGGGACGCCGCGGGCAACGTCGGCACCGCGAGTGCCACGGACGGGTATCGTGTGAATACGGCGCCGGTCGCGGTCGCCGACACGGCCTCCGGCAGCGAGGATGCGGCGAGCATCACCGGCGATGTCACCCCGGGAACGCTGGGCCAGGATTACGATGCCGATGGGGATCCGATCACCGTGATTGGGGTCGCCGCGGGCACCCACCCATCGGCGAGCGGCAATGTCGGGGCGGTCGTTGCGGGCACGTATGGTACCGTCGTGATCAATGCGGACGGCACGTTCACCTACGTGCCGGGCGCGGCCGCGCAGGCCCTGGCGGCCGGGCAGACCGGGAACGATGTTTTTACTTATACCATCGGTGACGGCACGGGCGATACGTCGACCGCGACCCTGACCATCACGGTTCATGGCGCCAACGATGCGCCGACTATTTCCGGACCGCTGACAGGAACGGTGACCGAAGACGGCACGACCATCGCGACCGGCACGCTGACGATCAGTGATCCGGATGCGGGTCAGTCGAGCTTCGTGGCCCAGTCCGGCACGGCTGGAACTTACGGGACATTCTCGATCACGGCGGCTGGCGTGTGGACTTACACGCTCAACAACGCCGCCGCCAACGTCCAGGCGCTCCGCCTGGGACAGACTGAAACCGAGTCGTTTACCATCACCACTGCGGACGGCACGACCCGCTCGGTCGTCATCACGGTGAATGGAACCAACGACACCCCGGTGGCGGTGGCGGACGTGGCGACGGTGGCGGAGAACGCGACGGTGACGAGGACCGCGGCGACGGGTGTGCTGGCGAACGACACCGACGTCGATGCTGGCGACACCAAGACGGTGACGGGAGTCAGCTTCGGTGGCACGGCGGGGACGGTAGGCAGCGCGCTCGTGGGCACCTACGGCACGCTGACGCTCAATGCCGACGGCAGCTACAGCTACGTGGCCAACCGACCGGCGGCGGACGCGCTGGCGGCGGGGCAGAGTGCGACCGAGACCTTCAACTACACGCTGCGGGATGCCGCGGGGGCGACGGCGACGGGCACGCTCTCCTTCACCATCACGGGCACCAACGACGCCCCGGTGGCGGTGGCAGACACGGTGACCACGAATGAGGATACCGCGCTGACGATTCCGGTCGCCACGCTGCTCGCCAACGACAGCGACGTCGATGGCGGCACACTGACCATCACCTCGGTCCAAGGTGCGACGAACGGCACCGTGACGCTCTCGGGCGGCAACGTGATCTTCACGCCCGCGGCGAACTACAGCGGTCCGGCCTCTTTCACCTACACGCTGAGCGATGCCCAAGGCGGCACGGCGACCGGCACGGTGACGGTCAACGTGATACCGGTGGCCGATCAGCCGACGCTGTTTACCTTCGGGAACCTGTATGTGCTCGCTCCGGGCGCAACGACGATTTCCACCGGCAGCAGCGACGTCGTCGTCACGGCCTACGAGATGGGCGCCGGTGTCAGCCAGGCCAATCTGGAGACGGAACTGGGTGTGGCCTCGGGTTATCTGGACAACCGCTTCGATCCGACCGGTCCGAACGTCAACGATCCCGGTTTCGTGAATGTCGTCGACGGCAAGCTCACCGAATCGCAGTATTCGATGTCGGCGGGCATGACCGTGACCTGGGACTATTCGTTCAGGAACGGCGAGGATCTGGCGAGCGAGGTGGCCAACGGTTACAACGACGTGGTCGTTCTGATGGTCACCGATCCGCTGGGTAACAAGCAGGCGATCCTCGTCGATGCCTCGGAAGAGAAGTTCCCGAACCAGGTGTCGAACGGCAGCTACAGCTTCACGGCGACGATGTCCGGAAACTACGTCTTCGACTGGCTGGTGCTCAACAGTGGCGACGCCTACAAGGATTCTTCGCTCCAACTGTCGAAGGCGCGCTTCAACGTCAGCGGCGATTCGGTCAGCTATGGCGCACCCATTGCCCTGCCGGTTTCGGCGCGGCTCAATGATACCGACGGCTCCGAAGTCTTGAGCGTCACCATCTCCGGGGTGCCTGCCGGCGCCCGGTTCAATGCCGGCACCGACAACGGCAACGGCAGCTGGACCTTCACGCCGGCCCAGCTTTCCGGATTGACGCTGCTGCCGCCGGCGACCTATGCGGGCACGATGAACCTCACGGCGACGGCCACGGCGACCGAGACCGCGAACGGTCACAGCGCGAGCGTGACGCAGAATTTCAGCGTCACGGTCAGCGAGGCCAACGTCACCTATACCACGAGCACCGAGGCCGGCCAGACGCTGGCCGGCACGACAGGCAACGACCTGATCCGCGGCTATGCGGGCAACGACACGGTGAACGCCAACGACGGCGACGATCTGGTCTATGGCGGCGCAGGCAACGACAGCCTCAACGGCGGTAATGGCAACGACTGGCTGTTCGGCGGTGTCGGCACCGACACGCTGAACGGCGGCGCGGGCAACGACGTGCTCTACGGCGGCGCGGGCAACGATACGCTGACCGGCGGTACCGGTGCCGACGTGTTCGCCTGGACGCTCACGGACCGCGGCACGCCGGGCTCGCCGGCGACCGACACCATCACCGATTTCGACAATTCGGCATCGGGCGATCGGCTCGACCTGCGCGACCTGCTCGTCGGCGAAAACCCGGGCAACCTCGCCAACTACCTGCACTTCACCACGTCGGGCGGCAACACGACGATCTCGGTGAGCACGACGGGTGGCTTCGCGGGAGGTTACACGGCCGCGGCGGTCGATCAGGTGATTCAGCTGAACGGCGTAAATCTGGTCGGCAGCTTCACCACCGACCAGCAGGTGATCCAGGACCTGCTCTCGCGCGGCAAGCTGGTCACTGACTGACAGAGCCCGAAACTGTGGGGCTTCGCCCCATCCCTCGCTTCGCTCGGGACCGCCGCTACGCGGCGTCCTGCGCCCGCCGGTTGGCGGGCTGGTGGGCTGGTCAGCCGCCGTAACACGCAAGGGCCCGCGCATGCGGGCCCTTTTCATGGCCGTTCGCGGACTGCCGGCCCCGTCGCGCCGTCGAAGCCCAGGCCGGCGAGGACGTCGAATTCCGCCCGGGTCTCGACCCCTTCGGCGATGACGGTGAGACCGATGCCGTGCGCGATCGCGCAGAGTCCCTCGAGGAAGGCGCGGTTACCGGCATTGCCGTCGAGCCCGTGGATGAAGCCGGCATCGACCTTGACGTAGTCGAGGCCGAGATCATGGATCAGGGCGATACGGCTGAACTGGCGGCCGAAATGTTCGATGCCCACACGGCAGCCGCATTCGCGCAGCGTGGCCGCGAAGACCCGGAAGGCCTCGAGATGATGGAGCACGCCGGCTTCCGGTGTTTCCAGCCAGAGCCGGCGGGCGGCCTGTGGCCGGTCGCGGAGCCGGGCGAGGAGCTCGCGCCTGAACGATGCCTCCTCGATGGAACTCGCCGAGAGGTTGATGGCCACGTCGGGTCCGCCGGGATTCGCGTCGAGCAGGTCGAGGCCGAGCGAGACGGCCACGAGATCGAGCTCGGGCATGAGCCTCATGCGCTCGGCCATGGGCAGGAAACGGGCGGCGGAGAGGGGATCGTCGCCCTCGCGCAGCACGAGCCGCAGCGGACACTCGCGGTGTATGAGCGTGCCGTCGAAGCGGACGACGGGGAACGAGCCGACGCGCGCCCGCCGGCTGGCCAGTGCGCCGCGGATGATCGACGACCATTCACCGCCGGAGCGGGCGACGACTTCGCCGGCTGCGGCTTCGGCTTCGACGATCGTGCCGACCCCGGCCGCTTCCGCGGCGGCGAGGGCGGCATCGACATTGGCGAGCACGGCACCGGCCTCGAGCCCCGGGCGCCAACCGCCTGCACCGACGAAGACGGCCGGCTCCTCGCCGACGAAAGTTTCGAGCTCGCGGGAGATCGCCACGGAGAGCCTCTCCGCCGGCACGCGCGGTTCGCGGCAGCCGGGCAGCAGAAGGGCGAAATCGGCACCGTTCAACCGCGCGCCCATGCCGTCGGGCGCTTCGGCGGCCGCCTGCGCGACGGCCCGTCCCACGCGGGCGAGCATGTCGTCCGTCGCTCCACGGCCGAGGCGGCGGTTGATGTCGGCGAGTCCAGCGATGCGCAGAAACACGAGGCAGCCGCCTGAGCAGTCCTCGTCGGTGAGATGAGTGCGCAGTCGGGCGAGGAAGTGGTTGCGGTTGGCAAGTCCGGTGAGCGGGTCGCAGTTCGCCTCGCGGCGCACCGCCTCGAGGCGCGCTGCCTCCTCCTCGAACATCGACTTGATCCTCGCCACCGAGGTGTTCATGGCCGCGGCGAGGCTCTTCAGCTCCGGTACGTCCGGCTCGGGGATGGTGATGAAGCGGCGCTCGGTGATGGCTTTGGCCTGGTCTACGACCGCGTCGAGCGGCCGCTTCAGCCGCCGCAGCACCAGCGAGCCGAGCCAGCCGCCGACGAGACCCGCGGCGACGAGGGCGAGCGTCATCTCGACGACACTCTGCCAGAGCGCGCGATAGGCGAAGCGGCTGTGGCTCACGAGCTCGACGGTTCCGAACTGCTGCCAACCCTTGGTGATGCGGGCTTGGCCCGGTGCGGCGGTGATCGGCAACAACCGCGCGAACCATGCCGGAACACCGATGCCGTTCGCCGGCGACGTTTTCTCGGTCAGGATCTTCCCGAGCGGATCGGTGACGCGGATGAGTTCGTAGTGGCCACTGTCGAACAGGGCGGCCACCGTGACTTCGACCAGCGCCGGGTCCGGATCCCGCTGACTCAACGAGAGTGCCAGCGCGGCCGCGTTGTCGGCATTCTTGAGCGCGAGTTGCTCGGAAAGGTAGGCCCGCGCGCTCAACGTTGCCGCGAGCAGGCTGCCGGCGAGCGCAAGCAGCGTGCTCAGGATGATGGCGAGCCAAAGTTGTCGGTACATGGACATGACGTTTCTCCGTCGGGTCGGATGCTAATCGAAGCCTTCCTGCCGTGCGCGCCGGAGCAGCTCCTGCCAGCGCGAAAGCCTCCCCGGGCCGCCCGGCCCCGGGTTTGCCTGCGCAGCGCTGCCGGCCCAGAGGCCCTGGCTGTTGAAGCTGAACACCGGCAGGAGATCGGGCCGGCGTGAGGCGGGCCGGATGTCGCCGATCAGGTTGTCGAGCACCAGCGGTTCGGCGGTTGGCGACGGGTACCAGGCGAGGACCATGTGGGCCTGCCGGATGTCGCTGTGGCTGCCACCGATGCGCGCCTGAACGTACACGAGCCGCAGTTGATCGTCCGGAATGCCGGCTTCCAGCAGAGTGAAATATTTGGCGATGCTGAAGTCTTCGCAATCCCCGGCGAGCCTGGCGAGCGTCTCCATCGGCGTCGCCCAGTAGTCGGATTGGCCCCAGATCTGCCGGTCTTCGGCGAACAGGATGCGCCGATTGAAGAATTCATTGATGCGGCGAAGCTTTTCTTCGCTGGAGGACAAGGCGCGCGTCTGCTCGACGAGCGCCAGCCAATCCCTCAGTTGTTCCGGGTTGCCACCATGACGCTTCAGGCTTGCCGAGAGGCGATCGAGGTCGAACGCAGCGACGCTACCGATGGCGATCGCCAGACAGGCTGCAACGGCGCCAAGGTACCGCGGACCGAAACGTGAAAATGGTTGGCGGCTCGGGAGACAAAATTTTCTTATGGAACAGACGGGTATAATCGCCAGCCGTTTCCGCAGGGTGCGGAGGAGGGGTGACCGGAATGACGTCTCGGCGTGTGACAAAAGTGGCCTTGGCAGTCGGTTGGGGGATGGCGTTGTCTGGAGCCGTGTTCGCGCAGCAGGCCACCCTTAATACGGCTGTCCAGCAGGCCGTCTTGAGCAATCCCGAAGTGCTGCAGAAATGGCACGCCTACCAGGCCGCCGGGAACGAAAGGGAGGTTGCCGCGGGCGGTTATCTGCCGCGGGTGGATCTCTCCGCCGGTATCGGCCGCGAAAACCGCGACGATCCGATCATGCGCCGTGATTTCACGCGCCACGGTGCCACCCTCAGTCTGACACAGATGCTCTACGACGGTTTTGCCACGCGCAGCGAGGTCCGGCGGCTCGACCACGCGCGTCAGGTGCGGCTCTTCGAGCTCGTCGACGCCTCTGAAACGGCGGCGCTGGAGGCGAGCCGGGCCTATCTGGACGTCCTCCGCTACCGCAAGCTCGTAGCCCTCGCCGAGGAGAACTACGTCCGTCATCGCGCCGTGTATGAGCAGATCCAGAAAAAGGCCCAGGCGGGCGTCGCGCGCCGCGTGGATCTCGAGCAGGCGGCCGGCCGCCTTGCGCTCGCCGAGGCCAACCTGCTCACCGAAACATCGAATCTCCACGACGTCAGCGCCCGTTACCAGCGCCTCGTTGGCGAGATGCCGGCCAAGGACATGGCGGCGGTACCCTCGCTCGCGACGCAGCTTCCTGCCGATGCCGGCGCGGCGATGCAGGCGGTGCAGGCGCGCAACCCGGCGATCAAGGCGGCCATCGAGAACGTGCGCGCCGCGCACGCGGCCGCGGAGGGCCGCAAGGCGGCCTATCAGCCGAGATTCGACCTGCGCCTGAGGAACGAGCGCGGCTCGGATCTCAACGGCTATCTCGGCTCGACCGACAACAAGACCGCCGAGGTGGTGATGACCTGGAACCTGTTCAACGGCTTCTCCGACCAGGCCCGTGCGCGCCAGTATGCGGACCAGCTCAATGTCGCCCGGGACATCCGTGACAAGACCTGCCGCGACGTGCGGCAGACCGCGGCGATCGCCTACAACGACACCCGCAAGCTCGCCGAGCAGCTCACCTACCTCGACCAGCACCAGCTGTCGACGGAAAAGGCGCGCGATGCCTACCGCAAGCAGTTCGACATCGGCCAGCGTTCGCTGCTCGACCTGCTCGATACCGAGAACGAGCTCTTCCAGGCCCGCCGCGCCTATGTCAATGCCGAGCACGATCTGCTGATCGCCCGGGCGCGCACGCACGCGAGCCAGGGCACGCTGCTCGCGGCGCTCGGCTTGAGCCGCGTGGCCAGGGACGAGGCGCCGGAGCCGGCCGACTGGTCGGCCGGGGGCGATGCCGCCGAGCGCTGCCCGCCGGAGGCGCCGACGCTGTTCGTCGTCGACAAGCAGAAGCTCAACGAACGCGCGGCCGAGTTCCTCAAGGAGTCGCAGGCGGCGGAGGGGGCAACCGGCGGCGCGGCGGCCCGTGCCCAGGCCGCGACGGCGGCGCCAGCCGCTGCGGCGGGTGCGATGGCCGGCGCTCCCGGCCTGGCTTCCGCGGGTGGCGGCGCGATTGCGCCAGGCACCGCCGACAGGGAGCTGTTCGAAGCCCTGAAGGCTTGGGCGCGCGCCTGGTCGGCGCGCGACCTGCCTGCCTATTTCGGCTTCTACGCGCCCGATTTCCAGCCGCAGCGCGGCAGCCGCGGGCAATGGGAGCGCGAACGCCGGCGCATCATCGGCGAAGCCGAGAAGATCAAGCTCGACCTTTCCGACGTCAAGATCGAGACGAAGGACGACGGGCGCGCCGTGACGACGTTCGCGCAGGCCTATCAGTCGCCGATCTATCGCGACGTCGTGTTCAAGACCCTCGAATGGCGCAAGGCCGATGACCGCTGGCGGATCGTGCGCGAGGTTCCCGCGGTGCCGCCGGCGATGCGGCCGATGTCCTCCCGCGACTGAACGACGTCGCGCACGGAAAATAGGGCGCCTTCGGGGGCGCCCTATTTTCTGGCTGGCGTGTTACGACGGCTGAGTTTGCCGCGGGGCGACCCCCGTGCCGAGGCCGCCCCTCCCTGCGGTTCATCGTCGGGCGGAACGAGCCGGCGGCGCGGCATCGGCTGAGTCTCAGTCCATCGCCTCGTAGAGCGGCAGGGTCAGGAATTCCGGGAACTCCTCGGCGAGCGACATTTTTTCGAAGATCGCGGCTGCCTGGTCGTAGGTCGCCGTCTGTTCGCCGTTGGCACTCACGGTCGCTTTCACTTTCGCGAGTTCCTCCGGGATCAGCGCCTTGACCATCTCGGCCGTGACCTTGCGGCCGTCGTCGAGGATGCCCTTGGGCGAGCGCACCCACTGCCAGACCTGGCTGCGCGAGATTTCGGCCGTGGCCGCGTCCTCCATCAGGTTGTGGATCGGTACGCAGCCGTTGCCGGCGAGCCACGAGCCGAGGTAGTGGATGCCGACGTTGATGTTGTTGCGCAGACCGGCCTCGGTGATCGGCTGCTCGGGCCGGAAATCGAGCCAGTCCTTCGGGCCGAAGTTTTCGCTGCGCTGCTTGTCCCACTGGTTGGGACGGTCGCCGAGGACCTTGACGAACTCCTCCATGGCGATCGAGACCAGGCCGGGGTGGGCGACCCAGCCGCCGTCGAAACCATCGTTGGCGTCGCGCGTCTTGTCGTGGCGGATGCCGGCGAGCGCCTTTTCGTTGGCGGCCGGGTCGTTCTTGATCGGGATCAGCGCGCTCATGCCGCCGATCGCCGGCGCGCCGCGCTTGTGGCACGCCTTCACCAGCGCCAGCGCGTAGGCGCGCATGAACGGCACCTCCATGGTGATCACGCCGCGGTTGGCGAGGCAGAAGTCCCGGTTGCGCTTGAACTTCTTGATGCAGGAGAAGATGTAGTCCCAGCGGCCGGCATTGAGGCCCGCGGAATGCTCGCGCAGTTCCCATAGGATCTCTTCCATCTCGAACGTGGCGAGGATGGTCTCGATGAGCACCGTGGCCTTGATCGTGCCGCGGGGGATGCCGAGTTCGTCCTGGGCCATGCAGAAGATGTCGTTCCACAGCCGCGCCTCGAGGTGCGATTCCATCTTCGGCAGGTAGTAGAACGGCCCGGCGCCGCGCGCGACCTGCTCCTTCGCGTTGTGGAAGAAGGCCAGCGCGAAGTCGAACAGGCCGCCGGAGACCCGCTGGCCGTCGATGAGCACGTGCTTCTCGTCGAGATGCCAGCCGCGCGGGCGGATCTGGAGCACGGCGGTCTTGTCGTTCAGGCGATAGGTCTTGCCGGCGCCCTCGAAGGTGATGGTGCGACGGATCGCATCCTTGAGATTCACCTGGCCCTGGATCTGGTTGAACCAGTTCGGGCTGTTGGAATCCTCGAAGTCGGTCATGTACGAATCGGCGCCCGAATTGAGCGCATTGATGATCATCTTGCGCTCGACCGGGCCGGTGATCTCGACGCGCCGGCACTCGAGCGCCTTGGGCAGCGGCGCGATCTTCCAGTCGCCTTCGCGGATGTGCTTCGTCTCGGGCAGGAAATCGGGCATTTCGCCGGCGTCGATGCGTGCCTGGCGCTCGATGCGCTTCTGCAGCAGTTCCTGGCGGCGCGGCTCGAAAGCGCGGTGCAGCTTCGCTACGAAGCCCAGCGCTTCGGCCGTGAGGATTTCGTCGAAACGGGGGTGCATCGGGGCGCGGATCTCGACGCCCGGGGGCGGGGAAAGGTTCATGCGGATCTCCTCGAAAGTGCTTGTCGGGTCATCGGCAAGTGTGCCGCGCCGGCGTTGCCGGCGCGGCCCTTGCGCTCCACTCCCTCAGTATCGAGGGCATCTCGGTCGATGGTCAATGGAACTGCGCTTCCTCGGTGGAGCCCGCCAGCGCCTTGACACTGGACGAGCCGCCCTGAATGACGGTGGTCACGTCGTCGAAATAGCCGGCGCCCACTTCCTGCTGGTGCGAGACGAAGGTGTAACCGAGTTCGCGCGCCTTGAATTCCGGCTCCTGGACCATCTCGACGTAATGCTTCATGCCTTCGCCGCGCGCGTAGGCGTGGGCGAAGCGGAAAGTGTTGTACCAGTTGATGTGGATGCCGGCGAGCGTGATGAACTGGTACTTGTAGCCCATCGCGGCGATCTCGTCCTGGAAGCGGGCGATGGTCCGGTCGTCGAGGTTCTTCTTCCAGTTGAACGAGGGCGAGCAGTTGTAGGCCAAAAGCTTGCCTGGCGCCGCGGCGAGCACCGCCTGGGCGAACTCGCGGGCGAAGCCGAGATCCGGCGTGCCGGTCTCGCACCAGACCAGGTCGGCATAGGGCGCGTAGGCGACGCCGCGGCTGATCGCCTGCTCGAGGCCGTTCCTGACCCGGAAGAAGCCTTCCTGGGTGCGTTCGCCGGTGAGGAAGGGCCGGTCGTTGGCGTCGTGGTCGGAAGTCAGGAGGTTGGCGGCCTCGGCGTCGGTGCGCGCGAGGACGATCGTCGGCACACCCATGACGTCGGCGGCGAAGCGCGCGGCGATCAGCTTCTCGATCGCCTCCTGGGTCGGCACCAACACCTTGCCGCCCATGTGGCCGCACTTCTTGACCGCGGCGAGCTGGTCCTCGAAATGCACGCCGGCGGCGCCCGCGGCAATCATGTTCTTCATCAGTTCGAAGGCGTTGAGCACGCCGCCGAAGCCGGCCTCGGCATCGGCGACGATCGGCAGGAAGTAGTCGATGTAGTCCTTGTCGCCGGGGCCAATGCCGCGCGACCACTGGATCTCGTCGGCGCGCTTGAAGGTGTTGTTGATGCGGCGGACCATCGTCGGCACCGAATCGTAGGCGTAGAGCGACTGATCGGGATACATGGTCTCCGACGTGTTGCCGTCGGCGGCGACCTGCCAGCCCGAGAGATAGACGGCCTCGAGGCCCGCCTTGGCCTGCTGCATGGCCTGGCCGGCGGTGATGGCGCCGAAGGCGTTCACATAACCCTTCTTCGCTTCGCCGTGCAGCAGCCGCCAGAGCTTTTCGGCGCCGCGGCGGGCGAGCGTGTGTTCGATCTGCACGGAGCCGCGCAGGCGGACGACGTCGGCGGCCGAGTAGCCGCGCTTGACGTTCTTCCAGCGGGGGTTCTCCTGCCAGTCCTTTTCGAGGGCGGCGATCTGGGCTTGACGGTCGTTCATGGCGTTTCTCTCCGAAGGGTGGTTGGGACGGGTGGCGGCATCATCGCCAGGTGAGTCCAGTATAGGGAAATTGCCGCAAAGCAACAAGTATCTTATATAAGACATCAGACAAAATATTTCCGATCGAAAACAGGCGCTTCGTCCGCTCGTTCCGTAATGAGAAATGCAATTTCTGAACGCAGAATCGGCGTCGGCGAGACTCAGCCGTGGTAACACGCCGGCGGTCGGACGCACGGGCGGCTGTGGGGCGCCTTGATCGCCGCGCAGGGGCGGCCGATCGGTTCGTTGTTTCGGCGGCGTCAGTCGAGCGGCCCGTCGGCGACGAGGATGCCGTCCTCGTCCGCATAGAGCCAATTGCCCGGATGGAAGGTGACACCACCGAAACTCACGGGCACGTCGGCTTCGCCGACGTTTTTCTTGTCGGTCTTGCGCGGATGCGTGGCCAGCGCGAAGACCGCGAGATCCATCTTCGCGATCGCCTGCGCATCGCGGATGCAGCCCCAGGCGAGGATGCCCTGCCAGCCGTTCCTCACGGCGAGCGCGGCGAGCTGGTCGCCGACGATGGCCCGCCGCAGCGAGCCGCCGCCATCGATGACGAGGACGCGGCCGTCGCCAGCCGTCTCCAGCGCCCGGCGCACGAACGAGTTGTCCTCGTAGAGCTTCAGCGTCGCGATCGGCCCGCGCATGGCCGGCCGGCCGCCGAAGGATCGGAAGATCGGCTCGACGACGCGCAGGCGGCCTTCGCGAAAAAGGTGTTCATGTTGGTCGCAGAGGTCGGCGGTGGCGAAGTTCATGAGCGCTCCCGGTCGGGCAGGGAATGTCGGACGAATGGAAGCGGAAGGCGCCGGCACGGCGGTCGTCGAAGTAGTGCCGCAGGGTCACGCCGATCGTGCGGAAGGCGATCTCCTCCCACGGGATCAGATGCTCGGGGAACAGGCGGGTCTCGAGCGTCTCGTGGCCGGCGGAAAAGTCTGTGTCGAGCAGTCGTGCGAGATAGATCACATGCACCTGGCTGACGTGCGGCACCGAGATGAGCGTAAACATCTCGCCCAGTTCGATGCGCGCGTTCGCCTCCTCTAACGTTTCGCGGACGGCCGCCTCGGCCACCGTCTCGCCGTTTTCCATGAAGCCCGCGGGCAGCGTCCATTTGCCGTAGCGCGGCTCGATGGCGCGACGGCACAACAACACGCGGTCCTCCCAGACCGGCAGGGCGCCGACCACCAGACGCGGATTCCGGTAATGGATCGTTCCGCACGCCTCGCAGACGTGACGGGCGACCCGGTCGCCGTCCGGGACGCGAATGCGGATCCGTCCGCCGCAGACAGTACAGAAATTGATTTCGGGATCCATGGGTGCCTGTGGTGCCCAGTCTAGCCGGTTCGGCGGAGTTCAGATATTCTGCTTTGGATACAGACGATTAACGGTTCTTTGTAATGCTTTTTCTTACAAAAGGTTCGCAGGTGTTTCTTACAACAGAAAGCCTTTTTCGCTGATTTTTTCCTTGACGCCCTTCCTTCGATAATGCCATCACCGTCAATGCAGCCAGGACGGGCCTGAAAGGAGTTCAACGAGATGAAAGCGACTGACACCTATAACGACATAAAGGAAGTCAATCTGGCCTACCTGATGCTCGCGCAGAACATGGTCCGCTCCGATCGCGAGGCGGCCATTTTCAGGCTCGGCATCAGCGACGAGATTGCCGATATCCTCGAGCGTCTGACGCCCGGGCAGGTGCTGAAGATGTCCGCCTCCGACATGCTGCTTTGCAGCTTCCGTTTCGACGACCGCCTCCTGCTCGATCTGCTCGCGAACCATGAGCGCGATCGCGGCGTCGGTCACATCCATGCCGCCATTCTCGCCGCCGGCAAACCGGTCGAGTCGGTGGCCTGACCGTCACGATCCGCAGTCGTCCATTGGGGAGGCGCCATGCGTAACAAGTCCGTGATCTCGGAAGCGAGAGACATCCGTCTGGCCATCGAGCTCATCCAGCTCGGCGCGCGGCTGCAGATGCTCGAAGCCGAAACCAACCTCTCGCGCGAGCGGCTGCTCAAGCTCTACAAGGAGGTCAAGGGCGTCTCGCCGCCGAAGGGCATGCTGCCCTTCTCCACGGACTGGTTCATGACCTGGCAGCCGAACGTGCATGCGTCGCTGTTCATGGCCTATTACCGGTTCCTCGAGCGGCATACCCGCCTGAAGGGGCTCGAGCTGATCATCAAGGCCTACCGGATGTATCACGAAAAGGTCACGCGCGCCGGCATGGACGTCGTGCTCTCCCTCACGCGCGCCTGGACCATGGTGCGCTTCTTCGAGGCCAACATGCTGCAGATGGCCACCTGCAAGGAATGCGGTGGCGAATTCGTCGCCCATGCCTACGACCCCACCCGCGGTTACGTCTGCGGCCTGTGCCACATGCCGGCCCGAGCGGGCAAGACGCGCCGCGCTTCCGCAGACGTCGCTGCCGCCTGATCGGTCCGGTCCCCGATCCGGCTTCGTGACGCCGCGCGACGCGTAGCCGGAAGCGCGCCTGTCGATGGCGGGAGAAACGCCCGAAAATCGGTCCTGCCACGCCTTTAGGATCGGCCCGAGCGGCCGATAACATCGCAACGAGCGGTCCCGGACGACGCGGGACGGCCTTGGGCATCGTTACGGATTCGGGAGTCGGGCAGTGTTCCTGTTGATTGGCTATGTGGTGATCCTGGCCGCATCGGTGGGTACCTATGCGGTGCACGGCAGCCTCGCCGCGCTGTTCGTGCCGCTGGAATATCTGGCCATCCTCGGTCTCACCATCGGCGGTTTCGTCGCCAGCAACGGCGCCAAGGCCATCAAGGCCACCGTCGCGGCGCTGCCTTCCGTGCTTAAAGGCTCGCACCTCAACAAGACGCTCTACATGGAGCTCCTGGCCATGCTCTTCGAGGTCCTCACCAAGGTCCGCAAGGAGGGCCTGATGTCGATCGAAAGCGACATCGAGAATCCCGAGGCCAGCCCGATCTTCTCAAAATATCCGGCGATCGCCGGCGACCACCACGTCATGGAGTTCATCACCGACTACCTGCGAATGATGGTGGGCGGCAATCTCAACGCCTTCGAGATCGAGAACCTGATGGACGTCGAAATCGAGACCCACCATCACGAAGCACACCTGCCGGCCCACGTCATGCAGAAGACCGCGGACGCCGTGCCGGCGTTCGGTATCGTCGTCGCGGTGATGGGCGTGGTCAATGTCATGGGCTCCGTCGGCGAGCCGCCGGCGGTGCTGGGCAAGATGATCGGCGGCGCGCTGGTCGGCACCTTCCTCGGCATCCTCGTCTCCTACGGCTTCGTCGCCCCGATCGCCGGCCAGCTCGAGCAGAAGGCCGAGGAGGGCGGCAAGATCTACCAATGCATCAAGGCCGTGCTGCTGGCGAGCATGAACGGTTACGCGCCCCAGGTCGCCGTCGAGTTCGGCCGGAAGGTGCTCTATTCGACCGATCGGCCGACCTTCTCGGAGCTTGAGGAAGACCTCAAGTCGCGCAAGGGCAAATGAGCGACGACAGCCAGCAGCCCATCGTCGTCAAGCGGGTCAAGAAAGGCGGCGGCGGACACCACGGCGGCGCCTGGAAGATCGCCTACGCCGACTTCGTGACGGCGATGATGGCCTTCTTCCTGCTCATGTGGCTGCTCGGCTCGACGACCAAGGGCGACCTCAAGGGCATCGCCGACTATTTCCAGACGCCGCTCAAGGTCGCGTTGTTCGGCGGCTCCGGCTCCGGCGATTCGTCGTCGGTCATCAAGGGCGGCGGAGAGGATCTCACCCGCACCTATGGCCAGGTCAAGCGCGGCGAGATCGAAGCCGACAAGAAGACGATCAACCTCCAGCGGCTGAAAGAGGACTTCGAAAAGGTCGAGCGCCAGCGGCTCGCCTCGCTGAAGGCCGACCTCGAGGCCCTGATCGACGCGACACCCTCCCTGCGCCAGTTCAAGAGCCAACTGTTGCTCGACCTGACGACCGAAGGCCTGCGCATCCAGATCGTGGACGAGAAGAACCGGCCGATGTTCGATTCGGCGAGTTCCGAACTCAAGCCCTACACGCGCGAGATCCTCCGCGAGATCGGCAAGGCGCTCAACAAGGTCGACAACCGCATCAGCCTTTCCGGCCATACCGATGCGACGCCCTACGCCGGCGGCGCGGCCGGTTTCGGCAACTGGGAGCTGTCGACGAACCGCGCCAACGCCTCGCGCCGTGAACTGGTGGCGGGCGGCATGAACGACGCCAAGATCATCCGCGTCGTCGGCCTCGCCTCGACCGTGCTCTACGACAAGGACGACCCCTACAGCGCGATCAACCGGCGGATCAGCATCGTCATCCTCAACAAGCGAACCGAGGAGGCCATCCTGCGCGACGGCAACGTCGCCGAGGTCAAGGACGGGGAAGAAGCCGGTAACGCGGCCGGGGCCGCGGGCGGACAGAACTGACGGAGAAAAGGCAGTCGCATGGATTCCACCGCCAGGTATCTACTGACCGGCTTCGGTTTTACTGCGGCAATCGTCGCAGGGATGTTCTTTCTCGCAGGTGACGAGCCGGGCCGGGCCGTGTCCGTCGGCGCCCTGATCCTCGTCGCGGGCGGCTGGGCGGTGGCCGGGTGGTTGGCGTCGGCGAAGCGTGTCGGCGCGGCGCCTGCGGGGACGGAGAGCACATCGGGCGCGGAAGCCGGGCAGCTGAAAGGGGCCGCGGAGCTGTTCGAGCGCTGCGCCGAGCAGTGCCTTTCACACTTTGGCCAGATCAACGAAGACGTACAGCGCACCCAGGCGCTGCTCGCCGACGCGATCGGCACGCTCACCGACAGTTTCCACGGCATGACGGCGCTCACCGACGAGCAGCGCCGGATCGCACTCGAAGCCACCACGCTCGGTGGTGAGGGCGACACCGTCCGGCAGTTCGACGAATTCGTCGCCGACACCGCGGAAGTCATGAGCCGCATCGTCGACAACATCGTCGCCAACAGCAAGCTCGGCGTCGAAGTCGTCGACATGACCGAGGGCATTTCCCGTCAGACCGAGACGATACGCGGCCTGCTCACCGAGATCGGCGCGATCGCCAAGCAGACCAACCTGCTCGCGCTCAATGCCGCGATCGAGGCGGCCCGGGCCGGCGAGGCCGGCCGCGGCTTCGCCGTGGTCGCCGACGAGGTGCGCGACCTCTCGGCGCGCACGACCTCGTTCAGCCAGCAGATCAGCGCGCTCATCGAGAACATGAAGGATTCGGTGCGCCAGACCGAGCGGGCGATCCAGCGCATGGCCGGCCAGGACATGGGCTTCGCCCTCGAATCGAAGCGCCGCGTCGAAGAGATCGTCGAAACCATGGAGCGGCACGGAAGGATGCGCCAGGAGGCGATCGGCCGTCTGGCGGCTGACTCCGGGCAGGTCGCCGACCATATCGGTCGGGCGATCACGGCGCTCCAGTTCCAGGACATGGTGTCGCAGCTGTTGGCGCATGTCAGCCGGAGCGTCGAGGCGATGCGCGATTCCGTCGATGCCGTGTCGGCCATGGGCCGGGCGCTGTGCGCCGTCGGAAGCGAACGGCAGGCGGCCGGGGAGGCGCTTCGCCAACATGCGTCACGGGTGGCGGCGAGCCTCGAACGTCTTGCGGCGCTGAAACAAGGCAACCCCGTCGGCCAGCAGAACCTCGGCCACGGTGACGTGGAACTTTTCTAGGAGTTGGACACATGGCCAAAACGATACTCGCCGTCGACGATTCCGCCTCCATCCGGCAGATGGTGGCATTCACCCTGAAAGGCGCGGGTTATGAGGTCGTCGACGCCGTCGATGGCATGGACGGGCTTGAAAAGGCGAAGGCCAGGACGTTCAATCTCGTCCTCACCGACCAGAACATGCCGCGCATGGACGGCATGACCCTGATCAAGTCGCTGCGGGCACTGCCGCAGTACCGCACGACGCCGATCCTCGTGCTGACCACCGAGGCGTCCGAGGCGATGAAGCAGGCCGGGCGCGCCGCGGGCGCCACCGGCTGGCTGGTCAAGCCCTTCGACCCGCAGAAGCTCATCGAGGTCGTCAAGAAGGTGATTGGCTGAGAGCAGCGTCCCGGTTTGGACGATGACGATCGATCTCGCCCAGTTCCATCAGGTGTTCTTCGAAGAGACCGAAGAGCACCTGGCGACGATGGAATCACTGTTGCTCGGTCTGGAGATTGGTGCGCCGGATCCCGAGCAGCTCAATGCCATCTTCCGGGCCGCCCATTCGATCAAGGGTTCGTCCGGCACCTTCGGCTTCACCGATCTCGCCGAAGTCACGCATGTTCTCGAGAACCTGCTCGACCGGATCCGCAAGGGCGAGCTCGCCCTGCGCGAGGAGATGATCGACGCCTTTCTCGCGGCCGGCGACCTGCTCGGGCGAATGCTCGCCGCCCATCGCGGCGGCGAAGCCGTCGATCCGGCGGAAACGGCCGGCATCTGCGCGCGCCTCGAATCCCTGGGCACGGCTGACGTCGCGCCGGCCGATGGCCAGCCCGCAGGCGCCGCAGACGACGGCGCCTGGGGCCTGTTCGAGGAAGAGAGTGCGCCGACTGCCGACGCCGCCTATGGATTCTTCGACTCCGCCGAAACCGCGGGACTCGATGCCATTCCTTCCTCCCCACAGGGCCATTTTTCCGCGGCATCGACAGGCATTCCCGATACTCAGCCGTCGCAGGACGCCGAGGGCTACGGCTTTTTCGGCCCGGATACGCCTGCTGCCGTTCCTGCGGTGCCAGCGGCCGGCGCCGATGAGGCCTTCGGCTTCTTCGACGACCCGCCCCCCGTGCCCGCGACCATCGAGACGATGCCGGCAGCGCCCCGCAAACCCGCGGCCGCGAAGTCTGTCCCGGCAAAACCTGCCCCGGCGAAGGCGAATGGCGATGCCACCATCCGCGTCGGCATCGAGAAGGTCGACCAGCTGATCAACCTCGTCGGCGAGCTGGTGATCACCCAGGCGATGCTGCTCCAGTCGGCGAGCGGGCTCGATCCCGTGCAGTTCGAGCGCCTGCACACCGGCCTCTCCCAGCTCGAACGCAATTCGCGCGATCTGCAGGAAGCGGTGATGTCGATCCGCATGATGCCGATCTCGGTGGTCTTCTCGCGGTTTCCGCGCGTCGTCCGCGAACTGTCGCAGAAGCTCGGCAAGAAGGTCGAGCTCCGCCTCGAGGGCGAAGGCACCGAGCTCGACAAGGGCCTGATCGAGCGGATCACCGATCCGCTGACCCATCTCGTGCGCAACAGTCTGGACCACGGCATCGAGATGCCGGACGTCCGCGCGGCGCGCGGCAAGCCCCCGGCGGGGACGATCACCCTGCGCGCCAGCCACCAGGGCGGCAACATCGTCATCGAAGTCTCTGACGACGGCGCCGGCCTCAACCGTGAGCGCATCCTCGCCAAGGCCCGGGAACGCGGCCTGCCGGCCCACGAACAGATGAGCGACCAGGAGGTCTGGCAGCTCATCTTCGAGGCCGGCTTCTCGACCGCGGAACAGGTCACCGA
This sequence comes from uncultured Rhodocyclaceae bacterium, assembly GCA_964530115.1. GTDB lineage: Bacteria > Pseudomonadota > Gammaproteobacteria > Burkholderiales > Rhodocyclaceae > Fen-999. The sequence goes on along the minus strand of CAZGYD010000192.1, from coordinate 65,640 downwards.
GGTCTCTGGCCGGGGCGTCGGCATGGACGTCGTCAAGCGCAACATCCAGGCCATGGGCGGCCGGATCGAAATCGATTCGGCCGCAGGTCTCGGTACGCGCATGACCGTCCGGCTGCCCTTGACGCTCGCGATCCTCGACGGCATGTCGGTGGCCGTCGGCAGGGAAACCTACATCCTGCCGCTCGGCTGCGTCGTCGAATCACTGCAGGCCGACCCGGCCATGGTCCGCAGCATCTCGGGCGTGAGCGGGCTGCTCGCCGTGCGCGGCGAATACCTGCCAATCGTGCCGCTCCACCAGGTGTTCGCGGTGCCGGGCGCGGTCACCGATTTCACGCACGGCATCATGGTCGTCGCCGAGGCCGATGGCAGCCGCGTGGCGCTGTTCGTCGATGCCCTGGTCGGCCAGCAGCAGGTCGTGATCAAGAGCCTCGAAGCCAACTACCGGAAGGTGGCTGGCGTCTCCGGCGCCACCATCCTCGGCGACGGGCGCGTGGCGCTGATCCTCGATGTCGCCGCCCTGGCCGGGATGGCCAGGAACGCCCTGCCGGCCGCAGCCTGACCAGGAGAGTCCATCATGCAGGAACGAGCAACGAATCAGGACCCGGGTGCTGGTGGTGGCGGCGAATACCTGACCTTCGCGCTGGGTGCCGAGGAGTACGCGATCGACATCCTCAAGGTCCAGGAGATCCGCGGCTACGAGACGCCGACCACGATCGCTAACGCGCCGCCCTTCATCAAGGGCGTGATCAACCTGCGCGGCACCATCGTGCCGATCGTCGACCTTCGGCTCAAGTTCGGCGTCGGCCATGCCGAGTACACGGCATTCACGGTCGTGATCATCCTCAACGTCGCCGGCCGCATCGTCGGCATCGTCGTCGACGGCGTCTCCGACGTCATCGCCCTCGCGGCCGGAGAGATCCGCCCGGCGCCGGAATTCTCCGCGGCGGTCGACACCCGTTATCTCAGGGGGCTGGCGACGGTGGACGAAAGGATGCTGATCGTGATGGACATCGAACGCCTGATGCTTTCAGCAGGGATGGCGCTGGTCGACGAAACGTCGGCCGACGAATGAGAAAGGCGCGGCGCACGCTGCGCGATCGCGGGAGAAAGGCTGCAAGATGAGAACCAACCTGCCGGTGACCCAGAACGAAGTCCAGCTGAGGGATGACACGCTGATCGTCTCGAAGACCGACCTCAAGGGCCTGATCACCTATGTCAACCGCGACTTCGTCGAGGTCAGCGGCTACACCGAGGCCGAGTTGATCGGCCAGCCGCACAACATCGTCCGCCATCCCGACATGCCGGCCGAAGCCTTCGAGGACCTCTGGCGCACCCTCAAGGACGGAAGACCCTGGACCGGCATGGTCAAGAACCGGTGCAAGAACGGCGATTACTACTGGGTGCTCGCCAACGCCGCGCCGATCTGGGAAAACGGTCAGATCACCGGCTACATTTCCGTCCGCCGCAAGCCCTCGCGCGAGGCGGTCGCCGCGCACGAGGCCGTCTACCGCCAGTTCCGGGAGAAGACGCAGGGCAATCTGCGCATCGAGTACGGCCAGGCCGTTCGTGGCCGCCGCTGGTTCCGCGACCTCGGTCTCATGGGACGGTTCGGCATCAATCTGGCGATCCTCGGTCCCTTGATGCTTTTGATGGCGGGGCTCTTGCTCCTCGCCCTCTCACGCACGAACGATGCGGTAAAAGACATGTATGACCATCGGGTCGTCCCGACTGAAACCATTGGCCGCATCTCCCGTCTGATGGCCGACAACCGGGCGCAGATCCTCTTGTCCCTGCAGCATGACCCGAAGGGTGCCTATGCCAAGCTGCACGACCACCCGCTCAATGCCCACACCGATGCGATCGAGCGAACCCTTCAGGAAGCCACCGCGCTCTGGGACGAGTACTACAAGCACATCCGCTCGGACGAGCACCGCCGGCTCGCCGACGAATACGCCGAAGCGCGGAAAAAATACGTCAGTGAAGCTTTGAGGCCGGCGCGCCAAGCCATCCTCGACGGCAATTTCGTCGAAGCCAACGCCATTCTGTTGCAGAGGGTCAACCCGGCCTACGCCGAGGCGGCGGCGAGGGTCGATGAACTGTTCAAATACCTGCAGACGCATGGTCAGCAGGAATATCGGGCATCGCAGGAACGCTTCGAAACGGCCTGGATCCAGGCCATCGCCCTGTTCGTGATCGTCGCGGTCGCAGGCGTCGTGGTTTCCGTCCTCTTCGTGCGCGCGGTCCGCCGGCCGCTCGACCAGGCCATCCAGGTCTTCCGGAACATCGTCCAGGGTGACTACTCGAACCACATCGACATCTCGCGCAACGACGAGCTCGGCAAGATGCTGCAGGGCCTGCAGATGCTGCAGACGCGCATGGGCTTCGAGGTCTCGGACGCCAAACGTCGCGCCGAGGAGATGACGCGCATCAAGATCGCGCTCGATAACGTATCCACGGGCGTCATGATCGCCGATCCGTCGCGGACGATCATCTATGCGAACAAGTCGGTGCACGCCATCCTCAAGGGCGCGCAAGAGGGCATCCGCAAGCAGCTGCCCAATTTCGATGCCGACCGCCTGGTCGGCACCAGTATCGACAGCTTCCACAGAAACCCTGCGCACCAGGCGAAGCTGCTCGCCGAATTCACGAGTCCCTACGTGGCCAACCTCGAAATCGGCGACCGCCACATGACCGTGACCGCCAACCCGGTCTTCGGCGAGAAAGGCGAGCGTCTCGGCTCGGTCGCCGAGTGGCAGGACCGCACGGCCGAGGTCGCGGTCGAGCGCGAGATCGAGGCCATCATCAACGGCGCCGCCGACGGCGATTTCACGCGGCGGCTCTCGGTCGAGGACAAGAAGGGCTTCTTCCGTAACATGGCGGTCGGCCTCAATCAGCTGCTCGATACCGCCTCCAGCGGCCTGCAGGCGGTCGCCGAGGTGCTCGGCGCGCTCGCACGCGGCGACCTGACGCAAAACATGGCCGGCGAATACAAGGGCACCTTCGGCCAGCTCAAGGACGACACCAACACGACGGTGGAACGCCTACGTGAAGTCGTGGGCCGGATCAAGGAGGCGACCGAGGCGATCAACACCGCGGCGCAGGAGATCGCCGCGGGCAACAACGATCTCTCCGCGCGCACCGAGGAACAGGCTTCCAGCCTCGAGGAAACGGCCAGCTCGATGGAAGAGCTCAACGCCACCGTCCGCCAGAACGCAGAGAACGCACGTCAGGCCAACGAACTGGCCAAGCGTTCCAACGAGGGCGCGATGCGCGGCGGCGATGTGGTCAAGCGGGTCGTCGCGACGATGGGCGAGATCCAGGAGAGCTCGAAGAAGATCGCCGACATCATCGGCGTCATCGATTCGATCGCCTTCCAGACCAACATCCTGGCGCTCAATGCCGCAGTCGAGGCCGCCCGCGCCGGCGAACAAGGCCGCGGCTTCGCCGTCGTCGCCGCCGAAGTGCGCAACCTCGCCCAGCGCAGCGCCACGGCCGCCAAGGAGATCAAGGCGCTGATCGCCGAGTCGGTGAACAAGGTCGACGGCGGCGCGAAGCTCGTGGCCGAGGCGGGCGCGACCATGGACGAGGTGGTGACCTCGTTCCGGAACGTCGCCGACCTGGTCACCGAGATCAGCAACGCCAGCCGCGAGCAGAGCGCGGGCATTGAACAGGTGACACTAGCGGTGAGCCAGATGGACGAGGTCACCCAGCAGAACGCGGCATTGGTCGAAGAGGCTGCCGCCGCGGCAGAATCGCTCGAAGAGCAGGCACGCGGACTGGTTCAGGCAGTCGGCATGTTCCGGCTGGGCACGGAGAGCCATCTGCCGGGGCCGGCATTGCGCGACGCGACACCCCGGCAGCTCGGCGTGAAACTCAGCCGTGGTAACACGCCAGCCGGAGCGACGCCGGCGAAGAAGGGGCTGCCCGCACATCTGGTGGACGAGCAGGACGAATGGGAAGAGTTCTGAGCAGCGCCATGAACGTCCGGGAGACAGCCGCGGCAGCCCAGGCGCCGACGGCCGAGCGCGAGTTCCGCTTCACCCAGGCGGACTTCGAGCGCATCCGCAAGCTGATCTACGAACATGCCGGCATTTCGCTCGCGCCGATCAAGCAGGACATGGTCTATTCGCGGCTGGCCCGACGGTTGCGGGCGCTCAGGCTGCCGACCTTCGAGGAGTATCTGCGGCGTCTGGAGAGCGGCGACGAGGCCGAGTGGGAGACCTTCGTCAATTCGCTGACCACCAATCTCACTTCGTTTTTCCGCGAGGCGCATCACTTCGAAATCCTCATCCGGCAGCTGCGCGAGGCGAAGCATCGGCCGCTGCGGATCTGGTGTTCTGCGGCCTCGACGGGCGAGGAGCCATATTCGCTGGCGATCACCGCATGCGAGGCTTTCGACACGCTTTCGCCGCCGGTGGAGATCGTCGCCAGCGACATCGATACCCATGTGCTGGCGACCGCGGAGAAGGGCATCTATCCGCTCGATCGCGTCGAGCGTCTGTCGCCCCAGCGGCTGCACCGGTTCTTCCTCAAGGGCACGGGCAGTCAGGCCGGCCACGCGCGGGTACGGCCGGAGTTGCAGCGCTTCATCCGCTTCGTGCGCATCAACCTGCTCGATGCGCACTGGCCGGTCCAGGGACCGCTCGATGCGATCTTTTGTCGCAACGTGATGATCTACTTCGACAAGCCGACGCAGTACCGGATATTGAAGAAGTTCGTCCCGCTGCTGCGCGAGGATGGCCTGCTCTACGCCGGGCACTCCGAGAGCTTCCTCCACGCGGCCGACCTGTTCCGCTCGCTTGGCCGCACGGTGTACGAACGGGCCGACCGCCAACCGACCACGAGACGCATCCAGCCGTGAATGCGCCCGGCTACATCGAACACCTTGCCGGCAACCGCTACTACGACCGCAATTTCGAGGTCGAGGCGGTCAAGGTGCTGCCCGGCGAGTATTTCGTCACGGCATCGAACATGGTCCTCGTGACGGTCCTCGGTTCCTGCGTCTCGGCCTGTATCCGCGATCGCGACAAAGGCATCGGCGGCATGAACCACTTCATGCTCGCCGATTCCGGAGACAGCCCGTCGGCCTCGGCGCGCTATGGCACCTACGCGATGGAGGTGCTGATCAACCACCTGCTCAAGATGGGCGCGCGGCGCTCCAGCCTCGAAGCCAAGGTCTTCGGCGGCGCCCGGGTCATGGTCTCGCTTTCCGCCTCCCAGGTCGGCGAGCGCAATGCGCGTTTCGTGCTCGATTACCTGAAGACCGAGGGCATTCCCGTGCTCGCCCGCGATCTTCTCGACGTTCATCCACGGAAGGTCTATTTCTTTCCATCGACGGGGCGCGTGCTCGTCAGGAAACTCGTCCGCATGCACAACGACACCCTGATCCGCCGCGAGCGCGAATACGCGGCACGCCTCACCGAGACACCGGTGGCCGGCGAAGTGGAGCTGTTCGTCTGATGGCCATCAAGGTCCTGATCGTCGACGATTCCGCGGTGATGCGCGGGCTGCTCACCGAGATGATCCGCGGGGCGCCCGACCTAGAAGTCGTCGGTTCGGCGCCCGATCCCCTCGTCGCGCGGGAGATGATCAAGGCGCTCGAGCCCGACGTGCTGACCCTCGACATCGAAATGCCGAAGATGGACGGCCTTGAATTCCTCCGCCGCCTCATGCGACTGCGGCCGATGCCGGTGATCATGGTCTCGTCGCTGACCACGCGTGGCTCCGAGACGACGCTCCAGGCGCTCGAGGCCGGTGCCTTCGACTTCGTCACCAAGCCGCAGGCGCGCGACCAGGCCGGCCTCAAGGCTTACGCCGAGGAACTGCGCGAGAAAATCCGCACCGCGTACCAGGCCCGCGGCCGCCTCGCCCCCCCTCAACCGTCGGTGCCGTCGCGGACGACAGCGACGATTTCGGCCCGGGCGGCTCCCGCCCTGTCGAAACGGTTGTTGCAGAACCACGTCATCGCCATCGGTGCCTCGACCGGCGGTACCGAGGCGATCAAGGATGTCCTTGTCCGCCTGCCGGCGGAGATGCCGCCGATCGTCATGGTCCAGCACATGCCGGAAGCCTTCACGCCTTCCTTCGCCCGGCGTCTCGACAGCGTCGTGGCGCTCCGCGTCGTCGAGAGCCAGGGCGGCGAGCGCCTCGAACCGGGCACCGCCTATCTCGCGCCGGGGCATTCCCACCTGCTCGTCGAACGGCCCGGTGGTGGCTACGTGACCCGGCTTCTGGCTGGCGAACCCGTCAACCGCCACCGTCCGGCGGTCGACGTGCTCTTTCGCTCGCTTGCCGGCGTCGCCGGCCCGAACGCCACGGCGATCATCCTCACCGGCATGGGCAAGGACGGCGCACAGGGCATGCTGGCGATGCGCGAAGCGGGTGCCTGGACGTTCGGACAGGATGAGGCGAGCTGCGTGGTCTACGGCATGCCGCGCGAGGCGGCGCGGATCGGCGCGGTGGCCGAGGTGGCACCACTTACCGAGATAGCGGGCAGATTAATGGCTCATCTCCAGCGGCTGGACCGGAATTGAGCAGCGTATACTCGACTGAGGAAAAAGCCGGTCTTGCGCCGGCATGACGGAGGAATGCGATGAAGACCCATGTCACCAGTGCCGGCGGACGGACGACCGTCAAGCTCCAGGGGCGCTTCGATTTCAATGCCCACCGGGACTTCCGCGAGGCCATCGACCAGGCGCTCGGCGTGAGTGAAGCAACGGAGCTGACCGTGGATCTCGCCGAGGTCGATTATCTCGACAGCTCCGCCCTGGGGATGCTGCTGATGCTCCGGGACAAGGCCAGGGGCGCAGGCAAGGCCGTGTCGATCGCCAACGCCCGTGGCACGGTGAAGCAGGTGCTCGACATCGCCAATTTCGGCAAGCTGTTCGCAATCGCCTGAGCAGGGGAACGTGGCGGCCATGACGGCGGGCGCCTTGTCCGATCGTGCCGGGTGAGAGGGAGGACATCATGTCCGAGTTGCTGAAGAACATCGACGCGCGCACGCGGCTCGCGGGCACGAACAAGCTCGAGATCCTGCTCTTTACGCTCGGCACCGATGCGCGTACCGGGCGGCGTGAAACCTTCGGCATCAACGTCTTCAAGGTGCGTGAGGTCATGAGGACGCCGCCGGTCACCGCGGCACCCGACATGCCGGCCGCCGTGAAGGGCATGGTGTCGCTGCGCGGCGTGCTCGTGCCGGTGGTCGATCTCCCCGAGTATGTCGGCATCCAGCCCGATTCGCCGCGGGAGATCATGATCGTGACCGAATACAACGGCCACACGCAGGGCTTCCTCGTCGAGGCCGTCGACACCATCCTCCGCCTCGACTGGTCGCAGATGCGCGTGCCGCCGGAGATGCTGGTCTCCTCCCGCCTCGGCGGCCTGGTCACCGCGGTGACCGAACTGCCCGACGGCCGCCTGATGATGATGCTCGACGTCGAGCGCATCCTCGCCGAGACGACGCGCATCGACGACGATTTCCTCTTTGCCGGCATCCAGCCGATCGAGCGTCCCGACGTAACCGTGCTCTATGCCGACGATTCATCGATCGCCCGGAGCCAGATCCAGCGCACCCTCGATGCCATGGGCATCCGCGGCATCGCCGCGGTGAACGGGCGCATGGCCTGGGAAGAGCTGCTGAAGATCGCCGGCCAGGCGGAAGCGACGGGCCGCAAGGCGAGGGATCTCGTGCGCCTGGTGCTCACTGATGTCGAGATGCCGGAGATGGACGGCTACCTTCTGACGAAGAACATCAAGTCCGACCCCCGCTTTGCCGGTATACCGGTGGTGATGCATTCGTCGCTCTCGTCGCTGTCCAACCAGCAGCTGGGGCGTTCGGTCGGGATCGACGAATACGTGCCCAAGTTCGAGCCGCAGCGGCTGGCCGAGGTGCTCGGCCGGCTCGTCCGCGACCGGGCGATGCCGAACGCCGCCTGAACATCGGAAGCGCAGCCATGAATGTGCCGACGCCCTATGCCAACACCGCACTGCTGGAGAGTGTGGACGCCCGCACCAAGCTCGCGGGATCGAACCGCATGGAGATCCTGCTCTTCTCCCTCGGCACCCACGAGACCTTCGGCATCAACGTCTTCAAGGTCCGGGAAGTCTGCCGGACGCCGGCGATCACCAAGACCCCGAACATGCCGGCGGGCGTCGAGGGGCTGATCAGCCTGCGCGGCAACGTCATCCCGGTGCTGTCGCTCGCACGGGTCATGCGCCTGCCCGACGCGCCGTGCGGACTGGGCAGCTCGATGATGGTCACCGAGTACAGCAAGCGGGTGCTCGGCTTTCTCGTCCATGGCGTCGACCGCATCATCCGGGTCGACTGGGACAAGGTGAAGGCGCCGGAAACCGTGGTCACCAGCGACCTCGGCGCCTACATCACCGCGATCACCGAGCTGCCGGACGGCAAGCTGGTCTCGATCGTCGATGTCGAGCAGATCCTCGCCAACACCTTCGGTGACGCCGTGGTCGGCCAGATCGACCGGGTCGAGGCAGGCGACGAGTTCAATGTCTTTTTCGTCGACGATTCCGCAGTCGCGCGGCGGAAGATCGCCGAGGTGCTCGACAAGCTCGGTGTCCGGCACAAGCACGCCCTGAACGGCATGGAGGCCTGGACGAGACTGTCGGGCATGGCGACCCACTGCCAGCAACTCGGCCGGCCACTCAAGGACGAGATCGATCTGATCCTCGTCGATGCCGAGATGCCCGAGATGGACGGCTATGTCCTCACCAGGAACATCAAGTCCGATGCCCGCTTCGCGGGCATCCCCGTCGTCATGCACTCGTCGCTGTCGTCCGAGGCGAACCGGGCGATGGGCAAGAGCGTCGGCGTCGACGCCTACGTGGCCAAGTTCGACGCCGAGGCGCTCGCGGCGACGATACGACCTTTGCTCAACAAGAACTGACCGAGATGCGCGGAGACCATCCCTGATGCCAGCAGATCCAGCCAAGATCAAGTTTCTCGTCGTCGACGACTTCTCGACCATGCGCCGCATCGTGCGCAACCTGCTCAAGGAGCTCGGCTTCACCAACGTCGAGGAAGCCGAGGACGGCGCAGTGGCGCTGCAGAAGCTCAAGTCCGGCGGCTTCGACTTCGTCGTCACCGACTGGAACATGCCCAACATGGACGGCCTGACGCTGCTCCAGTCCATCCGCTCCGATCCGGCCCTCAAGGCGCTGCCGGTGCTCATGATCACCGCCGAAGCGAAGAAGGAAAACATCATCGCGGCCGCCCAGGCGGGCGCTTCGGGCTATATCGTCAAGCCGTTCACCGCGGCGACGCTGAACGAGAAACTGACCAAGATTTTCGAAAAGCTCGGGATGTGAGACATGGTGAAACCGGTCAAATTCGGGGAATCCGGCGATTCCGAGGATCTCCAGGCGCTCTTCGACAGCATCGCCGCCGGCGCTGCCGTGCCGGCCGCAATGCCGGGGCCCGAGGACAACGGCGGCGATTCGGATGAGCTGCAGGCGCTGTTCGACAGCGTCGCGGCCCAGGTATCGGGCGCGGCGGCGGCCGGCGCGCCGGAGCCCTCGGGCTCGGGGGAGGCCGGGGCGGGTGAGGACGTATTCCAGCGTCTGGGCCACCTCACGCGCCAGCTCCACGACAGCCTGCGCGAGCTCGGCTACGACCGGCAGCTGGAAGACAGCGCCCAGCAGATCCCCGATGCGCGGCGACGGCTTGCCTACATCGCGCAGATGACGGAACAGGCGGCCTCGCGCGTACTCAATGCCACGGACATCGCCCGGCCGATCCAGGATGAACTCCTGAAGCGCAGCCAGGCGATGTCCGAGCGCTGGGAGCAGATGTTCGCCGGCCGCCTGACCGTCGACGAGTTCAAGACGCTCGCTGCCGAGACGCGCGACTTTCTCCGCCAGGCGCCCGAACGGATCGCGGCGACCAATGCGCAGCTGACCGAGATCATGCTGGCGCAGGACTTCCAGGATCTGACGGGCCAGGTCATCCGCAAGGTGGTGGAGATCGTCGAAGGGCTGGAAACCCAGCTGCTCAGGCTGCTGATCGAGGCGATGCCGGCCGAGCGACGGGCCGAAGTGCCGCCGGGCCTGATGAACGGCCCGCTGGTCGCGGCCGAGGGGCGCACCGACGTGGTGACCTCGCAGTCCCAGGTCGATGAGCTGCTGGAAAGCCTGGGCTTCTGAGCAGACGAAAGGGAGGACGGCATGAGCGACTTTGCCGGCATGGAAGACCTGCTGCAGGATTTCCTCGTCGAGGCCACCGACCTGCTGTCCGAGGTCGACAACAAGCTCGTCGACCTGGAGAAGAATCCGCACGACCGCGCGCTGCTCCACGAGATCTTCCGCGGCTTCCACACGATCAAGGGCGGGGCCGGCTTCCTCAACGCGACGGAGCTGGTCACGCTCTGCCATCTGACCGAAAACCTCTTCGACAAGCTGCGCAACGGCGAACTCGAGGTCACCCGTGAGGTCATGGACGTCGTGCTCGCCGCCACGGCGGGTGTGCGCGGAATGTTCGAACACCTCGAACGGGGCGTGCAGCCGCCGCCCGCGGCGCCCTCCCTGCTTGCGAATCTGCGGACCGCAATCGCCGGTGAAATGCCCCGTTCTGCGGCGCCTGCACCCGTCGCCGCGCCGGCGGCGATGGCCGGCGCGGAGGGCGGTCCCGACTGGGACGGCTTCTTCCGCGCCCTCGCTGGCGTGCAGTCGGGCGCCGGGGCGGCCCCGGCGGCCCCAGCGGCCGCGCCGGCCCCCGTGGCTGCCGATGCGCCAGGTGGTCCGGTGATGCATCACGACGTCTCCGGCGAGACGCCGGAGCAGGTCATCCAGCGCGCGATTGGCCGCCGGGCATCCGACAAGCCGGGTTACCAGGGGCCGACCGGACGCCGCGACTCGGAGCGGGTGCGCGACACCGGCATCCGCGTCGACACCGCGCGGCTCGACCAGGTGCTGAACCTTTCGGGCGAAATCGGCCTGACCAAGAACCGGCTCAACTCGCTGCGTTCCGAGATCCTCAACGGCCGCACCGACACAGAGACGCTGCATGCCCTGGATCAGGCCGTGAGTCAGCTCGACCTCTTGGTCTCCGATCTGCAGAACGCGGTGATGAAGACGCGGATGCAGCCGATCGGCCGGCTGTTCCAGAAATACCCGCGCATCGCCCGCGATCTCGCCCGCAATCTCGGCAAGGACGTCGAGCTCGTCCTCTCCGGTGAGGAGACCGAGATCGACAAGACCATGATCGAGGATCTCTCGGATCCGATCATCCACCTGATCCGCAATGCCGTCGATCACGGGGTCGAGACGCCGGCGGAGCGCCTCGCCGCCGGCAAGCCGGAGAAGTCCGAGGTGCGCCTGGAGGCCCGCCAGGAGGGCGATCACATCGTCATCGTCGTCGCCGACGACGGGCGGGGCATGAACCCCGAGCGGCTGCGGGCCAAGGCGGTCGAAAAGGGCCTCATCACCGACGAGGAAGCCAATACCATGGACGAGCGCCAGAGCTTCGGCCTCGTCTTCCTGCCCGGGTTCTCGACCAAGGAGGTTGCCTCGGACGTGTCCGGGCGCGGCGTCGGCATGGATGTCGTCAAGACCAACATCCAGAAGCTGAACGGCTCGATCGAGATCCGCTCGACCGCGGGCAAGGGCACCTCCTTCATCATTTCGCTGCCGCTGACGCTGGCCATCCTGCCCGTGCTTCTCGTGCAGCTCGGCGAGCAGCCCTTCGCCGTGCCCCTGTCGATGGTCCGGGAAATCCTGCCGGTCGAGGCGAACCAGGTGCAGGAAGTCGGCGGGCGCGCGACCATGGTCGTCCGCGGCGAGGTGATGCCGATCTACCCGCTCTCTTGGCTGCTCGGCTGGCCGCAGGAGCGCGTGCCCGAATACGGGGTGCTCATGCAGACCTCGGAGAGCACCTTCATTCTGGCCATTGATGGCTTCATGGGCCGGGAAGACGCCGTGATCAAGTCGCTCGACGATTTCCGCCCGAAGGGGGTCGCCGGCGTGACCACCCTCTCGAACGGCCAGATCGTCCTGATCCTCGATCTGAAGGAGCTTTTGGCCGGCATCGCCCCGCCCCGGGGCGTGCCACGTTCGATTTTCCTTCCGGGCGCGAGCCTCGCGGCCTGACATCGGTACGATCGCCCGTTCGAATAGCCCGCCTAATCCTGCCTTAATCGCCCCATAGTCCTCGTCCGGGGCGGCAATAATTGCCGCCATGGAGGAGGCCGGCATTGGCTGAAGAGAGCGATCTCGAACGTACCGAACCACCATCACCGCGGCGGCTGGAGAAGGCGCGCGAGGAAGGCCAGGTTCCGCAATCGCGCGAGCTCATGGCCTTTCTCGTCATGGCGGCCGCCGTGGGTGGCTTCTGGGGGTTCGGACAATGGCTGGCGCAGCGCGCCGGTGGCATCGTCAGTCAGGGGCTGACTTTCGAGCGCAAGGCCGCCTTCGACCCCCAGGCGATGATCGAGTCTTTCGTCAGTTTGTCCGGCGAAGCGCTGCTCGTCGCCGCGCCGGTGTTCCTCCTTACCCTGGTTGCGGCGATCGCGACGCCCTTCGTCCTCGGTGGCTGGCGTTTCTCGCCCAAGGCGCTCGTCCCCCGTGCCTCGCGCATGAACCCGATGCAGGGCATCAAGCGGATGGCCTCGTGGCACAGCCTCGGTGAGCTGGTCAAGGCCATTCTCAAGGCGCTGCTCGTGGCCGGCGTGATTCTCTGGATCGTCAGCCGCGAGCGGGACCGGCTCTTCGGCCTCGCCCTCCAGTCCGTCGATGCGGCCCTGCCGGCCTTCGCCGATCTGCTCGTCTTCGCCGCGCTGGCGCTGCTGGCCGGTCTGGCGGTCATCGCCGCCATCGACGTGCCCTTCCAGCTCTGGCGTTACTACGCCGGCCTGCGCATGACGCGCCAGGAACTCAAGCAGGAGCTCAAGGAGCTCGAGGGCGACCCACAGCTCAAGGCGCGCATCCGCAGCCAGCAGCGGGCGATGGCGCGCAAGCGGATGATGGCCGAGGTGCCCAAGGCCGATGTCGTCGTCACCAACCCGACCCATTACGCCGTGGCGCTGCGCTACGACCGCGAGCGCATGAACGCCCCCGAGGTGGTCGCCAAGGGCATGAATCTCGTCGCCGAGAAGATCCGCTCCCTCGCGGCGGAGCACCGGGTGCCGGTGCTGGAGGCGCCGCCGCTGGCGCGTGCGCTCTACCGTCACGCCGAGATCGGCGAGCAGATCCCGGCCGCGCTCTACACCGCCGTGGCCGAGGTGCTGGCTTACGTCTATCGGCTCGACCAATATCTCGCCGCCGGAAGCGGCACGCCACCGTCGCCGCCGGAACGGCTCAGCATCCCGCCCGGCATGGACCCCGGCGAGCCCGTTGAATCCGCCGGAGTCGCCGCATGAACGGTAGCTTCGCGCTCGCCGGCGTGGTCAACCGGGGCAACCTCAAGGCGCTCGCTGCGCCGGCGCTGATCATCGTCATCCTGTCGATGATGGTGCTGCCGCTGCCGACCTTCGCGCTCGATCTCTTCTTCACCTTCAACATCGCGCTGGCGGTCATGGTGCTGCTGGTCGCCATGTACGCGCAGAAGCCGCTCGACTTCTCGATCTTTCCGACCGTGCTGCTGGTGACGACGCTGCTGCGGCTCAGCCTCAACGTCGCCTCGACGCGCGTGGTGCTGCTCCACGGCCATACCGGCCCGGACGCGGCCGGCAAGGTCATCGAGGCCTTCGGCCACTTCCTCGTCGGCGGCAATTACACGGTCGGCATCGTCGTCTTCGTCATCCTGACGATCATCAACTTCGTCGTCATCACCAAGGGCGCCGGCCGGATCGCCGAGGTCTCGGCGCGCTTCACCCTCGATGCGATGCCCGGCAAGCAGATGGCCATCGATGCCGACCTCAACGCCGGCCTGATCGGCGAGGACGAGGCGCGCCGCCGGCGCGCGGAAATCGCGCGCGAGTCGGATTTCTACGGGGCCATGGACGGCGCGTCGAAGTTCGTCCGCGGCGACGCGATCGCCGGCATCCTTATCCTCGTCATCAACATCCTCGGCGGCCTCGTGGTCGGCATCCTCCAGCACAACATGGAAGCGGGCATGGCCGCGCGCAACTACACGTTGCTGACCATCGGCGATGGCCTCGTCGCCCAGATTCCCGCGCTGATCATCTCGACCGCGGCGGGCCTCGTGGTCACGCGCGTCGGCGACGGCGAGGGCGACCTCGGCCACCAGTTCATCGGCCAGGTGTTCGGCAACCCGGCCGTGATGGTCCTGACGGCCGGCATCCTCGGGGTGCTGGGACTCATTCCGGGCATGCCGAACTTCGTTTTTCTGTTGCTTGCCGGCGCCATCGGCGGCCTGGCCTGGTGGCTCGCCAAAAAGCGCGCCGCCGAGGCGCTCACCCGCGCGGCCGCGCCGGCGGTCGCGGAGCCGCCGGCCGAGGGGCTCGAGGCCAGCTGGGCCGACGTCACGCCCGTCGACGTCCTCGGGCTCGAGGTCGGCTACCGGCTGATCCCGCTCGTCGATCGCGCCCAGGACGGGGAACTGCTCAAGCGCATCCGCGGCCTGCGCAAGAAGTTCGCCGCCGACGTCGGCTTTCTCTCCGCGCCGGTGCATATCCGCGACAATCTCGAACTCAAGCCGAACGCTTACCGGATCACGCTCAAGGGCGTCGAGCTGGGCAGCGGCGAGGCCCATCCGGGCATGTACCTGGCGATCAATCCTGGCCGGGTCACCGGCACCCTGCCGGGGACGAAGACCCAGGATCCGGCCTTCGGGCTGCCGGCGGTCTGGATCGAGGCGGCGCTGCGCGATCAGGCGCACGCGATGGGCTACACGGTCGTCGATGCCAGCACGGTGATCGCCACGCATCTCAATCACCTGATCCACGCGCATGCGGCCGAGCTGCTCGGCCGGCAGGAGACGCAGCAGCTGCTCGACCACATCGCCAAGGACAATCCGAAGCTCGTCGAGGATCTGGTGCCCAAGCAGCTGCCGCTCACCACGGTCCAGCGCGTGCTGCAGAACCTGCTCGAAGACGGTGTCAACATCCGCGACATGCGCACCATCATCGACGTGCTTGCCGAGCATGCCGTGCGCACCCAGGATCCGGTCGAACTCACCGCCCAGGTGCGCATCGCGCTGGGCCGGGCCATCGTCCAGCAGCTGTTCCCCTCGGGCCCGGAGATCCAGGTCATGGCGCTGGAGCCGGCGCTGGAGCGGATCCTCGCCCAGGCTGTTCAGGGCGCCGGCGGCAGCGCCTCGGGCATCGAGCCGGGGCTCGCCGACGCGCTGCTCGCCGAGACTGCGAAGGCGGCCCAGCGGCAGGAGGAGCTGGGCCTGCCGGCGGTACTGCTCGTGCCGGGCAACCTGCGCTGGCTACTTTCCCGATTCCTGCGGCGCGCGTGGCCCTCCCTGAAGGTGCTCGCCAACGCCGAGATCCCTGAAACCCGGACCATCAAGGTCACGACCGTCATCGGAGCCAGGACATGACCATCAAGCGCTTCGTCGCTCCCACTGCCCGCGAGGCCCTGCGCCGCGTCAAGGAGGCGTTGGGACCGGATGCCATCGTCGTCGCCAACAAGTCCGTGCCGGAGGGCGTCGAAATCACGGCCATGTCGCCGGACAGCCTCGATGCGCTCGAAGTCGCGGCGAAGGCGCCAGGCGGCACGCCGCGGCAAACTCCGCGTCCGCCGGCGGCCGGCGCCGACGAGGCCGACTACACCGTGAGTCTCTCGGCCAAGGCGCAGGCGCAGGTGCCGTTCCGGCCCTGGCAGCCGCCCGTCGTCGATCGGGATGAGGCCCGGCCGCGCCTGCGGCCGCTGCCGCCGCGCGACGAACGGCAAATCCCCTCGGCAGAGACCGTTGCCGCCACGCTCCGGGCGGCGGCCGACGAGGCTGGCGTGTTACCACGGCTGAGTTTCGGCGAGGAGGCCAGCCGCCGGGAAGCGGCGGTCCGCGGCGGGCCGCAGGACGAAGCGCAGCCTCGTGGCCCGTCGCCGTCGGCGGCCGCCACCCCGTCCGTCGAGCCCCAGGTGGCTCAGCTGATGAGCGAGATGCAGACGATCAAGGCCCTGCTCGAACGGCAGCTGGCCGGGTTTGCCTGGGGCGAGTTGTCGCGCCAGAGCCCGACGCAGGCGATGCTGCTCGGCGAATTGCTCGATGCCGGCTTTTCCAGCGCGCTGGCGCGGCGACTGATCGACGAGCTGCCGCAGACGCTCGTTGCCGCCGACGGCCGGAAGTGGCTCGCCAACGCCGTCAACCGGCGCCTGCGCACCCTCACCGCCGAGAACGACTTCATCGAGGAAGGCGGCGTCTTCGCCCTCGTCGGCCCCACGGGCGTCGGCAAGACCACGACCACGGCCAAGCTCGCCGCACGCTGTGTCGTCCGCTATGGCGCCGACCGGCTGGCACTGCTCACCACCGACGGCTACCGGATCGGCGCGCACGAACAATTGCGCATCTACGGCCGCATCCTCGGCGTGCCGGTGCACGTCGTCCGCGACAGCGAGGATCTGCGGCGCACCTTGGTCGACCTGCGCGACAAGCACATGATCCTCATCGACACCGTGGGCATGAGCCAGCGCGACCGCATGGTCGCCGAGCAGGCGGCGATGCTCGCGCGGGCGGGCCAGGTCCGCCGGCTGCTGCTGCTCAATGCCGGCGCCCGCGGCGATACCCTGGACGATGTCGTCCGCGCCTATTCCGGCGACGACCTGGCCGGCTGCATCCTCACCAAGGTCGATGAAGCGGCCTCGCTCGGGCCGGCTCTCGATGTCCTCGTCCGTCACGGCCTGCTGCTTGCCTACATCGCCAACGGCCAGCGTGTGCCCGAGGATCTCCACCTGCCCAACCGCAACTACCTGCTCCATCGCGCCTTCCGTCTGCCGCCCGAGCATTCACCCCACCGCTTGAAGGGCGACGAGGTGGGCATGCTGCTCGCTCAGCAGTCGAAGGCCGCCTCGCCGCTGGGAGCGAATCTTGGCTGAGCATCGGCTCTGGCGTGGAGACCAGGCCGACGGCCTGCGCCGGCTGTTCGGAAGCCGGTCGCCGCAGGTGGTCGCGTTCGCCTCCGGCCGCGAGACCTCCGGACGCGGCGCGCTGGTCGTGCAGACGGCGGTGGCGCTCGCTTCGGCGGGTCATGGTGTAGTCATCGTCGACGAGAACCCGGCGCCCGACAATGCGCTCGCCGCCTTCGGCCTCGCTGCCCGTGGCGATCTGTTCAACGTCGCCCGGGGCGACCGCAGCCTTGCCCAGGTGGTGGTCGACGCGGCGCCGCTGGTGCGCATCGTTCCGGCTTCGCGCGCGGCGCGCGAGCTCGACCGCGCGGGCGAGCCCGCTATCAGGCGGCTGGCCGCCGCCCTGCGCGAGATGCAGCAAGGCGCCGCGTTCGTCCTCATCGACTGTGCGAGCCGGCGCGGCGGGCTGCTCTCGCCCGTGGCGGCCATGGCGCGGCACATGGTCGTGGTGGTTGCGGCACAGGCCGCGGCGATCACGCACGCCTATGCGCTCGTCAAGCGCATCGCCCACGACCACGGCCGCGGAATCTTTCACGTCGCGGTGACCCGCGCCCGCTCGGCCGAGGAGGCGCGCGCGGTGTTTGGCAACATGCGCCGCGTTGCCCGCGAACACCTCGGGGTCCGCCTCGAATGGCTTGGCGCCGCGGCGGCACCGGTGACCGGCAACCTCGCCGAGGCCCTGATCCACGGCCTGCCGCCGGCCATCGATGACCCGGCCGAAGAGGTACCATCGGCTCTGCCGACGATGACAACGGCACGGGCGGCCCTCGCCGATTCGATGCTATAGTTGGCCGAGGCTGCGCAAACCCGGACAGACAGCCATGTACACCGCTCAGGGCTCCCAGGACAAGGAACAACTCGTTCGGCAGTATGCCCAGCTGGTCAAGCGGCTCGCCTTCCAGCTCATGGCCAAGCTGCCTGCCAGCGTCCAGGCCGAGGACCTCGTCCAGAACGGCATGATCGGCCTGCTCGACGCGATCAACCGCTTCGAGGACGGCATGGGCGCCCAGTTCGAAACCTATGCCGTCCAGCGCATCCGCGGCGCCATGCTCGACGGTCTGCGCGAGAACGACTGGGTGCCGCGCGGTGTCAGGCGTGAAATGCGCCGCGTCGAGGAAGCCATCCACCGGCTCGAACACCAGCACGGCCGCGCGCCGACCGAGGGCGAACTCGCGGCGAGCCTCGACATGTCGCTCGCCGACTATCAGCGTCTGTTGCAGGACGCCCGCGGCCATCAGCTCGTCTATCTCGAAGACCTCGCCGGCGACCAGGACGACGACTATCTCGACCGCAACGTCGCCTCGCCCGAGCTCGATCCGCTCGCCGTGCTCGAGGACCAGGACATGAAGCGGGCGTTGCTGAAAGGTATCGAGGCGCTGCCCGAGCGCGAGAAGACGGTCATGGCGCTCTATTACGACGAAGACCTCAACCTCAAGGAGATCGGCGAGATCCTCGGCGTCACCGAATCGCGCGTCTGCCAGCTGCACAGCCAGGCGATCGCCCGCCTGCGCGCGGCGACGCAGATGGGCGAGGCGGCGCCGGTCGCCAAGCGGCGCGGCCGCAAGCCGAAGGCCCGTCCCGGGGCATAGGCGGGCCGCGTGGACAAGATCAGCATCCTCGGGCTGCTCGTCGGCGTCCTGGCCATCGTCGTCGGCCAGATCCTCGAAGGCGGACACGTCGCCTCGCTGCTGCAACCCACGGCCTTCTTCATCGTCATCGGTGGCACGCTCGGCGCCGTGATGCTGCAAAGCCCGCTGCCGGTCTTCCGGCTCGGTGTGCGCTTGGCGCGCTGGGTGTTCAGTCCGCCGCGCATCGTCCCCGAAGCGCTGATCGCCCAGGTGGTCGGCTGGAGCCAGATCGCGCGCAAGGAGGGGCTGCTCGCGCTCGAGGCGCAGATTCCCGCCGTCGCCGACCCGTTCGTCCGCCGCGGGCTGCAGCTGCTCGTCGACGGCGCGGAACCCGACGATCTGCGCTCCGTGCTCGAAGTGGAGATCGGTGCCTACGAGACGCGGATGAAGCAGGCGGCGAAGATCTGGGAATCGGCCGGCGGCTACGCGCCGACCATCGGCATCCTCGGAGCCGTGATGGGCCTCATCCACGTGATGGAAAACCTCTCCGATCCGGCGCGGCTCGGCAGCGGCATCGCCGTCGCCTTCGTGGCGACGATCTACGGCGTCGGCTCGGCCAACCTGATCTTCCTGCCGATGGCGAAGAAGCTGCTCGCCCATGTCCAGTCGCTCGTCGCCGTCCGCGAGATGTACGTCGACGGCCTCGTCGGCATCGCCAACGGCGACAATCCGCGCATCATCGAAAGCCGCTTGAAGGGCTTTTTCGTCTGACCCGGACGACGATGGCCAGACGACGCAGCGAAGAGGAGCACGAGAACCACGAGCGCTGGCTCGTCTCCTACGCCGATTTCATCACCCTGCTGTTCGCCTTCTTCGTCGTCATGTACGCGATCTCGCAGGTGAACGAAGGCAAGTACCGCATCCTGTCGGACACCCTGTCTTCGGCCTTCCGTCACATCCCGGGCAGCGCCTCGGGCGCCCAGGTCGCCATCAATCCCAACGCGCCGGTGCCGATCGCCATCCCGCTGCGCAAGCCGACGCCGCAGCTCAAGACCGACGAGACGCAGCGCGTGAAGAAGGAACGCCTGCGCAACATGGCCAAAGAGATCCGCGAGGCGCTGGCACCGCTGGTCAAGGAGGGCCAGGTGCGCATCACCGAAGGGGCGCTCGGCGTCACCGTCGACATCAACGCCAGCGTGCTCTTCGCGCCGGGCGACGCGCGGCTCGATCCGGGCGCGGTGCAGGCGCTGACCGCGGTGGCACGCATCCTGGCGACGACCGATTTCCCGGTGACCGTCGAGGGGCACACCGACAATACGCCGATCAACACGCCGATGTTTCCGTCCAACTGGGAACTCTCGGGCATGCGCGCATCGAGCGTCGTGCGGCTGTTCGTCGACAACGGCGTCGATCCGCGGCGGCTGACGGCCACGGGTTACGCCGACCAGCGGCCGGTCGACGACAACGCGACGCCGGAAGGCCGCGCCCGCAACCGCCGGGTCGCCATCACCATCGAGTCGCGCGTGCCGGACAATCCGGTCGAGGTCAGGCTGCCCTGAGCGAGTCGGGGATGCAGCGCTTCCTCGTCATTCTCGGCATCGTGCTTGTCATCGCCGGTCTCTTCTGGCCCTGGCTTTCCCGATTGCCCTTCGGCCGCCTGCCCGGCGACATCCACGTCGAGCGGGAGGGGTTCAGCTTCCACTTGCCGCTGACGACATCGATCCTGGTCTCGCTCGCGCTGACCCTGATCCTCTGGTTGTTCAGGAAGTGAAAGGCGTCAGGCCGAGCCGAGCGAGCGGCCGATGCCGCCGCCTTTCTGCTGGCCGTCGGGGCCGTAGGTGGCCGCCTTGTCCGCGGCGGCCATGATGGCGTTGAGCGCCTGCTGGTTGTAATCGAGCTGGAGCGCGATCAATTTGCCATTGGTCTCGTTGAGCATCTTGGCGTCGGCGGCGAGGACGAGAAGCTGTTCCCAGTGCCGGCGGCTCGATGCGCCTTCCGGGGAGTTTACCCAGAGGTCCATGCCCGCCCGGCCGCCAGGCAGGCCACGCGCAGAAAGCTCGGTTTCGCGGGCGGCGGCGAGTGCCGCCAGTCGTTCGGCGAGCGTGGATTTTTCGGTGGCGAGTTGAGTGAGACGGCCCGCCTCGCGGCGGGTGAGCAGTGCTTCCTCCTCGCGCAGGAGGACGACGAAATTCTGGAGCAGGCCCAGTTCCTGGGCGAGCAAATCGGCGAGGGTGGCCGCGCGGGGCGTCGGCACCACGGCTGGAAGATTGCCGGCTAACGCTGCCGCGAGAGCATCTCGCGCACGCTTTGCAGCAGGCCCTCGGCGACGCGGTCGGTATCGACCTTGAAGCGGCCTTCGGCGATGGCCTGCTTGATCTCGGCCACTTTCGCGGCGTCGGCGACCGGATCCTGCGACGAGAGCGCGGAAGCCTGTTGCAGGGCTGCCGAGAGCGACGAGAGTTCCACCTTTTCACCCGCCTGGACAGAAGGGCTCTGCGGGGCGGGCGCAGCGGTCCTCGTGCGTTCCGGCGCGCTGGCGTTGCCGACCGAATTGATGGTGTTGTTGATCTTCACGTAGATTCCTTTGCATCCGCACAGTGCGTCTCGCTGGCTTAACGGACCCCGGCGGCGATACTTGAGCACATAATCGTCTCGTCCATAAAATTATAAAGTGTTGGGTCGTGCGACGGTTTGAGGCGTCGGGGCATTGCCAAACGCACCTACATCCATTTCGAGGATACTCGACGCAACGTATAAGCATCATGCAGCATGTTCAGCCGGATATTCAAGCTCATTCTTAGGTGCTTCCCGTTGGGTTGCCAGCCAATCCTTTTCGAACTTCTCCGCTGGCAAGGGGTGAGCGAAGTGATAGCCCTGAAGGAAATCGACGCCAACGGTGGCGAGCAGGGCGGCTGTTTCGGCATCTTCGACGCCTTCGGCGATGGTTTTGAGACCTAGGGTGCGCGCAATGGCGACGATCGTTTCCACCATTGCGCGTCCCTCGACGCTTCCGATACGCTGGACGAAGGACTTGTCGATCTTCAGTTCGCCAAGCGGCATGCTGTGAAGCTGTGACAACGATGAGTAGTTTGTACCGAAATCGTCGAGCGCCAAGACAAATCCTGCTGCTCGTAATTGCTGGAGCCGCTCCTGCATCAGGGGCTCGGACAGCGCGACGCTCTCGGTGATTTCGAGCACCAAATCAGCCGGCGCGAGCCCAGCGGCCTTGAGGTCAGCGAGCAGCTCGCCGAAGAACGAAGCGGCAACCAGCTGCCGTTTCGACAGGTTGATGGCGAGCCGGAGAACATGGCCGCTGGCTTTCCACTTCGCGAGTGCGGCGATGGCATGTTTCCAGATGCGTCGGCCCAGCTCGCCGATGTGCCCGGAATTTTCCGCGATGGGGATGAATACGGCGGGCGAGATCCATTCACCGCTCGATTCGTCATGCCAGCGCGCTAGGGTCTCGGCCATGACGAGGCGGCCATCCGTTGTCACGATGGGTTGGAACCAGACTTCGACGCGCTCTCGCTCGATGGCTTGCACCAATCGGTTCTGCAGATAGACGGTGCGGCGGTCGTCGTCGCGGTGGCGCAGATCGGCATAGCTGCAGGTCTGGAAGCGTCCGCGCGACTTGGCGAGAAACATCGCGCGGTCGGCACGTGAGAGCAGGGACTCGGCTGTGTCGCTATCGTCGGGAAACAAAGCATAGCCGATGCTCGCCGTCGCGGAAAAGGATTCATGATTGCGACCGACTTCAATCACGAAGGGCTCGTGCAACGCGGCGAGGAGTCGCTCAGCCACTTCGCGCGCGCCGTCCTCGCCCTGAACGTTCGGTAGCAACAGCACGAATTCATCGCCGCCCCAACGCGCCAGCGTATCGTTGCCACGCAAGAGACTGGTGATTCGGCGTGCAAAGGCAATCAGTAGCCGGTCGCCAACCTCGTGACCGAAGTTGTCGTTGATCAGCTTGAAATTGTCGAGATCAATGAAGCCGACCGCGACCTTGCGCTTTTCCCGGCGCGCATCGCGCAAGGCGCTACCAATGCGCTCTTCCAGTAACACGCGGTTGGGCAGCCCGGTCAGCGCGTCGTGAAGTGCCATGAAGGTGATTTGCTTTTCGTGGCGGTGGATTTGCGTGATGTCGCGCAGCGCACCGCGCACGATGCCGGCATCGTCACGAGCGAGGCGCAGTTCGATCCAGGCACCAACATCGTGAACGAGGCGCAGGCGCAAGCTGGCATGAGTTTTCTCTCCTGTGGCGAGCGCATGCAAGGAAGCGGCGAGTGACTCGCGATCGTCGCCGTGAAAAAAATCGGTGAGCGGCTGACCGATCACCTGACGATTGTCCTGCAACAGCCTTACCCAGCCGGCGCTGGCGCTGGTGATGTGATTGTCGCGATCGAGTTCGAAGACCGCCTCGTCGAGCAGGGCGAGGGTTTCGACGAAGCCGCGTTGTTCGGTTGCGCGTGTCTCGGCGATCGTCATGAGCTCGGCCAAGGCCTCGGCTGCGACACCAACGGCGTCGTTGCGCTCACTGGCATGTTTGAGCCGCTGCCGTGCTGGTTCCGCTTTGCCCTCGGCGCTGAAAGACTCGGCAGCTTCGCGCAAGGTGCTAAGGTCTTGGCCAAGCCGTCCCAACCAGCGGCCGAGCACAAGCCAACCCCCCAATAACGTCGCCGCCAGCGCAGTGAGCGACAGGAAGGCGAAACGATCAAGACCGGCGATATGCCTGATGTCGCGCTCGACGATCAGTTCGGGATCATTTGCCTCTTTGCCCGGCCAAGGCAGGCGTAGTTGAATGACGACATGACCGGCTATCTCGTGCCGCGTCTGGGCCGACATCGGGTCGATCAGCGGCAGATCGCCTGGCGTGGCCGATAGCGGCCGTGCCTCGGGTCGGAGAACGAAGAGACGGGTGTCGCCCATCGACAAACGGTCCAATAACGAGGAGGTCAAGGGGCGTGTCAGTAACAGCTCGCCGCTGCCATCGGCGCCGAGCCAGATCGGCAGGCGGATGACGCGATGCCAGTCGGTGCGCTCATGGAGAAATACCCAGCCGGCGCGCAATCCGCTCTCGCCCGGGGTGACCTGAAGTGTTAGGCGCCCGAGAGCGCCGGACGACACCAGGCCGTGCGTATCGGCACCTTGGGCGAAGAGAAGTCGTCCGGCCGGCGAGAGCACGAAGAGATTGGCGATGTCGTCGAGGTCGCCTTGGGCGGCAAGGAAGATCGCCAGCTGTGCCCAGCGGCGCTCGCCCGGCTGCTCGAGTAGGCGGGCGAACTCAATGCGCTGCACCAGACGCCTGGCCGCCTCAAGCCAGTGGGCGTCGAGTTCCTCGAGTTCACGCACATAGCGTGCCCGCGTCATTTGCTCGACACGGGTAATCTCGTGTTCGATCGTCTCCCCATGGAACCAGCCGCCCAGCCCGACAAACAACAAGGTGAGACCAACGGCGACGAATAGCAGCCGCCATGCAATCGCCGCACGCAGGCCGCCCGTTCCTGACTGATACCAACTCACCGGTCTCGTCCGGCCCAGCGCTCGTCGACCAAGTTGGCGATCGTGCCGGTGAAAGTATTGCCACTGGCGGCGCGCAGGAAATCATCCGTGGCGGCGATCAGAAGGTCGGAAAAGCGCCCGGTCGGGCTGAACATTTCCGGCAGCCGACGCAATACTGCGGAGTATTCGCGACGCGCCGCCGCCTCGATGGGCAGGCGGGCGACGATCTCCTCCGGGGGGCTCGCGCGCATCCAGACCAGGCAACGGCGCAGCGCACGTACCCATTGGCCGATACGCTCATCGTCAAGCCAGACGCGTCGCGTGGCGACGATGCTACGTATGTGGCCGGGACCAGGGATCGACTCGGCGACGCGCGGGTCGCCAAAATCGGCGAGCATGATACCCAGTTTCTCCTGGACGAGACGGCTCTTGAACGGTTCTTCGACGAATACCGCGTCGGCTGCCCCAGTCGAGAGTGCGCCGGCGATCGGCTCCCATTTCTGGGTCACACCAAGCCAGCGCACCTGGTTCGGCGACAGCCCGCCTGTCCGCGCGAGGTAGAGTTCGCAGACTTGTTGCGGATAGGTCTTGCTCGCTGCGCTGCCGAGCGAGATGCCAATCGTCTTGCCGGCGAGCTCCGAAGGCTTTCTGATCTTGCCGGCGAGATCCCGGCGGACGACGAGGCCGAAGTGCATCGACTTGCACGAGAGCGGCGAGATGGCGACGATGTCCTTGCCCTTGGCGGCGAGATTGGGCAAGACGCTTAACCCGCCCGCGGCGAGATCGGCATTGCCGGCCAGCATGTCCTCAAAGGAGGCGACACCGCTCGGCTGGTAGCGCGTGATCTGGCGAAAACCCATTTCGGCGTCGAACCCCATGAGCGGAATCAGCTCAATCGGTAAAAAGGGTAGCGAGCCGGGGCCAGGTATGTTGATGCGCACTTGAATCTGGCCTTGGGTCACGGCGCGCAAGGGGAAAAACATCCAAGGCGCGATGGCAAGGCTGGCGAGGGCGAGGCGACGCGATCGGATGGCTGACATGGGTGTGTTCCTTTCCCGGACGAACGAATGGGTCATCCCGGCTCTGTTGGCCCAAGCACTCTTGAAAAAAAGTCGGCTTCTCTCCCGAGTCTCACTCTCCACACAAAAATATTACGGACCTGATCGCGCGTTCTTGATATTCCCGGCTGCACTGTTCCCAACCCGGCCCGGATCAATCTTCGGACTGCAGCATGATCGGGGCTGCATGGGGCAGCAGCGAGTCGAGCACCATTTCCCCTGCTCGCCGGTACTCTTCAGAAACTGACTTCGACGACGCCACCCGACCGGGCGGTGCCGCTCACCACCTGGCCCGAGCCGAGCCGGACGTGGACCGGCTGGCCGTCGGCGGCGTCGTTGAGCGCCTTGCCTTCGTTGGTGACCTGGAAGCCTTGACCGGTAGATACGATCTTGACCGTCTGGTTCTGCTGCACGACCAGCGGCGGCCGAAGCAGGTCGGTGCGCAGCGGTAGCCCCGCAGCGACCGGCAGGCGCACGCTGCGGCCGAGGGCCTGCGCCTCGTCGGTCAGCGTGCCCGGCGGGAGATCGCCCAGGTCGCCACGGCGGCGCGAAATCGTGTCGGCGGTGATGGTCTGGCCTTGGGCGAGCGGCCGCGCCGTGACCAGATAATCGGCGACGACGCGGATGTGCACGGGGAGAAAAACGCTCCAGCCGCGCTCGCCGACGCAGCGGACCTGCACGCTGGTGCGGCCGAAGGCGCGCGCACCGGGCGGCAGGGAGACGTCGAAGGCGGTGCAGGGCGCAAGCCGGTTGTTGGTGTCGAGACTGCCGACGCTGTAGCTCACTTCGCCCGCCAGCCCCTGCGTCTGCGCCGCGAGGAAGTGCTCGACCGCCTGTCGGACGGGCTCGGGATCCTGCCGGGCGGCGACCGGCAGCGCAGCGGCGATCAGGACAATCGTGGAGGGCAGGACGCGCCGGAACATGCGGCCATTGAAGCATGGCCGTCGGCGGGGAGGCAAGCGCATCGCTGCCGCGGTGACGGCAAGAATTGCCGTGGCGCCGGCTGTTGCCGGCAAAACGGTCGATCAGGGGTGGTTTTCCGGGTCAATCCGGCGCATTACCACGGCTGAGTTTCGCAAAGTCCGGGACTGGCACGGTTGGTGCAACGTCTGCGCTGGAGCGAACCGAAGAGACCGATCATGATCGACCGCATCGACCAGCAACTGGGCACACTCCGCAACGCCGCCAACCTGCGGGCGTACCGTCAGGAGGTGCTGGCCTCGAACATCGCCAACGCCGATACGCCGAACTACAAGGCGCGCGACTTCGATTTCAAGGCCGCGCTCGCGGCCGCGACTTCGGCGCGCGGCAGCTTCGCCATGGCCCGTACTTCGCCGCGCCACCTCGATGGCCGTCAGGGTCAGCCCTTCGCCAATGCGCCCGCAGGCACGGAACTCCTCTACCGGACCGAATTCCAGGCCGCCGTCGACGGCAACACGGTGAACATGGACGTCGAGCGCGCGGCCTTCGCCGAGAACGCCATCCAGCTCGAAGCGACGCTGACGTTCCTGAAGAAGCGCTTCGAGGGCCTGCAGATGGCCATCCAGGGACAGTGAGCCGGACCTGCGGCTGAAAGGATCGTCGAATGAGCCTCTTCAACATCATGAGCATCGCCGGTTCGGCGCTGACCGCGCAGTCGGCGCGCCTCAACGCCACGGCGAGCAACCTCGCCAATGCCGATAGCGTCGCCGGGCCCGACGGCCGGCCGTATCGGTCCCGTCAGGTCGTCTTCCAGGCCATGCCCATCACGCCGGAAGGCAGCGTCGGCGTGCGCGTTGCGGGCGTGGTCGAGAGCGCCGCGCCCGGGCGCATGGTGTACGACCCGAAGAATCCCGCGGCCAACGAGCAGGGCTACGTCGAGATGCCGAACGTCAATGTCGTCGAGGAGATGACCAACATGATCTCCGCATCGCGCGCCTATCAGACCAACGCCGAGGTCATGAGCACGACCAAGTCGCTGCTGCTCAGGACGCTCGCCATTGCTCAGTAAGGGGATCGCTCATGGCCGCCACCGGTTCCGTGACGCTCAACGCTTCGCTGCAAGCCGTTCTCGACGCCATCAACAACCGCAAGGAGACGGCGACGAGCTCCATGTCCGAGGCCGAGAGCCGCTTCCTCAAGCTCCTGACGACGCAGCTCAAGAACCAGGATCCGCTCAATCCGCTCGACAACGCGCAGATGACCTCGCAGCTGGCGCAGATCAGCACCGTGAGCGGCATCGAAAAGCTCAACGCGACGCTGCAGGTGCTGCTCCAGGCGAGCCAGGACAGCCAGACGACGCTTGCGGCAAGCCTGGTCGGCCGTGGCGTCCTCGTGCCGGGCAACGCGCTCGCGCTCAGCGACGGCAACGCCATCGGCGGCGTCGAGCTGGGCGCGCCGGCGGACCAGGTCACCGTGACCATCCGCGACGGCCACGGCCTCGTGCTGCGCACGCTGTCGCTCGGCGCGCTCGATGCCGGCATCCACAACTTCGTCTGGAACGGCCAGACCGACAGCGGCGAGCAAGCGGCGGACGGCGCCTACAGCATTTCGGTGAGCGCCACGCGCGACAAGGAAACGGTCGAGGCGACGGCGCTCAACCTCGGCCGGGTACGCAGCGTGATCCGTGACGGTGCGGGCTATTCGCTCGACGTCGGCAGTCTCGGCACCTTCATCCTCGACCACGTGAAACAGATTCTCTGACGGGAGAGCATCATGAGTTTTCAACAGGGCTTGAGCGGCCTCAACGCCTCCGCCAAGGCGCTCGACACCATCGGCAACAACATCGCCAACTCCGGTACCGTCGGCTACAAGGCCTCGACGGCGCAGTTCGCCGACGTCTTCGCCGCCTCGCTGGCCGGCGCCGGCACTTCGCCGATCGGCCTCGGCACCAAGATGTCGGCGGTGCTGCAGCAATTCACCCAGGGCAACATCTCGGTGACCAACAACCCGCTCGACCTGGCGATCAACGGCGGTGGTTTCTTCCAGGTGCAGAACGCCACCGGCGACGTGCTCTACAGCCGCAACGGCCAGATGCAGGTCGACAAGGACGGCTACATCGTCAATGCCAAGGGCCAGCGGCTGATGGGCTATGCCGCCGATCCCAATGGCATCATCAACCCGCCGGCCACGGCGCTCCGGCTCTTCGACCCGCAGATGAGTTCCGACGCCATGCCCCAGGCCACCGGCACCAGCACCGCGGGCACCGGCATCCAGGCCAACCTCAACCTCGACGCGCGCGAGGCGGCGCCGGCCATGGCGCCCTTCGACCGCCTCAACGCCCAGACCTACAACAAGTCGACCGCGGTGACGATCTACGACAGCCTCGGCAACCCGCACATCTACACGATGTACTTCGTCAAGCAGCCCTCGCCGGCGGTCAACACCTGGGACGTCTATGCCACGGTGACCAACCCGGCGGGCGCATCCACGCCGCTCACCGATCTCGGCAACATCACCACGCTCGTCTTCAATCCCGACGGCTCGATCGCCTCGGGCGGCATGCCGACGCAGGCGATCACCGCCGCGCAGCTCGGTTACGCCGGCGGCGTCAACGCGATGAGCTTCCCTGTCGATTTCACCGGCTCGACGCAGTACGGCGCGGTCTTCTCGGTGAATTCGCTCGCCCAGGACGGCTTCGCTTCCGGCAAGCTCGCCGGATTCAGCGTCGGCACCGACGGCATCATCCTCGGCCGCTATACCAACGGCCAGACGCGCAACCTCGGCCAGGTCGTGCTCGCGGCCTTCCGCAATCCGCAGGGCCTGCAACCGCTCGGTGACAACACCTGGGCGGCGACCTCGGACTCCGGCCCGGTGATGGTCGGCGCGCCCGGCTCGAGCGGCCAGTACGGCCCGATCCAGTCATCCGCGCTCGAAGATTCCAACGTCGACCTGACGGCGGAACTGGTGGCGATGATCACCCAGCAGCGCGTCTATCAGGCCAACGCCCAGACCATCAAGACGCAGGACCAGATCCTCCAGACCCTGGTGAACATGCGCTGATGACCGCGAAACTCAGCCGTCGTAACACGCCAGCATGGACAGACTGATCTACACGGCGATGA
Organism: uncultured Rhodocyclaceae bacterium; assembly: GCA_964530115.1. Lineage (GTDB taxonomy): Bacteria > Pseudomonadota > Gammaproteobacteria > Burkholderiales > Rhodocyclaceae > Fen-999. Next base: position 36,486 of record CAZGYD010000192.1, on the reverse strand, counting down.
CCGGCGCGGCCCAGACGATGGGCCGCCAGGCCGCCGTCGCCCACAATCTGGCCAATGCGACGACGACCGGCTACCGCGCCGAGGAGCACCGCCTGCGCGCGGTGCCGGTGCGCTCGGCGAATGTCCCGACGCCGCTGCCGACGCGCGCCTTCACCGTCGATGCCAGCACGCACACCAATTTCGAGCCGGGGCCGATGCAGCACACGGGACGCACGCTCGACGTCGCCGTCGAGGGTCGCGGCTGGATCGCGCTGGCCATGCCCGACGGCACGGAGGCCTACACGCGCAACGGCAGCCTCGAGATGTCGGTCAATGGCGTCATCCAGACCCGCAACGGCATCCCGGTGCAGGGCGACGGCGGCCCGATCACCGTGCCGCCCGACGTCAAGATCTCGATCGGCAGCGACGGCACGGTCTCGGTGATCCCGGAAACCGGCGCGCAGAACACCGTGAACAACATCGGCCGCATCAAGCTGGTCAATCCCGACGAGGCGGAGCTGGTGCGCGGTGCCGACGGCCTGTTCCGCCTGCGTGGCGGCGAGGCCGCGCCGGCCGACGAGAAGGTCAGGCTCGCCGGCGGCTATCTCGAAGGCAGCAACGTCAACCCGGTCGCCGAGATGGTGACGATGATCTCGCTCGCCCGCCAGTTCGAAATGCAGATGAAGATGATGCAGAACGCGGATGCCAACGACCGCGCCGCGACCCAGGTGATCTCCGCCCGCTAGGAAGCCATGCCATGATCCGTTCCCTCTGGATTGCCAAGACCGGCCTCGACGCCCAGCAGACCCAGCTCGACGTCATCGCCAACAATCTGGCCAACGTCAGCACCAACGGCTTCAAGCGCTCGCGCGCGGTCTTCGAGGACCTGCTCTACCAGACGCTGCGCCAGCCGGGCGCGGCCTCCTCGCAGCAGACGACGATTCCTTCCGGGCTCATGCTCGGCACCGGCGTGCGACCGGTGTCGACCGAGCACATCTTCACCCAGGGCAGCCTGCAGAAGACCGAGAACGGGCTCGACATGGCCATCAGCGGCCAGGGCTTCTTCCAGGTGCAGATGCCCGATGGCACCCTCGCCTACACGCGCGATGGCGCCTTCCAGAAGGACAGCACCGGCCAGATCGTCACCTCGAGCGGCTATCCACTGTCGCCGGCGATCACCATCCCGGCCAACGCCACCTCGGTGACCATCAGCCGCGACGGCGTCGTCTCGGTGCTCACCGCCGGCAGCACTGCGCCGACGCAGATCGGCAACATCCAGCTCGCTACCTTCGTCAACGTCGGCGGCCTGCAGAGCGTCGGCGAGAACCTCTACGTCGAGACCGCCTCGTCCGGCACGCCGACCCCCAACACGCCCGGCACCAACGGCGCCGGCCTGATCAACCAGGGCTATCTGGAGACCTCGAACGTGAACGTCGCCGAGGAGCTGGTGGCGATGATCCAGACCCAGCGCGCCTACGAACTCAACTCGAAGGCGATCCAGACCTCCGACAACATGCTCGGCCGGCTGACCCAACTGTGAGCGCAAATGCCATGAGAACCGCACTCGCCGCCATCGCCGCCGTCGTCCTTGCCGGCTGCGTCAGCACCGTGCCGGCGACCGCCGTGCACCAGCCGATGTCGGTCCGCCCCGAGCCGAGGCCGGCGCCGGCCGCAACCAACGGCGCCATCTACAACGTCGCCAACAGCCGGCCGCTGTTCGAGGACCGCCGCGCCCGCTTCGTCGGCGACACGCTGACCATCAACATCGTCGAGAAGACCCAGGCCTCGAAGAAGTCCGACACCAAGGCCGAGCGCAGCCAAAGCGTCGACGTCTCGGTGCCGACCATCGTCGGACTGCCGTTCAAGAGCGTGCAGGGCATGACCGTCGGCGTCGACAGCGGCAACAAGTTCGGCGGCAAGGGCGAAAACACCTCGGCCAACGACTTCCTCAGCACCATCACGGTGACCGTGATCGAGGTGTTGCCCAACGGCAACCTGCTCGTTTCCGGCGAGAAGCAGATCGGCCTCAAGGAGGGCGAGGAGTTCGTCCGCTTCTCGGGCGTGGTCAATCCCAACACCATCACCGGCGCGAACACCGTGCAGTCCACCCAGGTCGCCGACGCACGCATGGAGTTCAAGGCCAACGGCTTCCTCGACTCGGCGCAGGTCATGGGCTGGCTGTCGCGCGTCTTCCTCTCGGTATTGCCCTTCTAGGATTCCCCATGAGCCGAACCCAGAAACTCGTCGTCGCGGTGATGTGGCTCTTCGCCGCGCTCCTGATCGCCGATGCGGCGCGCGCCGAGCGCATCAAGGACATTGCCTCGATTTCCGGCGTGCGCAACAACCAGCTGGTCGGCTACGGACTCGTGGTCGGCCTCGACGGCTCGGGCGACCAGACGACGCAGACGCCCTTCACCGTCCAGAGCATCATCAACATGCTCTCGAACATGGGCACCAATCTGCCGCCCGGCACCAGCCTCCAGCTCAAGAACGTCGCCGCGGTGATGGTCACGGCGACCCTGCCACCGTTTGCCCGTCCGGGCCAGCAGATCGACGTCACCGTCTCCTCGATCGGCAACGCCAAGTCGCTGCGCGGCGGCACCCTGGTCCTGACGCCGCTCAAGGGTGCCGACGGTCAGATCTACGCGATGGCCCAGGGCAACGTCGTCGTCGTCGGTGCGGGGGCCTCCGGCCCCGGCGCGAAGACGACGATCAACCATCTCGCGGTCGGCCGCATCGCCGGCGGCGCCACCGTCGAGCGCGAGGTGCCGACGCCGGTAGGCGAGGGCGCCTATGTCCATTACGAGCTCAACACCACGGATTTCGCCACCGTCCAGCGTGTCGTCGACGCCATCAATCGCGACCAGCCGGGCGTCGCCGTCGCCCTCGATGCGCGGCGGATCCGCGTCCGCGCGCCCGAAGATCCGAACCAGCGGGTCGCCTTCCTCGGCCGGATCGGCGACCTCGAGGTGATGCCGGCCCAGGTGCCGGCAAAGGTGATCGTCAATTCGCGCACCGGCTCGGTGGTGATGAATCAGATGGTGACGATCGAAAACTGCGCCGTCGCCCACGGCAATCTCTCGGTCGCGGTGACCACCGAGAGCGCGGTGAGCCAGCCGGCGCCGTTCTCCCGCGGGCAGACCGTGGTCACGCCAAGCACGCAGATCGAGATCAAGCAGGAAGGCGGCGGCCTGGCGACGGTGAAGGCGGGCGCGAAGCTCGCCGACGTGGTCAAGGCGCTCAATGCCATCGGCGCCAATCCGCAGGACCTGATCGCCATCCTCCAGGCGATGAAGACCGCCGGCGCATTGCGGGCCGAGCTGGAAATCATCTGAGGAAACGCTGAATAAATGGCTGCGCGGGCGGTCTGCGGCGTTGCGCGGTGCTCGGAACCTCGGCTATCCAGTGGATATGTCTCGGTTCCTGCGCTCCGTGCGCCTTGCATCCCATCCCGCTCGCGGCTTTCTTCAGCGTTTCCCCGAGATTTCCCGGCCTGTTCGGGCGATCGTTGCGGTCCGGGCGATGCGATCCTGCGCCTGACATGAATAGCGTGCCGCTGCCTTCGATCTTCGACACCAGCGGCCTGGCGGCGATCCGGCGCCAGGCTGCGGCCGGTGAGCCCGCGGCGCTCAGGGCCGCGGCGCAGCAGTTCGAGGCGCTCTTCCTGCAGATGGTCCTCAAGTCGATGCGTGAGGCGACGCCGCGCGCGGGGCTTTTCGACAGCGACCAGAGCCGCCTCTACGAATCCCTGCTCGACCAGCAGATGAGTCAGGTGCTCGCGGCCAAGGGCGGCATGGGGCTGGCGAAGCTCATCGAAACTCAGCTGTCGCAACACGCCGGCGAGGACGTTCCGGCGCCGCTGCCGCCGGCGACGGCGGGACGGACGTCGCCGGTCCCGGCGATGCCGGCGGGCGAAGGCACGGCGCGGGATTTCGTCGGCCGCATCTGGCCGCACGCCGTCGAAGCCGCGCGCAGCCTGGGCCTGCGGCCCGAGTTCCTCGTCGGCCAGGCGGCACTCGAATCCGGCTGGGGCCGCGCCGAGCCGAGGCATGCCGACGGCCGGCCGAGCCACAACCTCTTCGGCATCAAGGCCGGCGCCGGCTGGACGGGCGACACCGTCGAGGCGGCGACCCTGGAATACGCCAATGGCGCGCCACAGCGGCGCATCGAGCGCTTCCGCGCCTACGGCTCCTATGCCGAGGCCTTCCGCGACTACGCGAGCCTGCTCGCGAGCCCGCGCTACGCCGCGGTGCTCGGCGCCGCGGATCCGCTCTCGTTCGCGCAGGGCCTGCAACGCGCCGGCTATGCGACCGATCCCGCCTATGCGCAGAAACTGGCGCGGATCATCGGCGGGCTGCCGCGCGCGACCGTGGCATGAGCATTGCTCGCCACGAGGTGACCGGCTCAAACGGCGGCAATCGCTGCCGTAAACGAGCCAACGACACGGAGCACCCATGAGCACGCTCAGCATCGGCATCAGCGGTCTCAACGCGGCCAACATCGGCCTCGCCACCGCGAGCCACAACATCGCCAACGCGTCCACGCCCGGCTACAACCGGCAGGTGATCGTCCAGGGCACGAACATCCCCATCCACACCGGCGCCGGCTACATCGGCCAGGGCACCCAGGTGCTCACCGTCAAGCGGATCTACGACCAGTTCCTGTCGACCCAGGTGCTCAACGCCCAGTCCGGCGCCTCGTCGATGGACAGCTATCTGGCGCAGATCCGCCAGATCGACAACCTGCTCGCCGATCCGCAGACGGGCCTGAGCCCCGCGCTCTCGGAATTCTTCGCGGGCGTGCAGGAGGTCGCGGCGAACCCCACGTCGATCCCGGCGCGCCAGTCCATGCTCTCGGCGGCGCAGGCGCTGGCGGCGCGCTTCCAGGCCATCGACCAGCGCTTGAGCGAGATCCGTCAGGGAGTAAACGGCGAGATCGCCGGCGAGATCCGGCAGATCAACAGCCTGGCGACGCAGATCGCCGACATCAACGAGAAGATCCTTCTCGCGCGCGCCGGCAACCGGCTGCAGGAACCCAACGACCTGCTCGACCAGCGCGACCAGATGATCGTCGAACTCAACCGTTCGATCAAAGTGACGACGCTGGAACAGAGCGACGGCTCGGTGAACGTCTTCTTCGGCAACGGCCAGCCGCTGGTGGTCGGCCAGCAGGCCTACACGCTCGCGGCGCGCCCGGCGGCCGGTGATCCGCTGCGCACCGTCGTGGCCATGCAGGCCGCACCGAACACTTGGATCGAACTGTCGGAATCGCAGATCGTCGGCGGCCGGCTCGGCGGGCTGGTCGCCTTCCGCAGCCAGTCGCTCGACGCCGCGCAAAACGCGCTCGGCCGCATCGCGGTGGCCTTGGCGCAGGATTTCAACGCCCGGCACCGCACGGGCCTCGATCTCGACGGCCAGTTCGGCGGCGATTTCTTCCGCATCGGCAGCCCCGCGGTCCAGCCGGCATCGTCCGGGACGAGCGGCATGCCGTTGGTTACCTTCGCCGCGGACGCGAGCGCGAGCCTCACCGATGCCGACTACCAGCTCGCCTACGACGGCAGCCAGTTCTCGCTCGTCAATCTCGCCACCGGCGTCGGCACCATCGTCTCGGGCTTCCCCGCCGACGTCGATGGCATGACCATCGCCCTCGGCACCTGGGCACCCGCCGCGGGCGACCGCTTCCTCATCCGGCCGACGCGCGGCCTCGCGGCGACCTTGCAGGTCGCGGTGGGCGATGCGCGCGACATCGCCGCCGCGGCGCCGATCCGGACCTCGGCCACGCTCGCCAACACCGGCACCGGCGCGATCAGCGCCGGTGAAGTCGTCGATGTGGCCGACCCCAACCTCATGGCGACGACGACGATCGTCTTCGTCGCCGGCGGCTACCAGATCAATGGCGCCGGCCCGGTCATCCCCTATACCAGCGGTGCGGCGATCACGGCCAACGGCTGGCGCGTGACCATCACCGGCAACCCGGCGGCCGGCGACGTGTTCACCATCCAGAGCAACGTCGGCGGCGTCGGCGACAACCGCAACGCCAATCTGCTCGCCGCGCTCCAGAGCGAGCGGACCATGCTCGGCGGCACGGCGAGCTACCAGTCGGCCTATTCGCAGATCGTCAGCGCCGTCGGCACCAAGACGCGCGAGGTCGAGGTCATCGGCGAATCGCAGCAGGGCCTGGCCGATGCCGCCGAGGCCGAGCGGCAGAAGCTGTCCGGCGTCAATCTCGACGAGGAGGCCGGCAACCTGATCCGCTACCAGCAGGCCTATCAGGCGGCGGCGCGGGTGATCGAGATCTCCAACAAGCTCTTCGACGACCTGCTCGCCGCGATGCGCTGACCGGGAGACGGCCATGAGAATCAGCACCAGCATGATCTTCGACGCCGGCGTCGGCGCCATCAACAAGCAGTGGGCCGGCCTGCTGCATACCCAGCAGCAGCTCGCCTCCGGCCGGCGCATCCTCACGCCCGCCGACGATCCGGTCGCCGCGGCGCGCGCGCTCGAGGTCCGGCAGGCGAAGGACATCACCGGCCAGTTCGCGACCAACCACAGCAATGCCAGGTCGGCGCTCGCCCTCGAGGAAACGCAGCTCGCCAACGCCGCCGACCTGTTCCTGCGCGTGAAAGAACTGGTCGTGCAGGCCGGCAACGGCGCCCTCACCCAGGCCAACCGGCAGGCGATCGCCACCGAACTGCGCGGCCACTACGACCGCCTGCTCGGCATGGCCAACGCCACCGATGCCGCCGGCGATTATCTGTTCGCCGGCTACCGCAGCACCAGTCAGCCGTTCTCCGGCACGATAGACCAGCTCATCACCAGCGGCGGGGAGATCACTTACGCGGGCGACGACGGCCAGCGCCGTCTGCAGGTTTCGCCGAGCCGCTATCTCGAAATCTCCGATCCCGGCAGCGACGTGTTCCTGCGCATCGGCGACGGCGCCGGCGGCACCCGGAGCGTGTTCAGGACACTCGCCGACCTGGTGCAAACGATCGAGGATCCCTCGCTGACCGGCGCGGCCTACACGGCCAGCCTCTCCACGGCGGGCGCCAACCTCGACCGCGGCGTGGACAACCTGCTGCGCGTGCGCGCCGCGGTCGGTGCGCGGATGACCGAGATCGACATGCTCGAAGCCGCCAATGGCGATCTGGCGCTGCAGTACGACCAGGCGCTCTCGAACCTCCAGGACCTCGACTACGCCAAGACCGCCGCGGAACTCGCCCGCCGGCAGATGGAGCTCGAGGCGGCGCAGAAGTCGTTCATGTCCACCTCGCAGCTGTCGCTGTTCAACTACCTGTGATGCGTATCGCCGCCATCGGCCTCGTCCTGCTGCTCGCGGCGTGCAGCACCACCGAGAAGGCCATCCCGAGCAGCGGCTACCTCTTGCCCAATGCCGCGTTGAAGGTCTCGCCCTCGATCAGCGTCGCCCTCGACAAGGTGGTGATCTGGGGCGCGCTCGCCGGCGCCGCCTATCTCGTCCTCGATCCGCTGTCGCCGAACTGGCGGCTCGAGGAGACGCCGATGGGCGACGAGCACGTGCATTTCTCGCTGCGCATGAAGCGCTACTACGCCGGCGGTGCCGGCGAGGCGCGGGCGATCCTCGAACGCCGGGCGCGGGATCTCGCCCAGCTCAATGGCTTCGACGGCTTCGAGATCGTCCATTACCGCGAGAGCCTCGATTCCTCCGTCCTCGGCTCGCAGCGCGCCGCCGAGGGCGTCGTCCGCCTGACGCGAAAGCCGCTCAGCCCGAAGCCTGCATGATGGCGCGCAGGACGGCGAAGGCCTGATCGAAGAGGCGCTCCATCGCCGCGCCAAGGTAGGGCAGCGAGATCATCAGCACGACGAAGCCGGCGACGATGGTCACCGGAAAACCGACGGCGAACAGGTTGAGCTGAGGCGCGACGCGCGAGAGCACACCCATCGCCAGGTTGGCGATCAAAAGCGCCGCGATCACCGGCAGCGACAGCAGCAGCCCCGAGGCGAAGAGCACGGTGGCCGAGCGCGCCGCGCCGGCGAAGCCGTCGGCCGATGGCGGCACCGCGGCCACCGGCAGCAGGCGGAAGCTCTCCGCGAGCACGGAAAGCGTCAGCAGATGGCCGTTCATCGCCAGGAAGAGCAGCGTCATGATCAGCGAGAGGAACTCGCCGAGCACGCCCGTCTGCCCGGCGTTCTGCGGATCGTAGAAGACCGCGAAGGACAGGCCCATCTGCAGTCCGATCAGTTCCCCGGCCAGTTCGACGGCGGAGAAGACGATGCGCAGCGTCAGGCCCATGAGGATGCCGATGACGACCTGCTGCGCGAGGACGAGCAACCCCGTCCACGAGCCGGCGGGGACCGCGGGCATCGACGGCAGGGCTGGCGCCAGCGCCACTGCGATGGCGACACCGAGCAGCAGGCGGACGCGCCTCGGTATACCGATGTTGTTGAACACGGGCGCCGTAGCCAGCAGGCCGAGGATGCGCGCGAGCGGGAAGGCGAAGGCGGCGATCCAGGCGTCGAGCTGGGCCGTGGTGACGCTCAGCATCAGCCGATCATGGCCGGAATGGACTCGTAGAGCCGGCGCATGTACTCGGTGAGCACCGAGATCATCCACGGGCCGGCGATCACCAGGGTGACGAACAGCACGACCAGCTTGGGCACGAAGGAGAGCGTGGTCTCGTTGATCTGCGTCGCCGCCTGGAAGATGCTGACGACGAGACCGGTGACCAGCGCGGCGATGAACAGCGGTGCGGAGACGAGCAGCAGCACCTCGACGGCCTGGCGGCCGATTTCGACGACGGTGGCCGGGGACATGGCGGGTTCCTCAACCGAAACTGGCGACGAGCGAACCGATGAGCAGGTTCCAGCCGTCGACGAGGACGAAGAGCATGAGCTTGAAAGGCAGGGCGACCATCACCGGCGACATCATCATCATGCCCATCGACATGAGCACCGAGGCGACCACCATGTCGATGATCAGGAAGGGGATGAAGACGATGAAACCGATCTGGAAGGCCGTCTTCAGCTCGGATGTGACGAAGGCCGGGATCAGCACGCGCATCGGGATCTCCTCGGCGCTCGCCGGCTTCGGCTGGTTGGCGATCTTGGTGAACAGGGCGAGATCGGGCTCGCGCACCTGCTTGAGCATGAATTCCCGCAGCGGCACGGCGCCGCGCTCGACGGCCTGGGTGAAGGCGATGCGGTTTTCCGAGAGCGGCAGGTAGGCGTCGGTGTAGATCTTCTCGCCGACCGGCGCCATGACGAAGAAGGTGAGGAAGAGCGCGAGGCCGACGAGCACCTGATTGGGCGGCGAGGTCTGGGTGCCGAGCGCATGGCGCAGGAGCGAGAGGACGATGATGATGCGCGTGAAACTCGTCATCATCAGCAGCAGCGCCGGCAGGAAGGTCAGGCTGGTGAGCAGCAGCAGCGTCTGGATCGACAGCGACCATTGCGTGCCGCCGCCGGGCGCGGGTGCGCTGGTGACGGCCGGCAGGCTTTGGGCGAGCGCGGCGGCGGGCAGCAACATGAGCGCCGCCGCGCCGAGCAGGCGCTCAGGACGCATGGCGCCGCTCCAGCATCTCTTTCAGGCGGCCACCGAAGTCGGCGCCGGCCGGGGGCGTGGCGGGCGGTTCGCCCCGCGGCAGTTCGGCGAGCGGTGACACCCGGCCCGGCGCGACACCGAGGACGAGCCAGCGCCCCCCGGCTTCGATGATGACCACGCGCTCACGCGGGCCGACGGCGGTGCCGGCGACGACCCGGAGCAGGCCGGCGGCCTCGCCGCGCGGCGCCGACAATCGCTTCAGGAGCCAGAGACTGGCGACGAGGAGCGCGACGACGATTGCCAGCCCGAGAAGCAGCTGGAAGAAGCCGCCGCCGAGATCCTGTGCCGGCACGTTCTGGGCCTGCGCATGGGCGGAGATCGCAGCCAGCAGGGCGGGCGCTGCGAAGCTTCGGCACAAGCGGCGGATTTCGAGAGGCGTGGCCATGGCCACGACAGCATACGGAGGCTGGCGGCGGCGGAATCCCGGGAGCAGAAGGGAAAAGCGCGGGCTTTCCCCCGCGCTCGCGCTCCCGCCGCGGCTCGAGGCGGCGAACGGCTGGCGTGTTACCGTGGCTGAGTTTTGCGGCGCGGCCGAGCTTCGCGGCGCGGAATTCAGCGGTTCAGCTTGCGCATGCGCTCCTGCGGCGTGATGATGTCGGTGAGGCGTATGCCGAACTTGTCGTTGACGACCACCACCTCGCCCTGGGCAATCAGCGTGCCATTGACGAGCACGTCCATCGGCTCGCCGGCGAGGCCGTCGAGCTCGACCACCGAGCCGTGCGCGAGCTGGAGCAGGTTGCGGATCGAGATCTTCGTACGTCCAAGCTCCACCGTGAGCCTGACGGGAATGTCGAGGATCATGTCGAAACCCTGCGGCGCCGGCGCCTTCTCCTGTCCGCCGCCAAACTGCTCGAAGACCGGCGCGGCCTCCGCCGCGGCGGACGTGGCCGAGGCCTGCTCGCTCATCGCTGCCGCCCAGTCGTCGTCGGTGACCTGCTGTTCTTCGACCTGATCGTTCATGATGGACTCCTATGCCTGTTCGGCCTCTTCCTCGGCGACGAAACTCTCCACCTTAAGCGCGTACTGGCCGTTACGCACGCCGTAGCGGCAGTTCATCACCGGCACGCCGTCGACCAGGGCCTGGACGCGCTCGCCGACCGTGATCGGGATGACGTCGCCGACCTTCATGGCCATGACCTCGCCGAGCGTCATCTCGTGGCTGCCCAGCGGCACGACGAGCTCGACCTCGGCCCGTTGCAACTCGCGGGTCAACGTCGCCGACCAGCGCTTGTCGGCGCCGGCCTGCTCGCTGTGCATGGTGCTGTAGAGCCCGTCGCGGATCGGTTCGATCATCGCGTAGGGCAGGCAGAGGTGCATCTCGGACGAGTTGCCGTTGAGCTCGACGGTGAAGGAGACGGCGACGACGATCTCCGAGGGCGTGGCGATGTTGGCGAACTGGGTGTTCATCTCCGAGCGCACGTACTCGAACTTTACCGGGAACACCGGCTGCCAGGCCTTTTCGTATTCGCGGAAGAAGACGTTGAGCAACCCCTGGATGATGCGCTGCTCGGTCGGCGTGAAGTCGCGGCCCTCGACGCGGGTGTGGAAGCGGCCGTCGCCGCCGAACATGCTGTCGACGACGAGGAAGACGAGGTTCGGATCGAATACCACCAGTCCGGTGCCGCGCAGCGGCCGCATGGTCACCAGGTTGAGGTTGGTCGGCACGGCGAGGTTGCGGATGAACTCGCTGTATTTCTGGACCTTGACCGGTTCCAGCGAGATCTCGGCATTCTTGTGCAGGTAGTTGAACAGGCCGATGCGCAGGAGACGGGCGAACCGTTCGTTGATCAGTTCGAGCGTCGGCATGCGCCCGCGGACGATCCGCTCCTGGCGACCGAGGTCGTAGGGCCGGACGCCGCCAGCGGCCTCCGTGGTCTGCGCCTCGGGCGCCTCGTCGGCTTCGCCGGTGACGCCCTTGAGCAGCGCGTCGACTTCTTCCTGGGAGAGGAAGTCCTGGGCCATTTATTCCCGCCCCCTCCCGGCCTCCCCCTCGCGGGGGAGATCGAGGCGCTTCGCCCGTCTCGGCTGCTTCATGTCGTTGGTTGGCGCCGTCATTGGCACGGCCCGGCGGATGTCGCTCATTGGACGATGAAAGAAGTGAACAGCACCGCCTGCACCGGGTCGTCGGGGCCGGGCTCGTCGTCGACGACCTCGGCGGCCTTGCCCTTCTTGCGCACGACTGGCGGCTCGATGATGTGGTTGATCGCGACGCGCATTTCGTTGGCGAGCTGCTGCACGCCCTGGGGCGTCGAGATCTCGGAAGCCTTCTTGCCCATCAGGATCAGCGTTACCTTGTGGCGGATCTCCGGCGTGTAGAGCTTGATCTTGTCGCCGATGCCGGCATCGAGCACGCGCAGTTCGGGAACGGCCTGGAGATACGCATCCTGGCCTTCCGCCTGTAGCCTGACCGTGAAGGCCTCGAGCTTGACGAAGGCCGGCGGTGCGGCGTTGTCCTTCTTCGCCTTTTTCGCCTTCTCGGTCTTGGCCGGCCGGTGATCGGCATCCTCGTCCTCGGCATCTTCGGCGGCCTTGCCCTTCATCAGGAAGAAGGCCGCACCGCCGCCGATCGCCACCAGCGCGACGACGGCGATGATGATGATCATCAGCTTGCTTTTCTTGGCCGGTGCCTGGCCTTCGTCCTTGTTTTCCGTCTTCTTGGCTTCCGCCATGTCCTTATCTCCGCGATGTGGTCAGTCGTCGTCAGGCAAAGACATCGACGAGCCCGCGGCCCGTGCCGGACCAGCCGGTGTCGGTGACGGAGGTGAGCGCGGCGCTATCACCGCCAAACTCAGCCGTGGTGGCACGCCGGGACGATCCGCCATCCTGGCCGGCGGAACGGTCGGGCGAGCCGGAATTGACGTCGGCCTGCGACAAGTTAATACCGGCATCGGCGAGGATTTCCTTTAGCCGCGGCAGCGCCTGGGTCAGGGCTTCCTGCACGGCGGGGCTCGTGGAGACGAAGGTCGCCGAGGCGTCGTTGGCGGCATTGATGGTGAGCGAGATCTCGATGCGGCCGAGCTGCGGCGGTGTGAGCACGATCTCGGCGCGGCTTTGCTGCTGGCCGGTCATGAACACCAGGCTGTTGCCGATGGCGGCCTCCCATGGACGGCTGCCGACGGGCGAAGCGACGTGATAGCGGGCTTCTCCCACGGAAAGCCGGGCACCGGTGTGTGGCCCGCCGTGCGTCTGGACGAGCAGCGCATCGGTGGGTGCGGCCGCGGTGCCCGGGCGCGGTTCGACGGCTTCCTCCGTTGGAACGCTCGCCGCCTCCGCGGCCGGGAGAACGGTTTCCGCCCCGGGCCGCGCGGCGCGGGCCGCGGAGAGCGGCAGCCCTTCCGGCTCGCCCGGCGCGGCAAGGTTTGCCGGCGAATTCGTCGTCTCGCCGGCAACGGCATCGATGCCGGCGCGTGGCAATGAGACGGCCGTGGCGGGCGGGGTCGCGGCGGGGAACTCGCCGGCTGCGGGGGTGCCGGCCGGGACCGACAGGGAAGGCAGGAAGACCGGCGATTCGATGGCGCCCTGCGTCCGGCCGTCGGCGAGGGCCGGTGCGGACGGTTCGGCATCGAGACCGCCAGGCGGGGTGATGCCGAGAAATACCGGCAGGAGCGCGGCGAGATCGTCGGGGACGGGGTCGGTCCCGGTGTCCGCCGGCGCCGCGGCTTCCGCGGTCGCAGCGGCGCTTCCAGCCGATTCGGGTGCGCCCTTGATCCGGCCTTCCAGCACCGAGGCGAAGGGCGTGGCGGCCTCGGTTGCGGCGTCGGCGGCCGCCGGGCCGGATGCGGCCTTGGGCATCGTCGTTGCGGGGCCGGAGGGGACGGTCACGACAGGCATGGAATCATCCTCGATGGGCTCGTTGCCACGGGTAAATGCAAGCCGCGTGCCATGATGACCGGTAGATTAGTCCTCCGCGTCGGCCCTGCCGAAATGGAGGCGGCTGGCGTGCTCGTCGAGATCCTTCTGCGCCTGTCGTCCCGCCGCGTAGGTCATCCGCGCGTCGTGGCGCTGGGCGAGGGTGTCGAAGGCCTTGACGCGGCCCTTCTTCTCGATCCAGTCCTGCTTGCCGGCCGCCGCCCGTTCCGCCGACTGCGCGGCCATCTGCTGCGCCTGGGCGATCGCGGCGTCGAGCCGTTCGAGGAATGCCTGGTAGTTACGCCACTGGTTGGGAGCAAGCCCTTCGCGCGCCGCGGCGAGGAAGCGCTCGTGGTACTCGTCGCGGTAGCGGACGAGCAGTTCGACGCGCTCCACCGCCTGCCGCTGGTCGGCGATCAGTTCGCCGAGGCGGCGCGTCGCCTCTTCGAGCTTCATCTGCGAGAGGTCGAGGATGGACTGGAGGGGGAACTTGCCTGTCACGGTGCGCGTCCACGGGTGCCGCTTGCGGCGTCGGAGTCGATTCTAGTTCATGCGAACAGCGTGGCCAGGGCGTCGATGCTGTCGCGGACGTCGGCGCGTTCCTGTATGCCCTGCTGGAGGAAGCGTTCCATCGAGGGATAGAGGGCGATCGCCTGGTCGAGCAGCGGATCGGCGCCGCGCGCGTAGGCGCCCACGGCCAGCAGGTCGCGGGCGCGCTGGTAGCGCGCGTAGAGCTGCTTGAAGCGGCGTACCAGTTCGAGCTGGGCCGGATCGATCAGGTTGGTCATCGCCCGCGAGATCGACTGTTCGATGTCCACGGCGGGATAGTGGCCGGCGTCGGCGAGCTGGCGCGAGAGGACGATGTGGCCGTCGAGGATGGCCCGCGCCGAATCGGCGATCGGGTCCTGCTGGTCGTCGCCTTCGGCGAGCACGGTGTAGAAGGCCGTGATCGAGCCGCCGCCCTCGGGCCCGTTGCCGGCACGTTCCACCAGTTGGGGCAGGCGCGCGAACACCGAGGGCGGATAGCCGCGCGTCACCGGCGGCTCGCCGACGGCGAGCGCGATCTCGCGCTGGGCCATGGCGAAGCGGGTCAGCGAGTCCATGATCAGCAGTACGTGGCGGCCCTGGTCGCGGAAATATTCGGCGATGGAGGTCGCGTAGGCCGCGCCCTGAAGGCGCATCAGCGGACTCACGTCGGCCGGGCAGGCGACCACGACCGAGCGCGCGCGGCCCTCGGCACCGAGGTTCTGCTCGATGAATTCCTTGACCTCGCGGCCGCGCTCGCCGATCAGACCGACGACGATCACGTCCGCCGCGGTGTAGCGCGCCATCATCCCGAGCAGCACGCTCTTGCCGACGCCGGAGCCGGCGAACAGGCCGAGCCGCTGGCCGCGGCCGATGGTCAAAAGCCCGTTGATCGCACGGATGCCGACATCGAGCACCTGCTTGATCGGCGCGCGCTGGAGCGGATTGAATGGCCGGCTGACCAGCGAGCGCTCGGGCTTGGGCTCGAGCGGCCCGCGACCGTCGAGCGGCCGGCCGTTGCCGTCGACGACGCGGCCGAGCATCTGTTCGCCGACCGGCAGGCGTTTGGCCCGGTCGTAGGCGCGGCGGGTCCAGCGGCGGCCGCCCAAGCGGATCTTCGGCGGCGTCGGCGGCGCTTCCACCGGAATCACGCTCGATCCGGGCGCGAGGCCGTAGATGTCCTCGGTTGGCATCATGTAGAGCCGCTCGCCGGCGAAGCCGACGACTTCGGCCTCGATGGTGCCGTTGCCGGCGATCTGTACCTTGCAGCTCGAGCCGAGGGCGAGCTTGAGTCCCGAGGCCTCCATGACCAGGCCGTTGATACGTGTCAGCCGGCCGGAGAGCTGGAAGGGCTGCGCCGTGGCCAGCTGCTCGCGTGTGCCGGCAAGCAGCGTCCGCCAGGCCTGGCAATGCGGCGTCACTTGCCTGCGCCTCCGTTCCAGGCATCGACGAAGCCGACGCTCTCGATCACCCGCCGCCAGCGCGTCGCCAGGGTCGCGTCGATCTGGGTGTTGCCCGACTCGATCGTGCAGTCGCCGCGCTTGAGGCGGACGTCTTCGAGGATGCGGTGGCCCGCGTGGGTGAGCTGGTCGCCGGCATGGCTGCGCACGAGCGCCGCATCGTCGGGATGCAGGTAGATGACCGCGTGCTGGTGCGGCAGCTGGGCCAGCGCCTGCTGAACCACGGCGACGATGTGCTCCGGGCGGGCGGCGATTTCGGCGCGCACGACCTGGCGCGCGATTTCGATCGCCAGCGCCAGCAACTCGTCGGCGACCTGCTGGTCGAATTCCGCGAGCGCCTGCTCGAGCGTCTCCGCCGCTTTCGCCAGGCGCCTGGCTTCCTCACGCACGGCCGCCTCGCCGGCGGCATAGCCGTCGGCGTAACCCTCCTGGCGCGCCTCGGCGCAGATCCGCTCGATCTCCTCGCGGCTTGGCGGCTCGGGCGGGGTTTCGGCAGCCGGCGGTTCCGGTGATGGCGGCGGCGCCTCGTCGAGGCTTGCGAGCTCCCAGCGTTCCCAGGCGGTCAGACCGTTCATGCCGGCTGTTCCTTGGAGACACGGTCATCCGTGGGTGAAGCCTGCCGGCGTCTTACCATGGCTGAGTTTGGCTGCGCGCTCCTGTCGGCAAAGGCGGTCATATCATCTGGTCCTCGCCCCCCTTGCCGCCGAGGATGATCTGGCCCTCGTCGGCGAGGCGGCGCGCGATCTTGAGGATTTCCTTCTGTTCGGCCTCGACTTCCGACAGGCGCACCGGTCCCTTGGCTTCGAGGTCCTCCTTGAGCATCTCGGCGGCGCGCTGGGACATGTTCTTGAAGATCTTCTCGCGCAGTTCGGGCGGCGCGCCCTTGAGCGCGAGGATCAGCGAGTCGGACTGCACCTCGCGCAGCAGGAGCTGGATGCCGCGGTCGTCGATGTCGAGCAGGTTCTCGAAGACGAACATCTCGTCGAGGATCTTCTGGGCGAGGTCGGGGTCGTACTCGCGCACGTTGTCCATGATCGCGGTCTCCGCCGCCTGGCCGACGAAGTTGAGAATCTCCGCGGCGTGACGGATGCCGCCCATCGCCGTCTTCTTGACGTTGCCCGAGGCGCCGGCCAGGAGGCGCTTCAGCGTGTCGTTCAATTCCTGCAGGGCGACCGGCTGGACGCCGTCGAGCGTGGCGATGCGCAGCACGACGTCGTTCCGGAGCCGCTCGGTGAAATGCTTGAGGATCTCGCCGGCGTGGTCGTATTCGAGATGGACGAGGATCGTGGCGATGATCTGCGGATGCTCGTTCTTGATCAGGTCGGCGACGGTCGCGGCGTCCATCCACTTGAGGCCCTCGATGCCGGCCGTGTCGCCCCCCTGGAGGATGCGCGAGATGAGGCCGGCGGCCTTGTCGTCGCCGAGCGCCTTGGTGAGCATGGCCTTGATCTTGGCTTCGTCGGCATCGAGCGGCGTGCCTCTCATCGAATGGGCTTCCAGTTCGTCGAGCACGGCCTCGACCTTCTCGCGCGGCACGGCCTTGAGCTGCGCCATCGCCTGGCCGAGCTTCTGCACCTCGCGCGGGCCCAGATGCTTGAGGATCTCCGCGGCTTCGTCCTCGCCAAGCGTGAGCAAAAGCATCGCGCTCTTTTCCAGACCCTCATCCGGATTCGCCACTGACCCACCCCTTGATCACGTTGGCGACGAGCTTCGGATCCTGCTTGGCCAGGTCGCGGGCCTGCTGCACCTTGTCCTCGTAGCTCCGCGCTTGCGGCACGGCGGCGGCCTGGTGGCCCTCGACGGCCGCCTCGGCAGCGACGTTCTCCTCGACCTCGACGCGATGCGCGGTGGCGGCGAGCATTTCCACCAGCGGCCGGAATACCTTGACCCAGACGAGCCAGGCGATCAGCGCGAAGACGAGCCACTTGGCGAGATCCTTGATCATGCCGACCGTCGAGGCGTCTTTCCAGATCGGCGTGTCGGGAATCGGCTCGATCTCGTTCGGCGCGAAGGGCACGTTGGCGACATTGACCGTGTCGCCGCGCTCCTTGTTGAAGCCGACCGCTTCCTGCGCGAGCGCGGTCGCCTGGCGGAGCTCCGCCTCGGTGAGCGGCGTCGATTTCTTCTTGCCCGGATCCTGCCTGTGGTTGAGCACGACGGCGACCGACAGCCGCTTGACGATGCCGGGCGCGCCCTTGGTGTGGCGCACCGTCTTGTCGAGCTCATAGTTGATCGTCGAGTTGCGGCTGAAGGAGGTCGGCGCGCCGCCGGCGTTTCCCGCGGCGCCGGCGACCGGCGGGTTGGTGATCGGCGCCGTCGCCGGCACCGGCGGCTGGTTCGACAGCGCGCCGGGCACGCCGATGGCGCCGGCCGCGGCGCTGCCGCCAGACTCGGAAGTCTGCTGGCTGCGGATCGCCGTCTCGGGGCTGGGATTCGGCTTGTAGGTCTCGGCGACCTGTTCGGTCTGCGAGAAATCGACCTCGGCCGTCACCTGCGCGCGGACATTCTGCACGCCGACGAGCGGCGCGAGGATCGCCTCGACGCGGCGGCGGTACTCCTGCTCGATGTCGCGGACGTACTTGATCTGCGAGGGATCGAGCCCGGCGGTCTTGGCCGCATCGCCCGATTCCGAGACCAGGTTGCCGTCCTGATCGATGACGCTGACGTTGGCCGGCACCAGCTGCGGCACGCTCGAGGAGACCAGATGGACGATGCCGGCGACCTGCTGTGGATCGAGCTTGCGTCCCGGGTGCAGGCCGACCAGGACGGAGGCGGTCGGCTTCTGCTCGTCGCGCAGGAAGGCCGTCTGCTTGGGGATGGCCAGATGCACGCGGGCGCCCTTGACCGCGGCGAGCGACTGGATCGAGCGGGCGAGCTCGCCCTCGAGCGCGCGCTGGTAGTTGATCTGCTCGGCGAACTGGCTGATGCCGAGCTTCTGCGTCTCCATGATCTCGAAGCCGACCAGCCCGCCGCGGGGCAACCCCTGCGACGCGAGCCGCAGGCGGACGTCGTGCACCTGGCCGGAGGGCACGAGAATGGCGCTGCCGCCCTGGGAGACGCGATAGGGAATGTTCTGCTGCTCGAGCGCGGCGATGATCTGGCCGCCGTCGCGCTCCTGGAGGTTGGCGAAAAGCACGCCATAGGTCGGCTCCCGGGCCCACATGAGGCCGCCGACGAGCAACGCGATGGCGAGCGCGACCGCGGCGAGCGCGCCCATCTTCTGCGCCGCGCTCAAGCGGTTGAACGCGGCCAGATTCAAGGGGATCGTCTGTTCAGCACTCGCCATGTCGTATATCTTCGCTCATTCGCCGGTATCGTCCGCAGGGACGGCCACCGGGCCGGCACCACGGGCCGCTGCCGGATTGTCGGCTCCCCTTGCAAGGGCGGTTCCAGCAAGTAACGGCAATTTTTGCCGGCATTTCGCAAGTTGTTGTCCGGCAACGATTCTGCCATGATGGCCCCGATGGAAACGGCCGTCATGTCATCCTCCGCCCCCGTCGATCCCGCCCGCCTCGCCGAAGCCTTCCAGATGTTCAACCAGGCCTCGGAAGCGCTGTCGGCGTCCTATCGCGCGCTCGAGCGGCAGGTGGAATCGCTGACGGCGGAACTCGCGGCCGCCAACGCCGAAGCCAACCGGCTGCGCGAGGAGGCCGAGCGCAACCGCAGGCTCGCGGCGATGGGCGAGATGGCGGCCCACCTCGCCCATCAACTACGCACGCCGCTCGCTGCCGCGCTGCTCTACGCCGGCAATCTCGAAAATCCCGATCTGCCGGAAGCCGTGAGACTCTCGATCGCGGGCAAGACGGTCGCCCGGCTCAAGCATCTCGAACGCCTGATCCAGGATACGCTGCTCTTCGCGCGCGGCGAGGTGCTCGGTCGCGAGACCTTCCCCGTGGCCGAACTGCTTGCCGAGGTCGCCCAGACCTTCGAGCCGCTCGCGCGGGCGCGCGGCGTCCGTTTCGAAACCGGGGAAGCGCCTGCCGGCGCCCTCCTGACCGGCAACCGCAAGGCGCTCGCCGGCGCGCTCATGAACCTGCTCGACAACGCGCTCCACGCCGTCGATGCCGGCGGGCGCGTCGGCCTCGCGGCGGATCGCAGCGGCGACCGTCTCGTTCTCCGCGTCCGCGACGATGGCCGCGGCATGGCGCCGGAGGTCGTCGAGCGGCTCTTCGAGCCGTTTTTCACCACGCGCAGCGAAGGCACCGGCCTGGGGCTCGCCATCGCCCGCGGTGTCGCCCGCGCGCACGGCGGCGGCATCGACGTGCGTTCCGAGGTCGGTGCCGGCACCGAGTTCATGATCACGCTGCCCCTTTACGAGGCGCCATGTCCGAGCGGCTGAATCTCCTCGTCGTCGAGGACGACGATGCCCTGCGCGATGCCTTGCTGGTGACGCTCGAGGCCGCCGGCCATCGCGCATCGGGCGTGCCGGGCGGGCGCGAGGCACTCGACCTGCTCGGTCGCGAGCCGTTCAGCATGGTCATCTCGGACCTGCGCATGTCGCCGATGGACGGCCTGCAACTGCTCGCCGAGGTTCGTGCCCGCCATCCCGGGCTGCCCGTGCTGCTGATGACGGCCTTCGGCGACGTGGACAAGGCCGTCGCGGCGATGCGCGGCGGCGCCTGTGACTTCATGCTCAAGCCTTTCGAGCCGAAGACGCTGCTTGCCCAGATCGCCCGCTACGCGACGCCGCCCGCGGCCGAGGGCGTCATCGCCGCAGACCCGGTCACACGTGAGATCCTGCTGCTCGCCTCGCGCGTCGCCCGGACCGACGCCACCGTCCTGCTCACGGGCGAGTCGGGTACCGGCAAGGAGGTCTTCGCCCGCTA
Organism: uncultured Rhodocyclaceae bacterium; assembly: GCA_964530115.1. Taxonomy (GTDB): domain Bacteria; phylum Pseudomonadota; class Gammaproteobacteria; order Burkholderiales; family Rhodocyclaceae; genus Fen-999. Next base: position 16,271 of record CAZGYD010000192.1, on the reverse strand, counting down.
TATCCACGATCAGTCGGCCCGTGCCAGGGGCCCCTTCGTCGCCATCAACTGTGCCGCCATCCCAGACAACCTGCTCGAGGCGACGCTCTTCGGCCACGAGAAGGGCGCCTTCACCGGCGCGCAGTCGGCCCAGCCCGGCAAGTTCGAGCAGGCCGAGGGCGGCACGCTCCTGCTCGACGAGATTTCCGAAATGCCGCTGTCGCTGCAGGCGAAGCTCCTGCGCGTGCTTCAGGAACGTGAGGTGGAACGCGTCGGTGGAAGGCGGCCGATCGCACTCGACATCCGCGTGCTCGCGACCTCGAACCGCGACATGGCGGCGGAGGTCGCGGCGGGCCGCTTCCGCGAAGACCTCTACTACCGCCTGAACGTCTTTCCGCTGGCGATACCGCCGCTGCGCGAGCGGCGGGGCGACATCCTGCCCCTGGCCCGGCACTTTCTCGCGCTCCATGGCGCGCGTCTTGGCCGTTCGGCGCATTTCTCCGTGGCCGCGGAGGCAAAACTTGCCGCCCATGCCTGGCCCGGCAACGTTCGCGAGCTCGAGAACGTGGTCCAGCGCGCGCTGATCATGGCCAGCGGCGAGACCATCGAAGCCGAGGCGCTGCCTTTCGCGGCGGCCGGCGCGTCGCCGGTGCGCGCGGAGCCGCCGGTAGCCGCCGCGGCCCAGGCGCCAGTCGCCATTCCGGCCAACATGAAGGATCTGGAGCGCCAGCACATCCTCGAGACGCTGGCCAAGGTCGGCGGCTCGCGAAAGAAGGCGGTCGAGCTACTCGGCATCTCCGAGCGGACGCTGCGCTACAAGCTCGCCCAGTACCGGCAGGAAGGTTTCAGGATCGACCCGGACTGAGGCGGGTTTGTACCGGCACGGGGATTGCTACTAGAATCGAGGGCAGAAGGAGTTCAGGCGCAGACCATGGCCATCGACACCCGCAACATCGAGCAGATGCTGAGCGAACTGCGCGCGACGGCGGCGCTCGCGCAAGGCAAGTTGCAAACTCAGCCGTCGCAACACGCCGAGGCGGACTTCGCCAAGGCGCTCACCGCGGCGATCGACCAGGTCAACCAGGCACAGCAGCAGGCCCAGCAGATGGCGGAGAACTTCGCCGCCGGCCAGGACAACGTCAATCTCCAGGACGTCATGATCAACCTGCAGAAGGCGAGCCTCGCCTTTCAGCAGATGGTCCAGGTGCGCAACAAGCTGGTCACGGCCTACAACGACATCATGAACATGCCGGTCTGAGTGCCGGTGAATGATTCGCCGCGGTCGCGACCCATTTTCCCTCAGGCGCTGAGCGGGTAATCCGCGCCGCTTCGGTTTCAGTTCAGCCGATGCCCGACATCCGCGCCTTGCGTTCCCGCTCCACCTTGATGATGTAGCGCTGCACGAGCGTGAGCATCGTCCCCGGCAGTTGCACGAACTGGCAGCCGGCCCGGCGGACGCGGGCGCCGGATCGGAGCGTGATCTCGAAGACGTTCCGCACCAGCAGGGTGACGACCAGGGTTCCGACTTCCGGCAGATCGATCCGGCAGTTGGGAAAGCGCATCTCGGGCTCGAAGGGCTCGTCGGCCGGCGGCACCACGATCGCCACGCCGCCGCCGCTGATGTCGACGATGTTCGCCGCCACCGTCACGGTGCTGCCATCGGCACGGACGACCGGGATCTCGCACTTGATCGGATTGACGATCGGCGTCGTCAGCCGGTAGTACTCGCGCCGCTGCAGGCGCAGCACGCTGTCGGGCAGGTCGGCGCGGAAGGCCGGCCGGCCTTCGAATTCGATCTCGTGCAGGCCGCGCAGCAGGAACTGCACGCGGACCTTCTCGTGCTGCGTGACACAGAAGAGCTTTTCGGCCTTCAGCGCCCGCGCGTTCGTTTCTGCCGTGCTGCCGTAGTCGAGCGTGAGGCCGTCGTCGTCGACGGCGATGACCGCGGTGAGGAAGAAATCCCGGCCCTCGTTGAAATAGACCGTAATCCGGTCGCTGCTGGCGAGCAGGCTGCGCAGGACGAAGAGGATCTCGCCCTTGCCGTGAAGCAGATACTGGGAATACTCCCCCGGTTCCAGCAGCGGACCGTGCGGTGCTGCGGCCTCGGTGGCGGTGCCATTCGGCTCGGTCATGGTCTGCACATTCTATCGTTGGTGTATCGGAACCGCGGCCTCGGGCGGGGGCGCAGCCGTCTCTCCGCGCTCGAGCCGGTACAGCCAGGCCAGCAGCTCGGCGACGGCCAGGTAGAGCTGCGGCGGGATGCGGGCGTCGAGATCGACCTGCATCAGCAGCGCGACCAGCTCTGAGGACTGATGCACGTAGATGCCGTGCTCGCGGGCACGGGCGATGATCGCCTCGGCGAGAAGCCCGCGGCCCTTGGCGACGACGCGCGGTGCGGCATCCCCGGGCGCATAGGCGAGGGCGACCGCGAGGGTGCGTTCGTCACGGACCGCGTCTTCAGTCGGCTCCACCCTTCACCTCCGACGATTGCAGCGGCACGCCGGCGCGGGCGAGCGCCCCCGCGAGTTCCGGGAGATGGCCGCGCAGGTTGGCGATGGTCGTCTCCTCCGCTGCCGACAGGCGCAGCCGCAGCCCATCGCCGGTCAGCTGGAGCACCGCCTCGATCGCTCCGAGCCGGGGCATGGCCAGACGCAGTGTCGTCTGCCATCGTTCCGCCTCTTGTTCGGCAACGGCGGCATCGCGTTCGTCCGCCGGCTGCCGCAGGATTTCCCAGTCGATCGTCTGCCCGGGCCAGGCTTCACCATGCCACGCGAGCCTTTGGCTGACAACGGCGTCGAGCTGCTGCTGGACGATCGGGCGGATCTCTTCTGGGATCGATAATCGTGGTGCGGCCGCTTCGCCCGCGGCACGCTCGCCGGCCGCCGGTGCCGGCCCCGTGGCGTCGGTCGCCGGTTCCGGACGCTGGGCCGCGACGGGCGGCATGGCAGCCGGCAGCCGTCCCTGGGGTTCGGCGCGCAAGGACTCGATCGGCCGTTGGCCGGCGAGCCACTCGGCCTGATGGAATTCATAGAACAGGCCGCTCTGGCTCACGGCGCGCGCCAGCGCGCGGGCGAGCTCGGCCGCGGGAATGCCCTGACCCGCCGGCGGCTGTGGCAGCATGGGCTGGCCGCGATTGAGCGCGGCGGGCTGCGGCGTTTCGCCCTCGGCAAGGAGGAGTTCGCCGATGGCTCGCCCCGTGGTCGAGAGTTTCGCGTGTGGATAGGGCGGGATTCCGCCCGATGCAAGCGGAGCATCCGCACGCCGTGCGATGATCGCCTCGGGGGTCCGCTCGACGACCACCAGCTCGAGCGTATCGCCGGGTTCGGCGCCCTCCGGCAGCCGCAAAGTCAATTGCCGTCCGGCGACCATCGCCCGAAAGGTGTTTTCCGGGAGCGGTTCGAGGATGCGCGCGGTGAAGGTCTGGCCCGGTTGCAGGTCGGGCAGGTCGCCGGGAATCGGCCGAACGGGCTGCAACGCCTGCACGAGGCTCTGCTCCGCCTGCAGGCGCATGCGCACACCGGCATCGGGCGGAATCACGGCCACGGTTCAGCTCATGGGAAACGAAGGCCGGGCGACATCGGCGGTCACGGGCCCCTCGGGCGTTCAGGAGGTGGCGCCGTAGGCGCGTTCGACCTGCTTGCGCTGCGCGTTGTCGCCGAGGAAGCGGCGCAGCTTTTCCATCCAGGGCTCGGTGTGGCGGCGGATCTCGGCGTCGTCGTCGAGGATCCGCTGGATCAGCGTACGCTTGAGTTCGATCTCGTCGTCGGAGAGACGGCCGTTGTCGTCCTCGGCGGTCAGTGTCTGGCGCAGGGCGGCGACGGACTTTTCCAGCGCGATGAGGTTTTCCCAGTCATGCGACCGGGCCGCCTCGACCATGCGGGCCGAGAGCGCGCTCATTTCCTCGTAGATTTCGATCTGTGACGGCATCGCCGGCATGGTAAGGCTCAGGCGACGGCCCCGTTCCGGGAAAGAACGGCGGGATCGTTGGCTATTTCTTCCCAGGCGCCTTTGAGTTCCGCGAGCAGCCCGGAAACCTCCTTGAGTGCTGCGTCATCGTTGTGCAGGTTGGCATGCAGCAGCCGGTTGACCATGTAGTCGTAAAGCGCAGCCAGGCGGCCGGCGAGTTCGCCGCCGACTTCCCGATCGAGACTCACTTTCAGTCCGTTGGCGATGATGTCGATGGCCTTCGCGATCGACTTACCCTTTCCGACGACGTCGCCCTGGCGGATCTGCTCTGCCGCCGAAGCGATCGCCAGCGAGGCGCCGTCGTAGAGCATGACGATGAGCTGGAGCGGGGAAGCCGCGGCGACGCCGGTCTGGACGGCGACCGTGGCATAAGCCGTGGCAGGGTTGGTGGCGGTGCCGAACATGTCGATCTCCGGTAACTGGGGTTAGTTCGAACGGTTCTTCGCGGACCCGGGCAGGTTGTCGAGCTGCCGGCTCAGGTAGCTGCTGGTGGCGCTCATGCTCGCGACCATGCTGTCCAGCGCGGTGAACTGCCGGCGGTAACGTGCCTCGATTTGGGTCAGGCGGTATTCGAGCGCCTCGCGGCGCTTGTCCAGGCTGCGAATCCGGTCGTTGGCGGTTTCGGTGGCACCGGCGATGGCGCCGTCGCTGGCAAGCATCGCGTCCGTCGTCGTCTTCATCGCGCTGCCGAAGGCCGCGAGAAACGCGGTCGTGTCCTGGAAGCTACCGTCGAGTGCCGCGTTCAACTTCGTCGAATCGACTTCGAGCGTGCCGCTGCGGGTGACGCTGACGCCGATCTGGGAAAAGACGGTGATCGATCCCGTGACACCGGTCGGCTCGGAGAAAACCACGCTTTGCAGGCGACTCTGTGTCGTTCGCAGCACGTAATCACCCTGCAGGGCCCCGGCTTTCTTGGTCGCCTGGTCGTAGAAACCCAGTTCCTTCGCCTTGGCGACGTAGTCGTTGTAGGCCTTGACGAAGGCGTTGATCAGCTCCGTGCTGCGGCCGCGGGTATCGGCGGTGACGCTGAGCGTCGCGGTCGAGTCGGCCGCGGCGGTCGCGGCGAGCCTGAAGTCGACGCCATCGACGACGTCGGCGAAGGTATTGGTCGTGCTCGTGATCTCGACGCCGTCGAGCTCGATCCGCGCGTTCTGCCCGGTCGTGTTCGATGCCGTGACCAGGCCGACGTCGTCACCGGAAATCGTGATCTGCGTGCCGTCGCCGCCGCTGTCGCGGGTGAGCATGAGCTGCGTGCCGCCACCGATCAGGGTCGCCGTGACGCCACCCCGGGCGGCGTTGATCGCGTCGCGCAGTGCGGCGAGGCTCATGCCGTCGGTGACGGCGACATCGAAGGCGCCATTGCCGGCGTCGATGGTCATCTGGCCGGCGGTGATCGTCGGATTGGCGGCGAACACGACCCGCGCGGCGCGCGCAGTCTGCAGAACCCGGATCGAATGATCGCCGATGGCGGAAGCGGCCCCGCTGTCGGCCGTCACGGTACCGAGGCGGCCGTCCGAAAGCGTGGCCGAAAAGGTCGAGAAGTGGGCCGTCGCGCTACGTCCCGCCGGCGGCACAAGCGCCGTGGCCGCGGTCTGCACGGCCGAGATCGCGGACTTCAACGCGCCGAGCGCGGAAATCCGCGACTGGTAGGACGCCTGCTGTTTTTCGAGGGCGGTGATCGGCTGACGCTCAACCGTCATCAGCTTGGTGATGATGCCTTCGATGTCGAGGCCGGAACCGATGCCCGCGGATGAAATCGATGCCATGGAAGGCTCCTCGTACGATGACCCAATTTACGGCACAACGGCCCGAGACTGAAGGTGAAAAAGCCCGCGCGAGGCGGGCTTTCCTTGGGGATTGCCGAGGGGCGGCGCCATGCGCCGCTCAGGCTTCCTGGCGGACCAGCAGCCCCTGCAGGCGGTCGAGGTTGCGGGCGATGGCCATGATCTCCTCGCTGGGGATCTGGCGGATCGTCTCGCCGGTCTGCTCGTCGACGACGCGGATGACCGTGCGGCCGGTCTCGTCGTCGATCGAGAACTGGAGCTTGCTCGCCGTAGCCGGTTTGACGGCCTGCGCCACTTGGGCGACCACCTGCTCCACTTGGCGGCGATCGGGCAGGGGCGCCTGCGCCTGTCGCGTTTCGCTGGCCGTGGCGCCGGTAACGGCCGGGCGGACCTGCGCCGCGCCAGCCGCGGAGGAAGGCCGCGCCACTGGAGCTACGCCGTTTCCGACTGGAGTGATGGCCATGCGAGTTCTCCCGGATGGGCGACGACGGACGGGATGCCTCGATCCCGTCCGTCGCCGTCTTTACGTCGCTTCCCCGGTTAGCGGAGCAGGGTGAGCACGTTCTGCGGCACAGCGTTCGCCTGCGCGAGCATCGCCGTACCCGCCTGCTGCAGGATCTGGGCGCGCGTCAGTGCCGCGGTTTCCGCAGCGAAGTCAGCGTCCATGATGCGGCTCTTTGCGGCGGCCTGGTTCTCGACCGAGACGCGCAGGTTGGCGATCGTGGACTCGAAACGGTTCTGCACGGCGCCGAGGGTGGCGCGATGCGAGTTGACCGTGTTCAGCGCCGAGTCGATGGCGGTGAGCGCCGTGGCGCCCGAAGCGTTGTCGCTGAGGCTGCCGAGGCTGAAGCTGCCGGAGGCGATGCTGATCGCCGAGACCGTGATGGTGTCGCCGCTGTTGGCACCGACTTGGTATACCGTCGCAGCCGTGTTTTGCAGAACGGTGACGCCGTTGAACTTGGTGGCGCCGACGATACGGTCGATCTCTGCCGACAGCTGCTGGTATTCGGTGTTGAGCAGCGCGATCTCGGCCGTCGTGTTGGTGCCGTTGGCCGCCTGCATCGCCAGTTCGCGCATGCGCTGGAGCGCATTGGTGACCTCGATGAGGCCGCCTTCGGCGGTCTGCGCGGCGGAAATGCCGTCGGAGGCGTTGCGGATGGCGACGTTCATGCCGCGAACCTGCGCATCCATGCGCGTGCCGATGGCGAGACCGGCGGCATCGTCCTTGGCGCTATTGACGCGCAGGCCGGAAGATAGACGTTGCAGGGACTGGGCCAGAGAGCCCTCGCTCGTTGCGAGATTGCGTTGCGCATTGAGCGACATGATGTTGGTATTGATGATCTGGGGCATTGCATTGTCCTTTCTCAGAGGGGCTCGTCCAATGTGGGCTTTACCCACGCTCGCGGGAAATTTGCTCCCGTTGGCCGCTGTATCGTCTGGCCTTTGGAAAACTTTAGGCGACTTCGGGAATGCTGCCGGGAGGCGGGTTCCAGCCGACGGACGGCGGGATCCGCTGCCGGTAGAATCGATGGCATCTCGTCGACTTGGGGAGTGTCATGGCAGCGGAACTGACTGTGCAGGTGCTCGATCTGCTCGCTGCGGGGCGCATCGGGGAGGCGGATGGCATCATCACGGCAGCATACGCGCGAGCGCCTGACGATCCCGAGGTCGCGCGCATGCGGGCCATCCTCCTCTGGAAGCAGGGGCGCGGCGAGGAGGCCCGCAGCATTCTCGAAGGACTTCTTGCGACTCACCCGGGCGACGAAACCGCGCTACGGCTACTGGGCGCGCTGCACATGGAGGCGATGGATGCGCAGGCGGCGGCCGCGGTCTATGAGCGGCTCTGTGCGCTGCCGGTGGCCGGTGTTCATGATCGGGTGCTCTGGGCCGAAGCGCTGACCGCCGCCGGTCGTTATCGGCAGGCGCGGACGATTCTTGAGGCCCTGCTCCCGGTGGCGCGGGAACACCCCGAGGTGCGGCTGCGCCTCGCCGACGCCTATCTCGGCGAGGAGCGCATCGACGAGGCGGTGGCGATGCTCGAAAGTGCGAGGGAAGCCACGCCGGACGACCCCGCCGTTCTCGCCTCGCTGGCGCGGCTCTATGCGATGCGCGGCCAGCGCGCCGAAGGCCTCGAGGTGATGAAGCGCTACACCGCCCTCCAGCCCGACAACGCCAGGGCGTGGCTGGAACTCGCGCGCTTCCGCTTCTGGGCCAACGAATACGCCGAGTCGCTGGTCGCGGCGAGCCGGGCGCTCGAACTGGCGCCCGCCGACGCCGAGATCCACTACCAGCTCGGCGAGCTTTGCGTCCGGCTCAAGGCCTATCAGCTGGCGGAGCAGCACTACCGGCGGGCTGGCGAACTCGCGCCACAATTGCGCGACGACGCCGAGTCGGCCATCGCCATCGCGCGTTTCAATCGCGGCGAAACCGAAGCCGCGGAAGCGCTCCTCGAGGAGATGCTGGAGCGCAACCCAGAATCCTTTCCGGCGCGCCGCGGGCTGATCTATCTCTACGATCAGACCCTGCGCCACGAACGGACCCTGCCGCTGCTCGACGAACTGGTACGCCGCAGCAGCGGCAACGCGATGTTCCGCTTCAATCGCGCCCTCGCCCTGCTGCGTCTCGGCCGCTTTCGCGAGGGTTGGGAGGAATGGGAGGTGCGTTTTCAGACCGGCCTTCGCGCCATCGAATCGGACAGACCGCTCTGGTCCGGCGAGCCGATCGACGGGAAAACGATCGCCGTCGTCTGGGAGCAGGGCTTCGGCGACACCATCCAGTGCGTGCGCCTGCTGCCGCTGCTGCGCCGGCGTGGCGCGCGCGTGATCCTCGTCTGCCAGGTCGGGCTCGGCAGCCTCCTCGGACGCAGCGGTCTCGCCGATGAAGTCGTCGAGCTGCCGCTCGGTTACGGCAGCCTGCCGGAGCATGACGTCTGGGTTCGGCTGATGAGCCTGCCGCATCTGCTCGGCATCGATCTTTCGAACCTTCCGCATGAGGTGCCTTATCTCGCGGCAGATCCCGGGCTCGTCGACCGCTGGCGGCAGGAAATGGTGCGGGGACCCGGACTGCGCGTGGGCCTCGTCTGGTCGGGCAGCCCGACCCACAGCAACGATCCGCAGCGCTCCTGCCCGACGGAGAAGATCACGCGCCTGGCGGGAGTGCCGGGCGTGCGCTGGTTCAGCCTGTTGCGCGGGCCCGATGCCGCCCAGTTGGAACGGTTGCAGAAGGACCTCGAGATCGAGGAGCTCGGCAGCCGCTTCTCGAATTTCGACGACACGGCCGCGGCGCTGATGAACGTCGATCTGCTGATCTCCGTCGATACCTCGGTCGCGCATCTGGCCGGCGCGCTGGGGCGGCCGGTCTGGCTTCTCCTGCCGGTCAATCCCGATTGGCGCTGGCTGCTGGGCAGGAACGATACGCCCTGGTATCCGACGATGCGGCTCTACCGCCAGCAGCGCTTCCAGGACTGGGACGGCCTGCTCGCGACGGTGGCCGACGACCTCAGGGTGCTCGCGGCGTCTTACCGCGGCTGACCAGCCCACCAGCACGCCAGCCGGTGGGCGCAGGACGCCGCTGTGCGGCGGCAAAGGGCGCAGGACGCCACGAAGTGGCGGTCCCGAGCGCAGCGAGGGATGGGGCGCAGCCCCATAGTTCGGTGCCCATCGCCATTCGCTCCGTCAGCGCGCATGCTTGCGCAGGACGAACTCGATCGCGCATTCCGCGACCGGTGTCAGCGTCTGGTCCTGGCCGTGCTCGGCCAGGGCCGGTCTGAAGAAATCGGACAGGCGCATGATCCGCTCGGTCGAGGCGACGTCGGCGAGCGTCGCGGCCAGTTCGAGAACGTTGATCGACACCGGCGACCAGCTTTCCCGCTTATAGGTCGTGAAGGTCCATTTGTGGTCGCTGTTGAAGCGGCTCGGCCAATGGCCGAGTTCGTACATGTCCTCGTCGGGAACGGTGACGATGCAGTGGCCGCCGGGCTTGAGGATACGCAGCCACGAGCGCATTGCCTCCAGCGGATCGCGCATGTGTTCGAGACAGTGGCTCGAATGGACGAAGTCGAAGCTCTCGTCGGCTACCGAGGCCATGTACTGGGCGTCGCCGTCGGCGAGGTCCCAGGTCTTGACGGAGAGCATCAGCGGAAAGATGCCGCAGTACTGGCCGAGGGGGTCGGGGCCGCCGCCGATGTCCACGCCGTGGCCGACGAAATAACGCGCATGGAAGGCGCCATCGAAATAGCGGCGTCGTGCCGCCTTGCTCTGTTCCCACATCAGCGTTGTCCTTTCGCCTCCCCGGTTGTCTGCCGGGCCATTTCCCTGATCCAGGCCGCCACCGCGGCCATGGGCTCGGACCACTCACCCGCGCGGTGCTGGCGGAACAGGCGTGCCGTCGGGTACCAGTCGGTCCGTCCCGCATCCGTCGCCCAGCGCCAGTCGGCAGCGAAGGGTAGCAGAAGCGCGAGCGGCCGGCCGAGCGCGCCGGCGACGTGGGCGACCGCCGTATCCACGGAGACCACCGCATCGAGCAGGCTCACGATCGCCGCGGTGTCGTCGAAATCGGCGACGGGCTGCGGCAGCGGCCGGACGTTCGGCAGCGTCGCGCCATCGCCGCCGATGGCGATGAATTCCACGCCGGGAAGGGCGGCGAGCGGCGCGAGATCGCCCGGCCGGCAGGAGCGTCGCGTCTGCGGGCGCTGCTCCGTGGCATGGGCGGCCGAAGCGGTGCCCGCGAGGCCGACGGCGAGACGGGAATCGGGAAGTGCCAGGCGTTCGCGCCAGCGCGCGACCCGCGCGGGGTCCGGGTGCAGAAGGCGTCCTTCACACGCCGCCGCGCGAGGGCCGAGGCCGAGCACGTGCGGCAGGCTCATGAGCGTTAGATGGGCATCGTGCGGCGGCCAGGGAGGCGCGCCGGCGACGGTGTCGATGCCGAGCGAGCGCCCGAGCAGGGCCGCCAGCGGCGCCGGACAGGCGAGCGTGACATGTGCCGCACGCTCGCGGACGAGTGGCACGAGGCGCGCGAACTGGATCGTGTCACCGAATCCCTGCTCGGCGAGCAGCAGCAGATGACCGACCGCCTCGCCGCGCCAGCGCGGCGAAGGCGGCGTGGCAAGCGCGACGGCGCCGGCGGCGAAGCGGCATTCGTAATCGCGCCAGCCTTCCTCCCAGCGCCCCAGGCGCAACAGCGCGCGTGCGCGATGGTAGCGATGGCCGGCATCGTCGGGGGCGGCGGCGACGAGCCGGTCGTGCCAGACGAGGGCATCGTCGTGATCGCCGGCCATCTCGGCCACCCGTGCGGCCGCGGCGAGGGCCACCGCCGAGCCGGCGTCGAAGGCGAACATCTCGCGCACCATTTGCGAGGCACGGGCGATGTCGTTGCGCGCCAGCGCCACGTCGACGAGGCCGGAGCGGGCCGCCTCGCTATCGGGAACCCGGGCGAGGATCACGCGGAACTGTTCCTCGGCGGCGGCCGGCTCCTGGAGGCGCAGACAGAGTCGGGCGAGCGAGAGCCGCGCGAGCACGTCGTCGGGAAAGCGTTGCACCGCTTCGAGGAGGACGGCGAGCGCTTCGGCCGGGCGGTTCTCGAGCAGCAGCCGATGGCCGGCCTCGCGCAGCGTGGCAGCGTTGGCGGCGTTGGCGGCGTTGGCGGCGGGCGGCATCAGGCGGCCACGACGCGGTTCTTGCCCGCCCGCTTGGCGAGGTACATGGCCTCGTCGGCCCGGCGCAGGGCGGCGGCCGGCGCCTCGTCGGCGCCGAGCTCGGCGACGCCGCAGCTGAAGGTGATGAGGATCTTCTCGTTGTCGTGGAGAAAGAAACGGCGCGTCAGCTCGCGCTGCACGCGGGTCATCGCGCGCACCGCGTCCTCGAGGCCGGTGTCGGTGAGGATGATGACGAACTCCTCGCCGCCATAGCGGGCGAGCGTGTCCTGGGGCCGCAGCGTCTCGCGGACGACGCGGGCGAGATGGACGAGGGCTTCGTCGCCGGCATCGTGGCCGTGCGTGTCGTTGAGCTTCTTGAAGTTGTCGACGTCGAGCATGGCCAGACACAGCGGTGCCTTCCGCCGCTGTGCGCGGGCGACCTCCCGCTCGACGGCCTCCTCGAGCCCCTTGCGGTTGAGCGCGCCGGTCAATGCGTCGTGGCGGACCATCTCGCTTGCCTGCGCGAGTTCCTGCTCGAGGCGGGCGATCTGCCGCTCGGCCTCCTCGACCCGGGCGCGCATCTCGAGCAGCTCGTCGCGCGAACGCTGGACGGCGAGCTGGACCGCGCGGGTCTCCTGCGAGAGGACGTCGAGGACGTCGGCGAGGTCGGCGATGTTGGTGGAGGTGCCGATCTTCTGCGCGCAGACGGCGATGCGCTCGTGGTATTCGCCGGTGGTCGCGGCGAAGTCCGAGAGCCGGTCCACGAAGGTGGCGAGCATCGCGCGCAGCCGTTCCTGGGCGTCGTTGAGGCTCTTCTTGAGGTTGCTCTGCCGGTAGATCAGGTCCTTCATGCGCCGTTCGACGTCGTCCAGGCGGCGCAGGTCGAGCGGCTGGCCGACCAGCTCGCTGACCACCGAGACCTGGCCCGAGACCCAGCGGTCGTCGATGACCAGTTCGCCGATGTTCTCGATGACGAGCTGCAACAGACGCAGCAGCGCGGCGCGCAGCTCGGCCTGGTCCTCGGCGACGAAATGCAGGCGGTAGGTGAATTTCTTCAGCCGCGCGGTGAAGGCGGCGACCTGTTCGGAGGTGGCGGCGGCGCGGATGTCGGCAGCAAGCCCGGCGGCCTCGTCGTTGAGCTCCGGCGTGTCGATGAAAAGGCCGTGCAGTGTGCGTTCGAGCAGGTCGGCGAGCAACTCGCGCAGATCGCCGCGTAATGGAAGGGTGTCGTCCGGGCTGCCGCCGGCCACCGGCGCGGCAGGATCCGGCGCCGCATCTTGTTCCGCGTCGAGAACGCTCTCCGCCGCGATACCCTGGGCCCAGCCCTTCGTCAGCGACTGCAGGCGCTCGAAGAGCTTCTCCGTGGTGCCGGAGGATGCGAGTACGTGCTCGAGCATCTGCCGCTTGCGTGCGGGCGTGAGGCCGGCGTGCCGGGCCTGGAGCTGGACGGCGAGGCTGCGGATGAGCTCTGGCCAGCGCAGCGGCTCCTCCGGCGGCAGGCCGGCGATCTCGTTGTAGAGTGTCCGGTAGTGGTCGGGCGTCGGCGGCACGCGGCGCATCGCCAGCTGGCGCAGCGTCTCGCGCGCGACCTCGGACGGGTGCTTCGGCTCCGCCATCAGACGAGGCCGTGCTCGAGGCCGTAGCGGATCATTTCCGCGGTGCTGGAGAGGCCGAGCTTGGCCAGGATGCGGGCGCGGAACGTGCTGATGGTGGCGACCGCGAGGTTGAGCTCGTCGGCGACCTGGGTCAGCGTCTTGCCGGCGGCGATCAGTTTGAGGACCTCGTATTCGCGGTCCGAGAGGAGCTCGTGCGGCGGCTGCTCGGTGTCGTTGGCGATGGCGTCGGCGAGCTGCATGGCCACGGTCGGGCTCACGTATTTCTTGCCGCTCGCCACCTGGCGGATCGCCGTGACCAGCTGCTCGGGGGCGCTTTGCTTGGTGAGATACCCGGAGGCGCCGGCCTTGAGCGCGCGGACGGCGTACTGCTCCTCGGGGTGCATCGAGAGGATCAGCACCGGCAACCTGGGGAACTCCTTCTTGAGCTGCTTGAGCGTGTCGATGCCGTTGCGGTTGGGCATCGAGACGTCGAGCAGGAAGACGTCCCAGGCCTGCTGGCGGGCGAGCTGAAGTGCCTCGGCGCCGTCGTCGGCCTCGCCGGCGACGACGAGGTCTTCGGTCTCCGAGAGAATCTGCCGCAGGCCCTGGCGGACGATGGCGTGGTCGTCGGCGATGAGTACGTTGATCCTGTCGGTCATGTTTCGAACAATCGCTGCTGAAGATCTTCCGTGCCTTCGTGCGCGGGGGGCTCGACGCCGCGTCGTTCCGGCACCCGCAGGAGGATGTGGGTGCCGCCGTGCTCGCCCGGACCGATGGAGAATTCGCCCATCAGGCTGTGCACGCGCTCCCGGATGCCCCGCAGACCGAAGGACTTCGGCTTGGCCATGTCGGCCTCCGAGATGCCGCGGCCGTTGTCGCGCACCTCGAGCGCAATGCTACCGCGTTCGCGGCGCAGACGCACGACCACCAGCGAGGCGTGGGCGTGCTTGGCGATGTTGGTCAGCGTCTCCTGGACGATGCGGAACAGCGCCAGCGAGGTTTCCTCGTCGGGTTCGAGGTCGTCGTCGCACTGCACGCGGCAGGTGATGCCGAAATGCTGGGAGAAGTCCTCGGCGAGCGACTCGATCGCCGCCGGCAGGCCGAATTCCTTGAGGATGCCCGGCCGCAGCTCGCGGGCCACACGGCTCGCCGCGCCCATCGCCTGGTCGAGCAGGGCCTCGATCGAGCGCGCCTTTTCGCGCAGCACCGGCGGCTCGGCCGGCAGCTTGCCGGCCATCAGCGTCACCTCGATCTTGAGCCTGACGAGGATGCTGCCCAGCTCGTCGTGGATGTCGCGGGCGATGCGCTCGCGCTCCTGCTCGCGCGCCGCTTCGAGATGGAAGGAAAGCTCGGAGAGCTGCTCGCGCGAAGCGCGCAGGGCCGCCTCGGTCTCCTTGACTGCGGTGATGTCCGTGGCGATGCCCTGCCAGTTCACCGGGCCGGCCGCGCCTTCCTCGCCGCGCTGGGGGATGGAGCGCAGGTCCACCCAGCGTCCCTTGTGCCGGCCGCGCAGGCGGCCGGCCCAGTCGAGCGCCTGGCCGGTCGCCGCCGAAGCGGTGAGCGCGGCTTCGAGCCCGCGCCGGTCATCGGGCTCGAAGGCCTCGAAGAATTTCCGCGGCGAAGCCAGGAGCTCGTGCTGTTTGATGCCGAAGAGGGCCTGGCTGCCCTCGCTGACGTACAGGAAGCGATAGCCGCCGTCGCTCGTCCGCTGCAGGTGGAAGACCATGCCCGGCAGGCTCGAGGCCAGGCCGCGGAAGCGCGCGTCGCTGTCGTTAACCATGTCGAGCGCGGCGCGGTGGTCGGCGCGGCTGCGGGCTTCGCGCACCTCGCGCTCGATGACGGGCAGCAGCCGACCCATGTGGTCGCGGAAGACCACGTCATGGACGCCGGCGCGCATGGTGCGCACCGCGGGCTTTTCGTCGGCGGGGTCGGCGACGACGATGAAAGGAAGGTCGATGTCGAGCGCCTGGAGGATGCGGCAGGCGGCCGGCGCGGTCAGGCCGGGCGTGCCGAAGACGTAGAGCAGGGCGTCCCAGGGTTCGCTGCGCAGCGCCAGGCGCAGGCCGGCGGCATCGGCCACATGACTGAAGACCGGCGCGGTGGCCGCGGCAACCTGCCTGGCCAGGGCCGCGGCATCCTCGGCGGAGGCGGCGAGGATCAGCAGATGCAGGGGCGGAGCTTCGGACTTGGCGAGGGCCGTCATGTGCCGGAGCCTACCAGCATCGCGGTGTGGCGGGCGATCATCCATTCCTCGTTGGTCGGCAGTACCAGCGCGGGCACGCGAGACTCAGCCGTGGTAACACGCCGGCACCCCTTCAGGTTGGCGGTTTCGTCGAGTTCGATGCCGAGCCAGCGGAGTGCTTGGCAGACCTGGGCGCGCACCGGCGCCGCATGTTCGCCGATGCCGCCGGTGAATACGAGCGCGTCGAGGCCGCCCAGCGCCGCGGCCAGCGACCCGACTTCCCGGACGATGCGGTAGCAGAAGAGATCGATGGCTTCCTTCGCCTCGGGGCGGTTCGAGGCCAGCAGTTCGCGCATGTCCTGGCTGATGCCGGAAACGCCGAGCAGACCGGATTCGCGGTAAAGCAATCTTTCGATGGCCCGGGCGTCCATGCCCTGGGTATCCATCAGGTAGAGCAGCACGCCGGGGTCGATGCTGCCGCAGCGCGTACCCATCATCAGCCCTTCCAGCGCCGTGAAGCCCATGGTGGTCGCGACGCTCCGGCGCGAGTGCATCGCGCACATCGAGGCGCCGTTGCCGAGATGGGCGACGATGATGCGGCCGTCGGCACGGTCCGGCAGGTGCCGCGGCAGGATCTCGGCGATGTACTCGTAGGAGAGGCCGTGGAAGCCGTAGCGGCGCACGCCCAGCGCCGTGATTCGCCGCGGCAGCGCGTAGCGCTGGGCGACCTCGGGCTGGCAGCGGTGGAAGGCGGTGTCGAAGCAGGCGATCTGCGGCACGCCCGGCAGCGCCGCGGTCATCGCCTCCACGCCGGCGAGGTTGTGCGGCTGGTGCCGCGGCGCGAGCGGGCAGAAGGCCCGCAGGAGCGCGAGCGACCACCGCGTGCCACGGTGACAGCCGGAGGTCGCCCGGGGCGCGCGGCGGCCGGGGGGAATCACGGCGCTGGGCTGGCGCCGGACAGGCTTCCACTGCGTATCGTCCGAGTACAGCTCCGATGTCCTGCCGCGGCACCTGCCGGACCGTGCCGACGGCCGCATCATCGTCGCCCATCTCGGCAACGGCGCCTCGATGTGCGCGATGCACTCGCGCCGGAGCGTCGCGACCACCATGGGCTTCACGGCGCTGGAAGGGCT
>CAZGYD010000191.1:0-1087 GCA_964530115.1 uncultured Rhodocyclaceae bacterium | reverse complement strand
CCCGGCCATCGTCTCCGGCGGCATCGCCGAACGGGCGAAATTCCATCCGCAGCTCGCCGCCACCTTCCTGCTCGTCGGCTTCGTCTATCCGTTCTTCGAAGGCATCGCCTGGAACCAGGCCTTCGGCATCCAGGCCTGGCTTGCGGCTACCTTCGGCGCGGAATTCCACGACTTCGCCGGCTCGGTGGTGGTGCATGCCGTCGGTGGCTGGATCGGCCTTGCGGCGGTGTTGATGCTCGGCGCGCGGCGCGGCCGTTACCACAAGGACGGCGGCATCGCCGGCGGGCATCCGCCGTCGTCGATCCCGTTTCTGGCGCTGGGCGCCTGGATCCTGATCGTCGGCTGGTTCGGCTTCAACGTGATGAGCGCACAGACCTTGGAAAAGATTTCCGGCCTGGTGGCAATGAATTCGTTGCTGGCGATGGTCGGCGGCACCCTCGTCGCCCTCGTGATGGGCAAGAACGACCCAGGCTTCGCGCACAACGGCCCGCTCGCCGGGCTGGTGGCCGTCTGTGCAGGCTCGGACCTGATGCATCCGCTCGGCGCGCTGGTGACGGGCGGCCTCGCCGGCGGCTTGTTCGTCGTGATGTTCACGATCACCCAGAACCGCTGGAAGATCGACGACGTTCTCGGCGTCTGGCCGCTGCACGGACTATGCGGCGCGTGGGGCGGCATCGCCGCTGGAATCTTTGGCAGCGAGGAGCTCGGCGGCCTCGGGCGCCTGGCCTTCCTGAGCCAGCTCTTCTGGCCGCTGCTCGTCGTGCTTGTCGCGGTGGTGTGCGGTCGTGCGGCTGTTGGCGGGTCTGACAGGCCACCATCGAATGGCGGGGGTGAGACGGTGGGTGGCCGTCCAGCAAGTGCCGATTTTCCGCGGGGAGGCGGCGACCGGCGGGACGCTCTCATTGCCGCCAGCGCCTACGTTCCGAGGGGGGGCGGCGCCCGGCGTGACGCTCTCATTTCCGCCAGCGCCGATTTTCACCACAGCGTCTCGCGCTCGGCGCTGGCCGATACCTTGTGGATGGTCAGATCGGCGCCGTTGAACTCTTCTTCGGCATCGAGTCGGATGCCGACCGTGGCCTTCAATCCG
>CAZGYD010000190.1:0-1154 GCA_964530115.1 uncultured Rhodocyclaceae bacterium | reverse complement strand
GTGGTGGTGGGCAGCGCGAACTGGGTGTAAGAGACAGGGGGGAGGATGGGGTCGAGGCCCCCGCCACGGGCCGAGGCCTTGGCCACCGCGTAATAGCCGGCCACGCCGAGGAGGCCGGGGCCGACCCCCAGCATGCCGGTGATCGCACCGCCGCGGAAGGCGACGTTGAGGGAGCTGTTCAGGCCCTGGCGCGAAGCCTCCCCGGTGCGCACGTTGGCGCGCACCGAGACGTTCATGCCGATGAAGCCCGCCGCGCCGGAAAGCACCGCGCCGATGACGAAGCCGATGGCCGTGGACAAGCCGAGGAACACACCGATGAGGACGGCCAGCACCAGACCGACCATGGCGATGGTCGTGTACTGGCGCTTGAGATACGCCTGAGCACCCTCCTGCACCGCACCGGAGATCTGCCGCATCCGATCGTTGCCGGTCGGTTGCCCCATGATCCACTGGGCCGAGATCCAGCCGTAGGCGATCGCCGCCACGGCACAGATCAGGGCGAATACCAGTCCCGTCGACATTTGCTTTCCTCCTGTTCAAATTTGACGTACATCAAACCCTGGCGGGCCCAAAAACTCGAAGGGCGCACCGTTTGGCGCGCCCTTCGGATCCTTACAGCTTGAACTCTCCCTGCAACTTCTTCGGTACCGCGACGTTCTTCAATGTCACGTATTTCGGCAACCCGTCGGAACCGTAGGGCGGATAGTCCTCACCCTTCATCAGTGGCGCCAGATAGGCACGGCACTTCTCGGTGATGCCGAAGCCGTCGGGGCTGATGAAGTTCTTCGGCATCATCTTCTCGACGTTGGCGACCTTGGAGAGCGGTGCCATGCCGACCTTCCACTTGTAGGGCTTGTCGGAGACGCGCTCGATGGTCGGCATCACCGAGTTGTGGCCCTTCAAGGCGAACTCGACCGCCGCCTTGCCCATCGCATAGGCCTGATCCACGTCGCTCTTCGCGGCGATGTGGCGCGCGGCGCGCTGCAGCTAATCGGCGACGCCCCAGTGGAAATTGTAGCCGAGCGCCACCTTGATCATGGTGCCGACGACGGGCCGGGCTCCTCCCAGCGCGGCGGGGCACACGGCCGCGCGCTGGCCCTGCTCGGGCAGGGCCTTGCCTGCTGGGCTGTCACCACCGATGCTACCGTCCAACG
>CAZGYD010000189.1:0-2371 GCA_964530115.1 uncultured Rhodocyclaceae bacterium | reverse complement strand
GAAGTCCTTGGCCTCGAAGGCGGCCTTGTTCCACTCGTTGGCATAGGCGAGCGTGGGCTTGAGCATGCCGGTGGCCAGCAGGCCAGCGAGCACACCGCCCGCCCCCGCACCCTTCAGCACCGTCCTGCGGATCAGATCCATCTGTGGGTCTCCTCTGTGGGTTATGAAAATCAGGATTGCAGGTAACGCCAGCCTTGGGTGAGGCGGGCGGAGAGTTCGCTTTCGGCGGAGACGGCTTCCTCGACGCCGGGTAGCAGATTCACTTCGAGACCGCGCTCCTGCATGCGCGCGATCGCCTCGCGACAGGCGACGAGGCGCAGGTTTGCATGATGGCGGCGCAGCGCCTCGATGCGTTCGGCATAAGGGGAGCCGCCCTGCCGCAGCAGATGCAGCCCCGGGCCGTTGGCGAGGAATTCGACGCGGAACGGCCGGCCCTGCTTGTCGCGCGCGGAGGCGAGCTGCTCGGCCATGTTGAGGGCCGCTTCCATGCGCGCCGGTTCGTCGGAGAACAGGTGCAGCACCACCCGGCCGCCTTCGGCGCGGATCGTTTCGATCTGACGGTCGAATTGCCGCTCGGCATCGAAACGGTCGTTGGCGAACCAGCCGGAAACCGCGCCGACCGCGACGAACAGCGATGCCGCCAGCGCATGCGGCCAGCCGCCGGAACCCGCCGGGTTGCTGCCTTGCCGCGACTTGTCATCGCTGCGGCGCGGCAGGGGATAGGCGCCGCGCACCATCTGCTTGAGTTGCCACAGCTCGCAGGCGCGCGCGCGCAGCGCGCTGTCGGCGGCGATGCGTTCCTGGATCGCCGCGCGTTCGCTGGCATCGAGCTCGTTGTCGATGTAGGCGCCGAGAATCTCGTCGGAGATGTCCATCCTAGCCTCTCAATCTGCGTATCACGGCGCTCGTCGGCTGCGCGCTCGCGCGCGGCTCGCGCAAGGCTTCGCGCAGGCTGGCGCGGGCGCGCGAGAGGCGGCTCATCACCGTGCCGATCGGGATTTGCAGGATCGCCGCGACTTCGGCATAGGAAAATTCTTCGAGGTCGACGAGCGTGACCACCTCACGCTGGCCGGGGGGCAGATTGCCGACGGCCTGGCGGACCCGACGCACGACCTCGTTTTTCAGGCAATCCTCTTCTGGACAATCGGCCATGGGCAGGTCGCGATCTTCCAGCGCGTCGATGTCGAGGATGTCTTTGCCCGCGCGCAGATGGTCATGCCAGCAATTGGCCAGGATGCTGCACAGCCAGGCGTGCATCGCTTCCGGATCGCGCAACTGCTGGTGGCAGGCGAGCGCCTTGGCGAGCGTCTCCTGCACCAGGTCGTCGGCCAGCGCGCGGTTGCGGCACCACGAATGCGCCAGTCGCCAAAGCCGGCAGCGGCTGGCTTCGAGCTTGGCTTCGAACTGACGCGAGCGGCCGATGAAGTTGAACAGGCTCACGGCTTCCTTTCCTCGAAACGAGATTGCATGGTTGAGACGCAACGGCCGCTCGAATTATTCCAATCCCGGCAAAAAAAAACGGGGGAGCCGGACGACTCCCCCGCGGATCGGGCACGCGCTCACGCGACGGTGGTTTCGTCGGAGCGGGAGTCGCCTTTGTTGTCTTTCCAGGAGACGGAGATTTTGTCGCCGGCTTTGGCGCCCTTGATCTTGAAGCCGAGGACGGGGTTGCGGGAGACGGAGCCGGCGAGCTGGCCGGAGACGACGGTTTTGCCGTTCAAGGCGACGGAGACGAGCTGGATGTGATGGGCGGGGATGGTTTTGCCGTCGTTGTCCTTGCGCTGGCCGGTTTCCATCGGATGGGACATGAGGACGCGGATTTCGCAGACGTCGCCCTTCATCTGGGCGCGGATTTTCATTGGATCAGCCATGGTGGGTTCCTTTTCTGGTTCTGGAGGGGTCAGCCGCCGCAGCCGCCGACGGTGACCTTGACTTCCTTCTGGGTGCTATAGACCTTGCCGTCGGCCTTGGCGATGGCGACGATGGGGCAGGTTTCGGCGACCTTGAGGCGCACGGAGACATCGGGGAGGGCGCCGTTGGCGAACTCGAAGAAGGCGGCCAGGGGGAAGGGGTTTTTCTTGACCAGGATGGCGATCGAGGAGGTGTTGGGGATTTGGCTGACGACATCGACGGGGACGACGGCGCCGTTCTCGGCGATGTCGGGGGCTTTCATGACCAGCGCGGCATTGGCGGCGGGGTTGTCGGCGCCGATGGTCTTCAAGGCGGCGTCGAAGTCCTTGGCCTCGAAGGCGGCCTTGTTCCACTCGTTGGCATAGGCGAGCGTGGGCTTGAGCATGCCGGTGGCCAGCAGGCCAGCGAGCACACCGCCCGCCCCCGCACCCTTCAGCACCGTCCTGCGGATCAGATCCAT
>CAZGYD010000188.1:0-18875 GCA_964530115.1 uncultured Rhodocyclaceae bacterium | reverse complement strand
ACCAGGACGCCAGCCAGAACCGCCTGATGCTGTCCGTACCCCGCCGAAAACGCGCCTGGTTCGCCGGACTCTGGGCCAACGCTTCGGCTCCGCCTGTCATTCATGCGCTGCAGAATCGCTAATGGACAATCTGGGTTGATTATATTCGCCATTTCAGACGCCCGCAAATGCCGCCTCGATTTCGGCGAACGTGCGCGCCACCTCGTGAGTGGTCAGTTCGATACCGAGCTGCCTGGCGATCTGGGACGCCGAAAAGATGCCGCGCAGGGTCTGCTTTTGCGCTTCCCGGTCCTCTTCGACGACCAGCGTATGCTGGCGGCCGCAGGCCTTCAGCGTCGCGACGATGTGGCCGACCTGGCTCTTCTCGACGTCGCTCATGCGGATCGCCTCCATCACGTCGAGACTGGTCATGACGTCGCGCACCTGCAGCTCGTCACGCTTGGCACCGCGCGCCTGGGCGACCTGGACGGGCTTTTCGCCCAGCAGGTCGCGCGCGGTGACGACGCCGGAGATGCGGCCGTTCTGCTCGACGACGAGCAGCAGCCGGACCCCGCGCAGGAGCATGTGCTGGTTCGCCGCATGCAGGGTCTCCTGCGGTGCGACGGTCGCCGGCGGAATCTTGGTCAGATCGGTCATGACCAGGATGGCGGGCGAGTCCGGCTTGACGAACGGCGGGTTGAGCGCGCCGCCAACGTAACATCCGCCGGTGCACACCGGTACTTGGGTCAGTGGCTTGTAACGATCCGTGATCATGGTCGTCTCCGTTCTGGTTGGGTGGGTGGCGTTTCGATGACCATTCTATGCATGAACGCCCGGGAGCATCATGGTCGGCGATGCTGCGGGGCTTCAACCGTCGTTCAGGCTCATGTCGCCGCGCAGGCGCTGGAGCAGGCCATCGAGCTGGTCGAGGCTGGCGAAGCGGATCGTCAGTGTGCCGGCGCCCTTGCGGTTGGCGGCGATCTTCACCGTCGCGCCGATGGCGTCGGCGATGTCCTCCTCGAGCCGCTGGAGATCGCGGTCCGCCTCCCGCAGCGAGGCTTTCTTCTGCGGCGGATTGAGCTCGCGGGCGACCGCGCGCTCGGTTTCGCGCACCGACCAGCCCTTTTCCACGACGAGGCTCGCCACCCTGCCCTGCTCGGTTTTGGGCAGCGCAAGCAGCGCGCGGGCGTGGCCCATTTCGATGTCGCCGGCCATGAGCATGTCCTGGGCCGGCTTGGCCAGATGCAGCAGGCGCAGGAGGTTGGAGGCCGCCGACCGCGAGCGTCCGACCGCGTCGGCGGCCTGCTGGTGGGTCATGCCGAACTCGTCGATCAGCCGCTGGAGTCCCGCGGCCTCTTCGAGCGGATTGAGATCCTCGCGCTGAATGTTTTCGATCAGCGACATCGCCAGCACCGCTTCGTCCGGGATGTCGCGGATCAGCACCGGCACCTCGGCGAGGCCGGCGATCTGGGCGGCGCGCCAGCGGCGCTCGCCGGCGATGATTTCGTAGCGGCCATCGCCGACGGGGCGCACCGAAATCGGCTGGATCAGCCCCTGGGCGCGGATCGAGGCCGCCAACTCTTCGAGCGAGCCCGGGTCCATGCGCGTACGGGGCTGATACTTGCCGGGCTGCAGCTGGCCGACCGGCAGCGTGTCCTGCCGGCTCGCTTCCGCGGGCGTGTTGGCTGCCAGCAAGGCATCGAGGCCGCGGCCCAAGCCTTTCATCTTCGGAGGATTCATCGGGTCATTCCTTCCACGTTCTCACCCGCTCGATCATCTCGGCGGCGAAATTGAGGTAAGCCTGGGAGCCCTTGGACGACCGGTCGAAGATGACCCCGGGCATGCCGTAGCTGGGTGCCTCGGCAAGACGCACGTTGCGCGGCACGACGGCACGGAACACCTTGTCGCCGAAATGCTGCTCGAGCTGCGCGGAAACCTGGTTGGAGAGCGTCGAGCGCGGGTCGAACATGACGCGCAAGAGGCCGATGATCTTCAAGTCGCGATTGAGGTTGGCGTGCACCTTCTTGATCGTGTTGACCAGGTCGGAAAGCCCTTCGAGCGCATAATATTCGCATTGCATGGGTATGACGACGCCATGGGCCGAGCACAAGCCGTTGAGCGTCAGCAGCGACAGCGACGGCGGGCAGTCGATGAGCACGAAGTCGTAGTCGGCCGCATGCAGGGCGAGCGCGTCCTTGAGGCGGCTTTCGCGCCGCTCCAACCCGACCATCTCGATTTCGGCGCCGGCGAGATCGCGGTTGGCGGGCAGCACGTCATAGCCGCCGCTCGGCGAGCGCGCACGGACGTCGGCCAATGCCGCAAGGCCGACCAGCAGATGATAGACCGAACGCGCGAGGCTGCGCTTGTCGATGCCGCTGCCCATCGTGGCGTTGCCCTGCGGATCGAGGTCCACCAGCAGCGTGCGTTGCCCCTGTTGCGCGAGCGCCGCCGCGAGATTCACCGAGGTCGTGGTCTTGCCGACGCCCCCCTTCTGGTTCGCGATCGCGAAAATGTTCATGGTCGATCCTTCTCCAGTAGCAACAGGTGCCGCTCGGCCGCCAGGCCGGGAACATGCAGCCTGACCGCCTGCATGAGCCGCCAGCCGGGCGGCAGCCGGTCGAGTTCCTCGCGCGGGTAGGCGCCTTTCATGGCCAGGAGGCGCGGCGCCAGATGCCCGGCCATGGCCACGAACTCGGCGACGCTGGCGAACGCCCGCGAGATCACGGCATCGAAGATGCCGGCGAGCGCTTCGACCCGGCCGCAATGGATACTCGCGTTGGCGATGCCGAGCTCGATCTTCGCCTGACGCTGGAAGGCCGCTTTCTTTTCACTCGCCTCGACCGAGGTGACGCGCAGATCCGGCCGGGCAATGGCCAGGACCAGCCCCGGCAGGCCGGCGCCGCTGCCGGCGTCGGCGAGCGACCCGATCGGCCCGAGATGGGGCAGCACGGCCAGCGAGTCGAGCAGATGGTGCGTCACCATCTCGCCGGGGTCGCGGATCGCGGTCAGGTTGTAGGTGCGGTTCCACTTGGCAAGGAGCGCCAAATAGGCTTCGAGCCGTTGTGCCGCGCCCTTGGGGAGCGCGAGGCCGAGTTCCCGGAGTCCCTGTTCGAGCCTCATGCCGCCCGCCGCTTTTTCAGATGGACGAGCAGCAGCGAGATCGCCGCCGGCGTCACGCCCTGGATCCGTGATGCCTGACCAAGGGTTTCGGGCCGGTGCTGGGCGAGCCTCTGCCGGACCTCGATGGACAGGCCATGAACCTGGTCATAATCGAGGTCGGGGGGCAAGGGCGTCGATTCCTGTTCGCGCGCCCGCTCCACCTCTTCGCGCTGCCGGTCGATGTAGCCTTGGTACTTGGCCTGGATGTCGACCTGGGCGACGACGTCAGGGTCGGCGATGGCGCTGCCCGCCCCCGGCAGCGTCATGAGGTCGGCGTAGCGCACTTCGGGCCGCCGCAGCAGCTCGAAGAGGGAATATTCGCGCTCGAGCGGCTTGCCGAGCACCCGCTGCGCCTCATGATCCGCCACCAGCCTGGGATTCACCCATGTCGATCTGAGCCGCTCGAGTTCGGCGGCGATGGCGTCGCGCTTGCGGTTGAAGGCGTCCCAGCGGCGGTCGTCGACGAGACCGAGCCGGCGGCCGGTCTCGGTGAGCCGCAGGTCGGCGTTGTCCTCGCGCAGGCTCAGGCGGTACTCGGCACGACTGGTGAACATGCGATAGGGCTCGGAGACGCCACGAGTGACGAGATCGTCGATCATCACGCCGAGATAAGCCTCGTCGCGGCGGGGCACCCAGGGCTCCTCGCCGCGTGCGAAGCGGGCGGCATTGATGCCGGCAAGCAATCCTTGGGCGGCAGCCTCCTCATAACCGGTCGTACCATTGATCTGGCCAGCGAAAAACAGGCCGCGAATCGACCTGGTCTCGAGCGAGGCCTTCAGGTTGCGCGGGTCGAAGTAGTCGTATTCGATCGCGTAGCCGGGGCGGGTGATGTGCGCGCGCTCCAGCCCGCGGATCGAGCGCACCATCTCGATCTGGACGTCGAACGGCAGGCTCGTCGACACGCCCTGCGGGTAGTACTCGTGGGTCGTCAGACCCTCGGGTTCGAGGAAGACCTGGTGTTCGTCCTTGCCGGCGAATTTGTGGATCTTGTCTTCGATCGACGGGCAGTAGCGTGGTCCCACGCCCTCGATGACGCCCGTGAACATCGGCGAGCGGTCGAGGCCGGCACGGATGATCTCGTGCGTGCGCGGGTTGGTGTGGGTGATCCAGCAGGGCACCTGCCGTGGATGCAGCTCGGGCCGTCCGAGGAACGAGAACACGGGCACCGGTTCGTCGCCGGGCTGACGCTCCATGACCGAGAAGTCGATGGTCCGGCCGTCCAGCCGCGGCGGCGTACCCGTCTTCAGGCGGCCGACAGGCAGGCTCATCTCACGCAGCCGCTGCGCCAAACTCAGCGATGGTGGATCGCCAAAGCGGCCTGCCCGGTAGTTTTCCAAGCCGACATGGACGAGGCCGTTGAGGAAGGTGCCCGCGGTCAGGACCACCGCCGCGGCTTCGAAGCGGATGCCGAGCCGGGTAACGGCCCCGGCGACCGCATCCCCGGCGATGACGAGGTCGTCCGCCGCCTGCTGGAAGATGACCAGGTTCGGCTGGTTCTCCAACCGGCTGCGGATCGCCTGCTTGTAGAGCTGGCGGTCGGCCTGTGCGCGCGTCGCCCGCACCGCCGGACCCTTCGAGGCGTTGAGGATACGGAACTGGATGCCGGCTTCGTCGGTGGCTTCCGCCATCGCACCGCCGAGCGCATCGATCTCCTTGACCAGGTGCCCCTTGCCGATACCCCCGATCGACGGATTGCAGGACATCGCGCCGAGCGTCTCGATGTTGTGGGTGAGCAGCAGCGTCTGAGCGCCGCTGCGCGCGGCGGCGAGCGCCGCCTCGGTGCCCGCATGACCACCGCCGATCACGATGACATCGAAGCGCGCGGGAAAGAACATGGATCGAAAACGGCAGGGAGAAAAAGAGGCGCAATGATACGCCGCGAAACCGAAAAACCGAAACGCCGGACATGTTTCACGTGAAACGCCGTGCCGTTCGTGCGCGGCGGCTGTTTCACGTGAAACCGCGATCAGTGCTTGCCGCCCAGACCCAGATAGCTTTCGACGACCGCTGGGTTGTCGGTCAGCTCATCGCTGGTGCCCGAGAGCGCCACCTCGCCCGTCTCGAGAACATAACCGCTGTCGGCGACCTGGAGCGCCGCCCGCGCGTTCTGCTCCACGAGCAGGATGGCCACACCGGTTTTCCGAAGGTCGGCGACGATGCGGAAGATCTCGCGGACGATCAGCGGCGCGAGTCCAAGACTCGGCTCGTCGAGCATCAGGAGCTTGGGCTTGGCCATCAGCGCGCGGCCCAGCGCCAGCATTTGCCTTTCCCCGCCGGACAGCGTGCCCGCGTGCTGGTCCCGCCTCTCCTTGAGCCGCGGAAAAATCCGGTAGACCTCGGCGAGCGTCTCCGCCTCGTCGCGGAAGCCGAGCCGCCGGCGCATGAAGGCGCCGAGGCGCAGATTGTCCTCGACGCTCATATCACCGAACAGTTCCCGCTTTTCAGGTACGAGGGTCATGCCCATGGCCACCATGCGCTCAACTTCGATCTCGCCCTGCTCGCTGCCGAGAAAGGCAATCCTTCCGGCCGTGCGCGGCAGCAGTCCGATGATCGCCGAGAGCAGCGTCGTCTTGCCCGCGCCGTTCGAGCCGATCACGGTGACGATCTCGCCGGCCCTCACCTTCAGTGAGACATGGTGAAGCGCCTCGACTTTGCCGTAGGACACGCAGAGGTCCTCGACCTCGAGAATCACCGGCCGCTCCATCATTCCACCCCGCCCAGGTAGGCCTCGATCACGTCGGGATTTCGCTGGACCTCCTCAGGCAGCCCTTCGGCGATCTTCTCCCCGAATTCCATGACCACGACGCGGTCCGCGAGGCCCATGACGAAATCCATGTCGTGCTCGACGAGCAGGATGCCCGTACCCTCGTCCCGAAGCCGCCGCAGCAGGTCCGCAAGCGTCTGCTTCTCCAGATACCGCAGCCCCGCCGCAGGCTCGTCGAGCAGCAGCAGGATCGGATCCGCGGCCAGCGCCCGGGCAATTTCGACGATGCGCTGCTGGCCGAGCGGCAGACTGCCCGCGGCATCGAACATGTGCGCTTCGAGGCCCACCCGGCGTACCTGTCGTGCCGCTTCCGCCAGCAGACGCGACTCCTCCCGCCGCTCGGCATGAAGCGCTGCGGCAAAGACGCCCCGCTCCCCACGCAGGTGCGCACCGATCGCCACGTTTTCGAGCACCGTCATGCCCGGCAGCAGCCGGACGTGCTGGAAGGTGCGGCCAACGCCCCGCCGGGCGATCCTGCGCGCCGGCTCGCCGTCGATGCGTTCGCCGAGGAAGCGGACTTCGCCCGCGGTCGGCGGATCGACGCCGGTGATCAGGTTGAAAAGCGTGCTCTTGCCCGCGCCGTTGGGGCCGATCAGCGCCAGGATCTCGCCGGCATCGACGTGCAGGCTCATCCGGTTGTTGGCGACGAGGCCGCCGAAGCGCTTGACCACGTCCCGGACCTCCAGGAGCCGCGTCCCACGCGCCGGCCTGCCCCTCACGGGCAGCGCCTCGGCCGTGGGCACGGCCCTGTCCGCCCTCCTGGCTGGAAACAGCCGGGCGAGCACCGGCCAAAGCCCCTCCCGGGCGCGATGCAGCACGGCGATCATCAAGAGGCCGAAGACGATGATCTCGAAATTGCCCGAGGCGCCGAAGATCCGCGGCAGCCAGTCCTGTAGCCACTGCTTGAGGACGGTGATGACGCCGGCACCGACCAGCGCGCCCCAGACGTGCCCGGCGCCGCCGATCACCGCCATGAACAGGTACTCGATACCGATGTGCAATCCGAACGGCGTCGGATTGAGAAAGCGCTGGAGATGTGCGTAGAGCCAGCCCGAGGTCGCGGCGAAACCCGCCGCGATCAGGAAGATCGCCAGCTTCGCCTGGGCGGTGTCGACGCCCATCGCCTCGGCCATCACGCCGCCGCCCTTGAGCGCGCGGATCGCGCGGCCCATGCGTGAATCGAGCAGGTTCGCAGTCGCCCATACCGCGGCGAGCAGCACGGCCCAGATCAGGTAATAAAAGCTGCGGCCGTCCCGCAACTCGAAGCCGAAGAGCGAGAGCGCCGGAACCCCGGTGATGCCGGTATGCCCGCCAAGAAAGGAGACGTTGCCGAACAGGTAATAGAGCGAGATGCCCCAGGCGATCGTGCCCAGTGGCAGATAGTGGCCCGACAGCCGCAGCGTGATCAGGCCGAGCAGCCCGGCGACCGCCACCGTCAGCGCGAGTCCGGCCACCAAACTCAGCCATGGTGACACGCCGAGCCAGGCGAGCGCGGCCGGCAAATCCTGGGTCGTCGTCAGGTAGGCCGTGGTGTACGCGCCGAGACCGACGAAGGCCGCCTGGCCGAACGAGGTCAGCCCACCCACCCCGGTCAGGAGCACCAGCCCGAGGGCCACGAGCGCATAAAGACCGATGTAATTGAGCAGCGTGACATGGAACTCCGGCAGCACCAGCGGGCCGATGGCCAGCAGGGCGACGAAGAGCCCAACCCGCGCCCGGGCGCTCACTCTTCCTCCTCCACGTGCCGCGTCGTCACCGAGCGCCAGACCAGCACCGGGATGATGAGCGTGAACACAATCACTTCCTTGAACGCCGACGCCCAGAACGACGAGAACGACTCGAGCTGTCCCACCAGCAGCGCGCCCGCGGCGGCGACCGGGTAGCTCGCCAGACCGCCGACGATGGCGCCGACGAAGCCTTTGAGGCCGATGAGGAAGCCGGTGTCGTAATAGATGGTCGTGATCGGGGCGATCAGGATGCCCGAGAGCGCGCCGATCGCCGCCGCGAGCAGGAAACAGAGTTTGCCCGCCTGGGTCGTCGAGATGCCCATCAGCCGGGCGCCGACCCGGTTGATCGCCGTCGCCCGCAGCGCCTTGCCCCAGAGGCTGCGCTCGAAGAAGACATAGAGCGCGACGATGAGCACCGCGCTGGTGCCGAGCACCCAGAGCGTCTGGCCCGTGACCGTGACCGCGCCGAGTTCGATGCTCGCCTCGGAGAAGGCCGGCGTGCGTGAGCCCTCGGCGCCGAAGAACAGCAGGCCGAGCCCGACCAGCGTCAGATGCACGGCGACCGAGACGATCAGGAGCACCAGCACCGAGGCCGAGGCCAGCGGCTGATAGGCGAGCCGATAGACCATCGGCCCGAGCGGCACGACCAGCGCCAGCGACAGCAGCACCTGCAACGCGAGCGGCCACTCACCCGGGCGGCCGAGCAGCACCACCGCGGCGACGAGCGCCGGATAAGCCAGATTCCAGACGAGCGCGAAACTCAGCCGCCGTAACACGCCGTGCCGGAGCGCCACGGCGATCTCGACCGCCGCTACGGCGGCCCCCAGCCCAACGAGCAGCCAGAGCGTACCCGGCACCTTGCCGGCCTGGAAACCCGCGAGCGTCAGTGCGCCGAAGGCGACGAACTCGCCCTGGGGAATGAAGATCACGCGCGTGACCGCGAAGACCAGCACCAGCGCGAGCGCGAGCAGCGCGTAGATCGCGCCGTTGACGATGCCGTCCTGCGCGAGCAGCAAACCGATTTGCAGATCCATTCCGTCGCTTTCGGGGTCGCACAAACGACAGGGGCGCCCGCCAGCGCACGACGGACGCCCCTGTCGCCGGAGGGCGAGTATACGCCTACTGCTGGAGCTTCCAGCCGCCGTTCTCGATCCTCACCATCACCCGCGCGCGCTGGTCGAAGCCGAGATGGTCCTGCGGCGACATATTCACGATGCCGTGGGAGACCGTGACATTCTTCAGGCCCTCGAGCGCGTCGCGCAGGGCCGCGCGGAACTCCTTCGTGCCCGGCTGGGCCTTCTTGAGCGCGACCGGCACGGCATGCTCGAGCAGGATGCCCGCATCCCAGGCGTGGGCGCCGAAGGTCGAGGTCGTGCCCTTGCCGTGCGCCGCCTCATACTTGTTCGTGTACTCCATCGCCACCTTCTTGATCGGGTTGCCGTCGGGCAGTTGCGCGGCGACCAGCACCGGCCCCGCCGGCAGGAAGGTGCCCTCGCAATCCTTGCCGCAGACGCGGATGAAGTCCATGTTGGCGACGCCGTGGGTCTGGTAGAAGAGACCCTTGTAGCCCTTTTCCTTCAGCGTCTTCTGCGGCAACGCCGCCGGCGTGCCCGAGCCGGCGATCAGTACCGCATCGGGCTTGGCCGCCATGATCTTCAGCACCTGACCGGTCACCGAGGTGTCGGCACGGTTGTAACGCTCGTTGGCGACGATCGAGAGCTTGCGCGCCTCGGCGATCTTCGAAAACTCCTGGAACCAGCCTTCGCCATAGGCGTCGTTGAAGCCGATGAAGCCGACCGTGCGCACGTTGTTGTTGAGCATGTGCTCGACGATCGCGGTCGACATCTGGATGTCGTTCTGCGGCGTCTTGAACACCCAGCGGACCTTGGGGTTGCTGGTATCGACGATGCGCGCCGAGGCCGCCATCGAGATCATCGGCGTCTCCGCCTCGGCGACGACGTCGATCATCGCCAGCGAGTTCGGTGTGATCGTCGAGCCGACGATGACGTCGACCTTGTTCTCGGTGATCAGCTTGCGCGTGTTCTTCACCGCGGTGGTCGTGTCCGAGGCGTCGTCGAGGACGATGTAGTTGATCTTCTGGCCCGCGATGGTGGTCGGCATCAGCGCAAAGGTGTTCTTCTCGGGAATGCCGAGCGAGGCCGCGGGTCCCGTCGCCGACACGGTGACACCGACGTTGATGTCGGCCAGGGCGGCGGTGGCGGCGAACGCGGCGATCAGGCCGGCGGCGAGTCTGCGAAGCTGCATGGCGGGTCTCCTCGGATCGTTCATTGGAAATGGGGAAGCAGCGTATCGTAGCCGAACTTGCCGATCAAGACCGTACTGACGACGAGGAATACGACGCGCACGAAGCCGCTGCCGTGGCGGATCGCCAGCCGGGCGCCCGCCTGCGCGCCCGCGATGTTGAACACGGCCATGGTCAGCGCCACCGGCCAGAGCATGTGCCCGTTGGGCACGAAATAGGCGAGCGCCGCGGCGTTGGTCGTCAGATTGACGACCTTGGCCGCCGACGAGGCGCGCAGGAAATCGAGGCCGAACAGGCCGACGAAGGCGAAGATCATGAAGCTGCCCGCGCCGGGCCCGAAAAAGCCGTCGTAGAAGCCAAGGACCGCGCCGGCAGCGAGCGCCATGGGCCGGATCTTTTCCGGTGGCGGCGCCTTGCCCTGCATTCGCCCGAAATCGGGCTTCAACAGGGTGTAGGCGACGACCACGACCATCATCACGAGCACCAGCGGCCGCACCACCTCGCGCGGCAGCCAGGCGACCGTCGCCGCGCCGACGAAGGAGAAGACGAAGGCCGCGGCCGCCGCCGGCCCCGCCACTTCCCACGGCAGCGCGATGCGCCGCGCATAGCGCCAGGTCGCATTGGCGGTGCCGAAGATGCTCGAGCCCTTGTTGGTGCCGAAGAGCGTCGCCGGCGACTCCGCCGGCAGCGCGGTGAAGAGCGCCGGCACCTGGATCAGGCCGCCGCCGCCGGCGACGGCGTCGATGAAGCCGGCCAGCCCCGCGGCGAGCGCGAGGAACACGATCTCACTTGCCAATGCAGAACCTGCCGAAGATCTCGCCGAGCAGATCGTCGGCCGTGAACTCGCCGGTGATCGCCGAGAGCGACTCCTGCGCGAGCCGCAGTTCCTCGGCGGCGATCTCCAGGCGCGCCAGTTCGCCGGCCGCCAGACTCAGCCGCCGTGAGGCGCCGGCCAGGGCTTCGAGGTGCCGCTCGCGCGCGAGGATCACGTCCTCGCCGTGGCCTTGCCAGCCGGCCACGCGCAGCAGTTCGTCGTGGAGGAGCCCCAGCCCCTCGCCGGTCTTCGCCGAAAGCCGGACATGGACCTGGCCGCCTGCCTCGAAGCGCGCGGCCGGCTGCCCGGCGAGGTCGCACTTGTTCTCGACGACGATTCGCTCGATGCCCGCGGGCAGGCGGACCGCGATCGCGTGATCGGCGGGCGTCACGCCGCTTCGCGCATCGACGATCTGCAAGACCACGTCGGCCTTGCCGATCTCCTGCCAGGTCCGCTCGACGCCGATCCGCTCGACCGGATCATCGGTTTCGCGCAGCCCCGCGGTATCGATGATGTGCAGCGGGATGCCCTCGATCTGGATGGTTTCGCGCAGCGCGTCGCGCGTCGTCCCGGCGATGTCGGTGACGATCGCCCGCTCCTCGCCCGACAACCGGTTGAGCAGCGAGGACTTGCCGACGTTCGGCAGCCCCGCGAGCACCACCGTGAGCCCCGTGCGCAGCAGGCTCCCCTGGCGGGCGCGGCCCCGCAGCGCCTCGAGCCCGGAGCGCAGCCGCGCAAGCCTCGGCACCAGGTCCGTGTCGGCGATCGGATCGATCTCCTCTTCGGGAAAATCGAGCGTCGCCTCTACGAGCATGCGCAGTTCGATCAGCTGGTCGACGAGCCCGCGCACCTCGCGCGAAAACTCGCCCGAGAGCGAACGCAACGCCGACCGTGCCGCCTGGGCGGTGCTCGCTTCGATGAGATCCGCCACCGCCTCGGCCTGGGCCAGGTCGAGCTTGTCGTTCATGAAGGCGCGGCGCGTGAATTCGCCGGGTTCGGCGAGACGCGCGCCCAGCTCGAGGCAGCGGCGCAGCAGTTCGCGCATCACCACCGGCCCGCCGTGGCCGTGGAGCTCGAGCACGTCCTCACCGGTGAACGAGTGGGGCGCCGGGAAGAAGATCAGCAGGCCCTGGTCGATGGCGCCGCCGTCGGCCGCGCGAAACTCAGCCGTGGTAGCACGCCGGGGCTGGATCGCAGCGCGCGGCTTGCCGGTCAGCCGCTCGGCGATTTCGAGAAGGCCGGTACCGGAAATGCGCACCACGCCGATGCCGCCGCGACCCGGGGCCGTGGCGATCGCCGCGATGGTGTCGCGGTCAGCCGGCCTTGAGGCCACTGGCCTCGATCATCCGGTTGACCTGCCACTGCTGGGCGATCGAGAGGATGTTGTTGACCGTCCAGTAGAGCACCAGGCCCGCCGGGAAGAACAGGAACATCGCCGTAAACACGATGGGCATGATGATCATGATCTTCGCCTGCATCGGATCCGGCGGCGTCGGGTTGAGCTTGGTCTGGATCAGCATCGTCGCGCCCATGACCAGCGGCAGGATGAAGTACGGGTCCTTCTCGGAGAGGTCATGGATCCAGCCGAGCCAGGGGGCGCCGCGCATCTCGACGGCACCGAGCAGCACCCAGTAGAGCGCGATGAACACGGGAATCTGCACGAGGATGGGCAGGCAGCCGCCGAGCGGATTGACCTTTTCCTTCTTGTAGAGCTCCATCATCTCCTGGTTCATGCGCTGGCGGTCGTCGCCGAAGGTGTCCTTGATCTTCTGCATCTTCGGCGTGAGCACGCGCATCTTCGCCATCGACTTGTAAGAAGCCGCCGAAAGCGGGAAGAAGATCGCCTTGATCAGGATGGTGAGCACGATGATCGACCAGCCCCAGTTGCCGATGAAGCCGTTGATCCATTGCAGGACCCAGAAGATCGGCGCCGCGATCACCGTGAGCCAGCCGTAATCGACCACGAGATCGAGCCCCGGGGCGATCTTCGCCAGCTTTTCCTGCTCCTGCGGGCCGGCATAGAGCGGCACCGCCACGTTCGCCGTGGCGCCGGGCTCGACGGTCGCCAGGGGCACGATGACGCCGGCGGCATACTGGTCCTTGCCGATCTCGCGGACATAGAACTCGCGCTCGCCCTTGCCCTGCGGCAGCCAGGCCGAAACGAAGTAGTGCTGGACCATCGCCACCCAGCCGTTGTCGGCCTTGCCCGGCACCTTGGCCTTGCCCTTGGCGATGTCTTCGAAATTCACTTTGTGGAATTTCTCCGCTTCCGTGTAGAACGCCGGACCGGTGAAAGTGACCATCATGCTGTTCGAGCCTTCGGGGGGCTGGCCGTCGCGCGTGAGCTGGAAGTAGCCAAAGGGCGCGAGCGGCTGCGCCCCGCGATTGGCGATCTCGAATTCGACGTCGATCAGATAACTGCCGCGCCGGAAGACATAGGTCTTGGTCACCTCGACGCCGCTGGCGGCCGAGGCCGTCATGCGCAACCGCAGTTCGTTCTCGCCGTCCTTGAGCTCGAGCTCGCCGGGCGTCAGCTGCCAGATCGTCTTGTGGTTCGGCAGCCCGGCGCCGATCAGGCCGTTTTGCGCCGCATAGCCGTGTTTCGGCTCGAAGAGAACGAAATCGCGCGTCTTGTCCTCCGCCGCGCGGTGCCGGAGGAGTTCGAGCCGCGTGATGTCGCCGCCCTGCGCCGAGACGTCGGCGAGCAGCACATCGGTCCTGACCCTCACCTGCGGTGCCGCGGCGGCCGCAGACGCCGCGGGAACCGAGGCCGGCGAGGGCGCCGCCGTGACGCTGGGCACCGGCACGTCGGCGGACGTCGCCGACGGCGTCTGCGCCGTGGGCGCCGTCGGCGCCGCGGGGCGGTTATGGGGCTCTACGCCCTGTTTCTGCCACGCGTCCCACAACATGATGAGCGAGAAGCTGAAGATCAGAAACAGGATCAATCGTTGGCTATCCATGGCAACTCAACCGCAAATCAGGGAACCGGATCATAACCGCCGGGGTGCCAGGGATGACAACGGCCGACCCGGCGTATCGCCAGCCAGAGACCCTTGATCACGCCGTGACGCTCGATCGATTCGATCGCGTAATCCGAACAGCGTGGGTGAAAACGGCAGCTGCGTCCGAGAAACGGACTCAGCCCGTACTGATATGCGCGGATCAGCCAGATCCAGGGACGTGTCAGCCAGTTCCGCATCGGCTGCCAGGCCCCCCGCGCACCGTGTCCAGGACTTCGTCGGCCCGCCGGCGCCACTCGCGCTTCTGCTCGCGTGCCGCCGGGCCGGCGGCGCGGTCGACGGGTTCGACCAGCCGGATCACCAGATCGACGGCCGGCAGATTCGCGGACCGATGCCGGAAGGCCTCGCGCAGGATCCGCTTGATCCGGTTGCGCAATACGGCCTTGCGCGCCAGCCGCTTGGGGACCACGAGACCCAGCCGGGCGCAACTGCCTTCTTCATTGGCGCGGCAACGGAGTTCGAACGCACCCCTCCTCGCGCGGCGGCGTGCCGCGAGCACGGCTGCGAACTCCTGGGGCCTGCGCAGGCGTGCCGACCGCGGAAAATCCTCCGGCGGGATCTTGCCCGAGATCACTCGAGGGCCCCGTTCCCGGCGACGGTCAGACGCTGAGGCGATGGCGACCTTTCGCGCGACGGGCGCGAATGACGGCCCGGCCGCCACGGGTGCGCATGCGCACGAGGAAACCATGGGTGCGCTTGCGGCGCACGACCGAAGGCTGGTAAGTCCGTTTCATGGCTTTGATCCTTTTGGAAAAACACGTGATTACAACTTCGCCACCGGTGTTTGTCAAGCAACCGCGCCCCATCCACCTTGTGGATAACTTCCGGTGATGAGGCTAGAATGGCTTCCTTCGTTCGCGGGCGGCATTGCCCGACACACTGGGACCACGGCGTTCCGCGTTCTAAAAACTATTTCAAACCAGATGGTTATCGTCAATTCTCTCGAAGACGGGAGGCAGGATTCGGCGCTTGGGGGCTTCTGGACATCATGCCTCGCCAGCCTGCAGGCGGAACTGCCGCAGCAGCAATTCAATGCCTGGATCAAGCCCTTGCGCGTCGAGTCCCGCGAGGACGGCCGAGTGACGATCATCGCCCCCAATGCCTTCATCCTCAAGTGGGTGAAAGAACGCTATTTTCCGCGCATCGAGGCGCTGTTCCGGCAATCCTTCCCGGACGATCGCGTGATCGCGCTGGCGGTCGACGACGCCCCGCCGCCGGTGCGGACGCCCGAAACCGCGGCCCAGACACCTGCCGATGGCGCCATCGACGGCACCTCGCCGGCACTGCGCAGCGACGACCCGCTCTACGAGAAGACGCGCCTGAACCCGAACTTCACCTTCGACACGCTGGTCACCGGCCGCTCGAACGACCTGGCCCGCGCGGCAGCACAGCAGGTCGCGCTGAACCCCGGCATCTCCTACAACCCGTTGTTCGTCTACGGCGGTGTCGGACTCGGCAAGACCCACCTCGTCCATGCGCTCGGCAACGAAGTCTGGCTCCAGGATCCGCGGCGCGTCGTCCGCTACGTCCATGCCCACGATTACATCGCCGACGTCCTGCGCGCTTACCAGCAAAAGGCCTTCGATGCCCTGAAGCGCTATTACTCGTCGCTCGACCTGCTGATCATCGACGACATCCAGTTCCTCGGCGGCAACAAGGAACGCACGCAGGAAGAATTCTTCTTCGCCTTCAACGCACTGATCGAGGCGAAGAAGCAGATCGTCATCACCTGCGACACCTATCCGAAGGACATCCAGGGCCTCGAAAACCGCCTCATCTCGCGCTTCGACTGCGGCCTGACCGTGCAGATCGAGCCGCCCGAACTGGAAATGCGTGTTGCCATCCTGAAGAAGAAGGCCGAGGTCACGGCGGTCTCGCTCTCCGACGACGTCGCCTTCCTGATCGCCAAGAACCTGCGCTCCAACGTGCGCGAGCTCGAAGGCGCCCTGAACCGGGTCATCGCCTTCGCGCGCTTCCATGGCCGGGAGATCACGATCGACCTCGCCAGGGAAGCGCTGAAGGACGTCATCGGCGCTCACAACCGCCAGATCACCCTCGAGCTGATCCAGAAGTTCGTCGCCGACTTCTATAAGATCAAGGTCGCCGAAATGTATTCACAGAAACGGACGCGGGCCATCGCCCGTCCCCGCCAGATCGCCATGTGGCTGTCGCGCGAACTCACGCCGCACAGCCTGCCCGAAATCGGTGAAGCCTTCGGCGGCCGGGACCACACGACCGTCCTGCACGCGTGCCGCACCATCTCCGAACTGCGCGGCAAGGATGGCCAACTCAACAACGACCTGCACGTTCTCATGCAATCGATCAAGGGATGAGCGGCCGATATTGTGGAACACATGGGGGCAATCCTGGGGACGCCTGTGGACAACGAAGGCTCCGGCCTCGCGCCGATGAAACGATCAACATTCATCCACACACCCGCAACAGGGGCAACCCACGGGTAATGAAATGGATATATCATTGAAGTACAAGAAAAATATCAAATTTTCCACACGCATGGTCTTCCTTCATCATCAACACTAGGAGATATATGGAAATGCTCCTGTACAAAGGCGCCCGCGACCAGATCCTCGGACCGCTGCAGTCCGTCTGCGGCATCGTCGAGAAACGCCATACCCTGCCCATTCTCTCCAACGTGTTGATGGAGAAGGACGGAGATTATCTGACGCTGCTCGCCACCGACATCGAGATCCAGATCCGGACCAAGGCGGCTGCGGCGACCGGGGAGAAGGTGGCGCTGACGGTCGGCGCGCGCAAGCTCCAGGACATCCTCCGGTCGCTGCCGGAGAATGCCGAGGTCAGCCTCAGCGTCGACGACAAGCGGTTGCAGCTCAAGGCGGGCAAAAGCCGCTTCAATCTCCAGACCCTGCCGGCCGAGGATTTTCCGCGCATGTCGATGGCCGAAGGCCAGGCGACGCGGATCGCGATGTCGCAGAAGCAGTTCCGCCATCTACTGTCGCTGGTCCAGTACGCGATGGCGCAGCAGGACATCCGCTATTACCTCAATGGCCTCCTGCTCGTGACCAACGGCAGGGAAATGCGCGTCGTCGCCACCGATGGGCACCGCCTGGCGTTCGCCAGTGAGCTCATGGCCGAGGATCTGCCGCGCAGCGAGGTGATCCTGCCACGGAAGACGGTGCTGGAGCTGTCACGGCAGCTTGCCGACAACGACGAGCCGCTGGAGATCGTCCTTTCGCCGACGCAGGCCCAGTTCCGCTTCGGCGACATCGAACTGGTCTCCAAACTCATCGATGGCAAGTTTCCGGACTACGAGCGCGTCATTCCCCAGCACCACAACAAGGTCGTGTCTCTCCAGCGGGATCAGTTTCTCCATTCCCTCCAGCGCGCCGCGATCCTGACCAACGAGAAGTTCCGCGGCGTCCGGCTGATGCTTTCCAGTGGCAGCCTGAAGATCGTTTCCACCAACGCAGAACAGGAGGAAGCCCAGGAGGAAATCGAGGTCGCCTACGGCGGCGATCCCCTCGACATCGGCTTCAACGTCACCTATCTGCTCGATGTGCTCAACAATGTGCCGGCCGAGGTGATCGAATGCCGGCTCTCCGATGCCAGCTCCAGCGCGCTGTTCACCCTGCCTGGCAATG
This sequence comes from uncultured Rhodocyclaceae bacterium, assembly GCA_964530115.1. Lineage (GTDB taxonomy): Bacteria > Pseudomonadota > Gammaproteobacteria > Burkholderiales > Rhodocyclaceae > Fen-999. The sequence continues at coordinate 1,529 of CAZGYD010000188.1, read as the reverse complement.
AGCGTTTCAAGTATGTCGTCATGCCCATGCGCATCTGAGGACACAGACAATCCGAAGTGAAACAGGAAGTTCGATGACACAGGAAAACGGGCCGGGCAATCCGGCCGGCAATGGCGGCTACGACGAAGACTCGATCCAGCAGCTCGAAGGCCTCGAGGCCGTACGCAAGCGGCCGGGTATGTACATCGGCGATACCCAGGACGGCACCGGCCTGCATCACATGGTCTTCGAGGTCGTCGACAATGCCATCGACGAGGCGCTGGCCGGCTACTGCGACGACATCGTCGTCACCATCCATCCGGACAATTCGATCTCCGTCGCCGACAACGGCCGCGGCATTCCGACGGGCATCAAGTTCGACGACAAACACGAGCCGAAACGCTCCGCGGCCGAGATCGTCATGTGTGTGCTCCATGCCGGCGGCAAGTTCAACCAGAACTCCTACAAGGTTTCCGGCGGTCTGCACGGCGTCGGTGTCTCCTGTGTCAATGCGCTGTCGGAATGGCTGCGGCTGACCATCCGTCGTGACGGCAGGAAACATTACATGGAGTTCCGCCGCGGCCAGCCGGTCGACCGCGTCATCGAGATCCAGAACGGTGTCGAAGTCTCTCCGCTCAGGATCATCGGCGAAGCGCAGGGGACCGGCACCGAGGTGCATTTCCTCGCCGACCCGGAAATCTTCGGCACCGTCGAATATCACTACGACATTCTCGCCCGGCGGCTGCGTGAGCTCTCGTTCCTCAACAATGGCGTCAAGATCCGGCTGGTCGACCAGCGGACCGGCAAGGAGGAGGACTTCGCCTTCTCCGGCGGCGTCAAGGGTTTCGTCGAATACATCAACCGCAACAAGACGGTGCTGCACCCCAACATCTTTCATGCCAGCGGCGAAGTGAAGACGCCCCAGGGCGTCACCATCGGTGTCGAAGTAGCGATGCAATGGAACGACTCCTATGCCGAACAGGTGCTCTGCTTCACCAACAACATTCCCCAGACCGATGGCGGCACGCATCTCACCGGCCTCAAGACGGCGATGACGCGGGTCATCAACAAGTACATCGAAGAAAACGAGATCGCCAGGAAGGCCAAGGTCGGTGACATCAACGGCGACGACATGCGCGAAGGTCTCGCCTGCGTGCTGTCCGTGAAAATGCCGGATCCCAAGTTCGCCTCGCAGACCAAAATGAAACTGGTCTCCTCCGAGGCGCAAAACGCCGTGATCGATGTCGTCGGCCAGAAGCTCGCCGAGTTCCTGCTCGAGCGGCCGGCCGACGCGAAGATCATCACCGGCAAGATCGTCGAGGCGGCGCGAGCGCGCGAAGCCGCGCGCAAGTCGCGCGACATGACGCGCGGGAAAGGCGGCCTGGACACCAGCGGCCTGCCGGGCAAACTCGCGCACAGGCAGGAGACGGACCCGGCGCCTAGCGAGCCCGACAGCGTCGAAGGCTAGTCAGCCGGCGGCTCGGCAAAGCCGGCCCGCGGTCGCCGCTGCCCGGCCACCCTGCCGCTCAGGGGCAAGCTGCTCAACTGCG